>NZ_JAYRUC010000008.1:0-204775 GCF_041919235.1 Pandoraea sp.
AGACTACTCACGGGGTTACTCCTTGGCGCTTGCGCGCTGTTTTGATGAAGATTCGCACCTCTATCAAAACGGGTAACCCCGCCTCTTGGCAAGGCCTTACTGTCAGATCAAGTCTGAACTTCTACAACTTAACGCAGTGTCCGGGATCAGTTGACCACTACACCATGCCATCGCTGCCGCTCTCGTATCAAACGTCCTGCTATCTCGCTGGCCATCAACCATCACTTGCACGCGCCAGCCCTTCGCCACCTTTTGAATTGATGCCATTTCGTGGGGAAACCTCGGGTAAAAAATGGGGGACCCGGCACGATTTTAGGTGTGAAGAGGTGAGTTTTTGAGCAAGTGGGGAACAATCAGAATCGACGCAAAAATCCCTACCCGCCTTATTCGGCGAGCGTTTGCGAGATTTTCCGGGAAGAAGTGAGACCTACGTAACCGATGCCAAAACGGGGAGTTGGTGCGAGGAAGGGGACTCGAACCCCTACACCCTTGCGGGCGTCAGGACCTAAACCTGGTGCGTCTACCAATTTCGCCATCCTCGCAGCCCGTGGGCGTCGGTAACCTTGTAAGGTACGACACCCCAGCATCGGGTCGACGGCATGCGCGTCCGATCGGACACGAAAAGGCGCGGCTTACCGCCCCCGCCCGCATGCGTCAAAGCAGCCGAGAATTCTACACGAAGTGAAATTCACCGGCAATCGCCCGTAATGCCCCCACGCGCCTCACCCCACCCCGACGCCACCCCAGCGCTACCCAACCCTCAATGCTAGAATTCGCTCCAATTCATGGCATTTGCCCCGAGTGCGCGCCCCACCCAACGTCCGGGCACCTGACCAAACCGATACCCCTTTCGTATGCAACCCCAAGAGACCGCCGACAACAGCTCCGGCTCCCCCGCAACCCCCGCGCAATCCCACGAATACTGCCGCCAGAAAGCCGCCCCCCCCGGCTCCGCACTCTACTACGCGCTCCTCCAACTCCCACCGTCCAAACGCAACGCCGCTTACGCCGCCCACGCCTTCTGTCAGGAAATCTCCGACATTCACGCCGCCGTCAGTGACCCCGGCGTCGCCCACGCCAAGCTCGATTGGTGGCGCCAGGAACTCGCGCGCCTCTTCGCCGGCACCCCCGCTCACCCCGTCACCCGCGCCCTCGCCCCCGTCATCAAAGACGCCGCACTCGCTCGCCCCGCCTTCGACGCTGTCCTCCACGGTGCCGAAATGGACCTCGCCCAGATGCGCTACCTCGACTTCGCCGGCCTCTCTCACTACTGCGACGCCGCCGGCGGTGCACCCGCCGAACTCGTCGCTCACATCTACGGTTTCAATGACCCGCAAACACCAGCCCTCGCCCGCGCACTCGGCCACGCCATCACGCTCGCTCGACGCGTGACCGATGCAGGCCTCGACGCGCGCGCCGGTTATGTCTACTTCCCCATCGACGAACTCCAACGCTTCGGCGTCACCGCCGCCGATCTGCAAAACGGCAAATACTCGCCCGCGTTCACAGCACTCATGAAGTTCCAACACGCCCGCGCCCATCAGGCCGTCGCCGATGCAGCCGCCACCATCTCCAAACAGGATCGCCGCAAACAAAAACCGCTCCTCGCCCTCGCCGCCCTGCAACTGGCCCTCATGGACGAAGTCGCCGCCAGCGACTACCAGGTCCTCCACCAACGCATCGACCTCACCCCGCTGCGCAAGTTCTGGCTCGCCTGGCGCGCACGCTGACACTCGCCTCCTCAAATCACGCGCCACGCCTCCCAAGGTCCGCGACATCGCCTCTTCGATCAGCGGATCCAACCAACCGCGTCCATCCCGCATATCGATTCGAGCCCCCCCGCCGATAACGACCGCCGCTCAACAACAAAGCAGCCCTCGATCGCAGCCCATTACACACGCACCACGTCCAACGGCCTGAACACACCGCCCAACACCGACTGCGGATTCAACCCCCACCAACGCTCCAACACCGTCGCATACACGTCTCGGAAATCAACGGCAAACGGCAGATTGCCATTGCCGTCAAGCCCATTCAATCGCGGCATCTCCCCGTAAAGTCCGCCGCGAATGCGCCCTCCCGCAATGAAATGCGGCGCCACCGTGCCATGATCCGTCCCACGGCTCTCGTTCTCGCGCGCACGCCGGCCAAACTCGGCATACGTGACGATCATCGTCGATTGCCAGCGATTCAACTCCGTAAGACCCGCCCGCAACGCCATCATCCCCTGCGCCAACTGACGCAACAAATTCGCCTGCTGTCCCGGCTGGTTCTGATGCGTATCAAACCCATTCAGCGTCAGACGCAGCACCGCAACCCCGCGCCCCGGTAACGGCATGCCCGCCGGCGAATCCGCCGCCGCAACCACCTGCAACGCCGTCTTCACCACGCCGCCAAACGCCCCCGGCGGCATCGGCGCGCGCAACACGTACTGCCCCTGACGCGGCCGCAACCCGTCCGCCGCCCTCACAATGTCGTTCTCCACGCGCAGCACATGCGCCAGCGCAGGATTGCTCACCCGCGCCGCATTCCCCCACGCAAGCCCCGCCTCGCGCAGAAACTGCGCAGGATGCGTCAACGTCACCGCCCGCGCCCCACCGCCCAACGGCCCAAGCTCCGCACTGCCCACGATCACCCCGTCGGCATCGAAACCCGGCGGCACCGCCCGCTGCGCAAACGCGCGCGACAACCATCCGTCCCGCAAATACTCGTCCGAGCGCGACGCCGTATTCCATATCTCGATCGACCGAAAGTGCGACAGATTCGGCGCCGGATACCCCACCCCCTGCACAATCGCCAACTCCTTCGCCTGCCACATCGGCAACAACGCACGCATCTCCGGATGCAAGCCGCTTCGCTCATCCAACTGCACGACCTCATCGCGCTTGATACCAATAGCCGGACGCAAACGCTCATACAACGGGTCGGCATACGGAATCACCGTGTTCAACCCGTCATTCCCACCCTTGAGTTCGATAAGAATCAACAGATTGCCGTAATGCCCCCGCTCGCCACGCCCTACCCCGGTCAACTCGCGTGCCGTCGCGTACGCAGGCATCGGCGACAGCCACGCCGCGCCAAGTCCACCGGCGAAAGTCAGAAAATCGCGTCTAAGCATCTCACCTCTCCCGCGCCCCGCACCCCATGGATGCCGCAGCATCGCCCGATAACGCCTACCCCGCACCCTCACCCCAGCAGGCCATCACTTCAACTGATACGCCGGATCCATCAGCAACGCCTGCAGGTAGGCCGCACTGCTTGCACCCGCCGACTCCGGCGCCACCGCCTTGAACGGCAACACCGCGCGCTGCAACGCCCCGCGCGACGCCCCATCCGGAACATCCTCCGGCCCAAGCGCGTAAGGTTGCAGCCAACGCAACAGATCGAAGCGCACACCCGCGACCGCTCTCGGCATCGTTTGCGCCGTGTGAAGTGGCTTACGCTTTACTCCAACGCGCGACGGCATTGACGGCATTGACGGCAACGCCATCGACGCTCCCGCCGCATTCACGTTCTCCGTCGCTCGGAACATGCGCTCGACAAACTGTTTGCGCGCAAGCAACGTCGAGCTGTCTATCCACGCGTCGCCCCCCGGCCAGCCCTTCACATTCGGCGGACGAAACAAGTCCTGCCCAAGCACTCGCATCTGCCGAGCAAGCATCTGAGGATCGTCGTAGCCGACGTCGAACGCGCGCACGGTATCCGTGACGAACTCGGACGGCGACTTGACCAATGTCCCACGCGTTCGCGCATCCCAGAAAGCCGGTGTCAGCAGCAACGCACGCAATACCGCACGAATGTCGTATCCACTCGCACGAAAAATCCCCGCAATGCGCGCCACCTGCGCCGGATCCGGCGTCGGCGAAACGAATTCGCGCCACAACTTTCCCGTGATGAAGATCGCCGTCTGCGGACGCGCCAGCAATATGTCGAGCATCTGGTCGCCATCGAACTCGCCCGTCCGGTTCAGCACTGTCTTCATGCCGGCATCGTGAAAATTGGCACGCCAGACGTAGGTCATCGTCGACCGATCGATGCTCCAGCCCGTGTACGCGCGCGCCGCCTCGCGCACGTCCTGCTCGGTGTAATGCCCTTCGCCCAGCGTGAACAACTCCATCACTTCGCGTGCAAAGTTCTCGTTGGGACGTCCCTTGCGGCTGCCCGCCCCGTCGAGATAAATCAGCATGGCCGGGTCCTTCGACACGTCGTGCAGCAACGCCGCAAAATTGCCGAGCGCATTCGCACGCAGCAAGACGTTCTGCCGATAAAGCAAGACCGGCTCGCGCACCTTGTCGTCGCTCGACACAAAGTGGTTGTGCCAGAACATCGTCATGCGCTCCGTGAGCGGCGACGGCGTACTTGCCATCTCCTGCGCCCACCATCCCGCGAGCGACGCCACCATGCGGTTGCGCCGCTGGTTGCGCTCGCGACGCTGCGCGTCGGTCATCGGTTTGACACCGCCCCCATACAGCGGCGGGTCGTCGGCCCAATCGGGCGGCGGCGTCACGGCCGTACGCCGCGCCTGCGCCAGCAGCCGGTCGACCGCTTGCGCTCGCGTGCATCCAACAAACGGTGCAAGCTCGCGAGCGTCGGGCGAATACCCGGTGCGGGTGAGCAGGTAACGCGCGTCGTCGACCGTGAGCAAACGCGTCTCGGTATCGCCAGACCCTTGCGCAGTCCGCCATGACGTCGAACGCGCCGCCGGTTCTGCCCCTGCGTGCTCCGTCCCCGTCGCGAAACCCGCGAGCGGCACCGTCAGCCACGCGGCGGCAAGCAGACCTCGCATGCGCCTGCAATGCATCGAACGCGCGAAAAACGACGTGACAGTCGACGCGCGATCCGCCGTCGTCGATTCGATCCGCAGACGGCGAGCGAAAAAAAAGCCAGCGTCGTCGGAGGCTGGCGGATCTGGATTCGGTTTCATGAGGCGCTCGCGTCAACGTGACATCACTGGCGTTTTCGGGGGCCGCGTTGGCCGACGTCTGCGTGGCTTGTCGAGCTTTGACGATGCATGCGGCGCATCAGTGGGTATACAACTCGCGCACAGCGTCCTGAATGTGCTGCCGAAGCAGGCGACGGTCCTCAGCCGACATATGTCCATTGGGACGACGATCGGGCGGCGTTCTCGGAAGCTCGTCGTTGTTGCGCTCAGCCCCGGCATCGCTCGGCGGCGGCGCAGGCGCAGGCTTCGGCGACTTTCGCGGCATCGGCGCGACGTGCTGCACCCGGTGGACGCTCGCCCGATGAGCGTGCGCACCGAAATGCGACACGGGACGCGCATACGCCACGCCCAGGTGCCCCCAGAGCATGATTCCCCCGAACAGTAGCGTCAACTCAGCAGCCCATCTCATCTTGTGCGTATGTCCTTCATGCCATGCATCAGGTTTTCGCCCTGGCAGGGGTGCAAGTGTACCCACTGCCTATGGTCAGCGCGCAAGGCGTAGGGTAAATTGTGTAACCCTTTGTAACCCGCTTTGGCAGCTTCCTCACTTCGCAACATTCGGGCTAAGATACGTGGCATGGAAAACAAAAACTCTCCCAAAATTCTGGTTGTCGACGACGATCCGCGCCTGCGCGACCTGTTGCGTCGTTACCTCGGGGAACAGGGTTTCAATGTCTTTGTGGCTGAGAATGCGACGGCCATGAACAAGCTTTGGGTGCGCGAGCGTTTCGATCTGCTCGTGCTCGATCTGATGCTCCCCGGTGAAGACGGTCTATCGATTTGCCGCCGTCTACGCGGCGCCAACGACCGCACGCCGATCATCATGTTAACGGCCAAAGGCGAGGATGTCGACCGTATCGTCGGCCTCGAGATGGGCGCAGACGACTATCTGCCCAAACCCTTCAATCCGCGCGAACTCGTCGCCCGCATTCATGCCGTGCTGCGCCGTCAGGCCCCCCCCGAACTCCCCGGTGCGCCCAGCGAAACCATGGAAACGTTCGAGTTCGGGGACTTCGCCCTGAACCTCGCCACGCGCACACTCACGAAGAACGGACAGGAAATCGCGCTCACCACGGGCGAGTTCTCGGTACTCAAGGTGTTCGCACGTCATCCGCGTCAACCGCTGTCGCGCGAAAAACTGATGGAGTTGGCACGCGGGCGCGAATACGAAGTGTTCGATCGCAGCCTCGACGTTCAGATCTCGCGTCTGCGCAAGCTCATTGAGCCAGACCCGGGCAGCCCCCGCTTCATCCAGACCGTTTGGGGCCTCGGCTACGTGTTCATCCCGGACGGCGGCGCGTGATCGGCGGTCTTCACGTCTCACGCATCAAAACAACGCCGGTCGCGATACGCTCGCGCACCGGCGTTGCATCGTGTTCCACGCGGTGTTCCATGCCGTCTCCGATAACGCACGCGGCTTCTCGCCCGGGCACCCGCCCGCCTGCGCCGCGGGTCTGTCGACACGCACAATACACGCTTTAGACGGAGCAACCCCATGCATCCGATCCGGATGGTACGCGGGCTGTTCGGCGGCCTGTTCTGGCGTACCTTTTTCCTTATCGCACTGCTCATCGGCGTCAGCCTGGCCGCCTGGTACCAGAGCTTTCGCGTGATCGAACGCGAACCGCGCGCGCAACGCGTCGCGCAGCAGCTCGTGTCCATCGTCAAGCTCACACGCACCGCCCTGCTCTACTCCGAACCGGATCTGCGGCGCGCACTGCTGCAGGATCTCGAGAGCAACGAAGGGATTCGTGTGTATCCACGCGAGCCAGCAGACAAGATCGAGAAGCAGCCGGGCAGCGCGGTGCAGGATCTGATCGCGCGCGACGTGCAACGGCGCCTGGGCACCGACACGGTCATCGCCGCCTCGGTCAATGAAATTCCTGCGATGTGGATCAGCTTCAAGATCGATGAAGACGACTATTGGGTCGCCATCGAGCAGGATCGGATCGACACCGCAACCGGCCTTCAGCTTTTCAGTTGGGGAACCTTCGCGCTGGCACTCTCGCTCATCGGCGCCGCTTTCATTACGGCGCTCGTGAACCGCCCCTTCGCCCGGCTCGCTCACGCGGCCCGCGCCATCGGCGAAGGACAACGCCCCGATCCGCTGCCGGAGCGCGGCATGGGCGAAGCCGCCGAGGCCAATCGAAGCTTCAATCAGATGGTCGACGAACTCGATCGCCTCGAAGCCGACCGCGCGCTGATGCTCGCAGGCATCTCGCACGATCTGCGCACCCCGCTCGCCCGCCTGCGCCTCGAAACCGAGATGAGTCCGTCAGACGAATCGGTCAAACGTGACATGATCAGCGACATCGAACAAATGGACGATATCATCGGCCGCTTCCTCGATTACGCCCGTCCCGCCTCGCGCACGATGCAATCGCTCGACCTGTCGGAGATCGCCCGGGAAACCGCCGCCGCGTTCGACGGGCGCGAAGATCTGCACATCAGCACCGAACTCGCCGACGCCGCCCCCGTCGTTGCCGAGCGCACCGATATGAAGCGCCTGATCACCAATCTGCTCGAGAACGCGCGCAAGTACGGCCGCGACGCCCAAACCGATGTCGCCAACGTCCACATTGCAACACGCGTGCTCGGCGAACGCGTCGAGATACGCGTGCGCGACACAGGCCCCGGCATTCCCGAGGATCAGTTGCCCTTGGTTTTCCGCCCCTTCTATCGCGTCGACACCGCCCGCACCAAGGCAGACGGCACCGGCCTGGGCATGGCCATCGTTCAGCGCATCGCCACACGCTACAAAGGCCACGCCTCGCTGCGCAACGTGCGCCCCGGCACCGGCCTTGAAATCATCGTGTCATTTCCTTTGGCTAAATAAGTGTGATGCCAGCGAATTTTGGCTATGCTCAAGGCCTGCCCCTGCAGCATCACGCAACATCCTATCGACGGGATTTGATTTAACTATCCCTCGCATTAAAATAAACTATTGCATACGCTTATTTGATAGCGTACAATGCTTTGGTCGACCGGGGTCAGACGGTCCCGGTCCGTTGCTGGTTGCGATGTCCTTCGCGACATCTCGACATAAACCGCACTAATTTAGGAGTAAATCGATGAAGACTGTCGGCGACAAACTCGAAGCGTTCTCGGTAGAAGCTGCCAAGCCTGGCTTCAACAACCACGAAGAAAACGGTGTGTCGGCTTTCGAAACGATCACCGAAGCCTCGTTCCCGGGCAAGTGGAAGATCATTTACTTCTACCCGAAGGACTTCACCTTCGTGTGCCCGACCGAAATCGTTGAGTTCGGCAAGCTGGCCAACGACTTCGCCGATCGTGACGCTGTCCTGATGGGCGGTTCGGGCGATAACGAATTCGTGAAGCTGGCATGGCGCCGTGAGCACAAGGACCTGAACAAGCTGAACCACTACTCGTTCGGCGACACGACCGGTGCGCTGATCGACCAACTCGGCGTGCGTGACAAGGCAGCCGGTGTGGCCCTGCGCGCAACGTTCATCGTTGACCCGGACAATGTCATTCAGCACGTGTCCGTGAACAACCTGAACGTCGGCCGTAACCCCGAGGAAGTCCTGCGTATTCTGGACGGCCTGCAAACCGACGAACTCTGCCCGTGCAACCGCGCAGTCGGCGGCGCAACGCTGTAAGCGTCGTCTCGAAGCCCGCGTCAGCGGGCTTTTTCAGCCCAAAGCAATAGGAGAAATTTATGGAATTCCTCACCGCGATTAAGGCGCAAATCCCTGACTACGCCAAGGACATCCGGCTGAACCTCGACGGCACCATCGCCCGCTCCTCGCTGGAAGGCAATGACGCCGTGGGTGTGGCCCTCGCTGCCGCCTTCGCCGCCAAGAGCCAGCCGCTCGTCAAGGCCATTCGCGAAGCCGGTGTACTGCCCCCGGAAGAGCTTGAGGGCGCGTTGACCGCCGCCGCGCTCATGGGCATGAACAACACGTGGTATCCGTATCTCGAGATGGCCGACAACGCCGAGCTCAAGAACGAGAAGGCTCAGCTTCGCATGAACGGCTATGCCACGCGCGGTGGCGTCGATCAACGCCGCTTCGAGATGTATGCACTCGCAGCGTCCATCGTCGGCAAGTGCCATTTCTGCGTGAAGTCGCACTATCACCTGCTCGAGGGCGAGCACGGCATGAGCACCGCACAACTGCGCGACGTCGGTCGTATCGCCGCAGTCATCAACGCCGCCGCCCAGGTGATTGCCGCCGAGACCGCCTGAGTAGTCCGGCACGGCGCAAGCCGCCAAGGCACAACGGCTCAGTTCCGCACCATTCAGAACTGAGCCGTTACCGACCTGATATTACCGACCTGATATTACCGACGTGATATTACCGACGTGATACTACCGACCAGATATTACCGACGTGACGTTGCCGACCTGACGTTGCCAACGTAACGTTTCCACCCAACAGTTCGGGGTCAGTTCGTGCGTTGGCCGCGCCGTTTGCTTGCGCGCGGGTTAGAGTCTGCCGCTGGCACGCTGGCCCCGCAGGGCCTGGTCACTCGATAACTCGATACCTCGATACCTCCTTACCCACTTCGCCCCTCAACGCGCGACGAGCAACGCCGTCGCCTGCGCCTCAATTCCCTCCTGCCGGCCGAGGTAGCCCAACTTCTCGTTGGTCTTTGCCTTCACGTTCACCTGCGCGGAAGTAACGCCCAGCGCGTCGGCAATCGATTGCGTCATGGCCGAAATATGCGGCGCGAGCTTCGGTGCCTGCGCAATCACCGTGCAGTCGACGTTGACGATTTCATAACCTTGCTCACGCACGCGGCGCATGGCCTCCATCAGCAATACAACGCTGTTCGCGCCCTTGAACGTGGGATCCGTGTCCGGAAAATGCCGCCCGATATCGCCGAGCGCCGCCGCGCCGAGCACGGCATCGGTGATGGCGTGCAGGAGTACGTCGGCGTCGGAGTGGCCGAGCAGACCACGATCGAACGGGATCGTTACACCGCCCATCACAAGGGCACGGCCAGGCACGAGGGCGTGCACGTCGTAGCCCTGCCCGATGCGCAGCTTGGGCAACGTTGCGAGCAGGGAATTGGAAACAGCTTGTTCAGTCATGGTGTGTCGCCGGATGCGAAAAATCGGTGCGTCGGATCGGTACCGACAAATGCTCGTCCGAACCTTCAGACGGACTTGGCGGCGCCGAGAAAGGCCTCAGCGAGGGCAAAATCCTCGGGATAGGTCACTTTGAAGTTGCGCAAACTACCGCGAACCAGTTTCGGGGCGTGGCCAATGCGCTCGATGGCGCTGGCTTCGTCGGTGACTTCCGCGCCGCTTGCCAGCGCGTCTTCAAGCGCTTGACGCAACATGCCGACGCGAAACATCTGCGGTGTCTGTGCCTGCCAGAGGCCATCGCGAGATTCGGTCGCCTGCACGGCGGCCAAGCCGTCTTTCGCTGCCGGGGCCTGCTCGCGCTTGAGCGTATCGGCCACCGGTAGTGCGAGGATGCCGCCCACCGGATCGTCGCGCAGCGCCTCGACCAGCGCGCGAATCAGCACCGGGGTAATGCCGGGACGCGCCGCGTCGTGCACGAGTACCCAATCGCTGTCCTGTGCGCCGAACTCGGTCAGCGCCTGCAACCCGCCGAGCACCGACGCATGCCGCGACGGCCCGCCGCAGCGGCGCACCGCGAAGCGCAGCGTGCCAAAACGCCGCCCATCGAAATGATGATCGTCGGGGGCCAGCACCAGCACGGTCTGAGCAAACTCGGAACAGGCGTCGAACGCGGCGAGCGCATAGTGAAGCATGGCGCGCCCACCCACGCTTCGGTATTGCTTGGGCACGTCGGCCCCGGCGCGTACGCCAGCCCCGGCGCACGGGATGACGGCAAAAAGTCGGTCGCTCACGATAAAACGCAGGTAAGGGTAAAGCAGGGATTTTATAATAGGCGCTGACTGTCACGGGGCCCTATGCGAATAGCACCTCGTGGTTTGCCATTTCTGCAACGTTTATCTATGTCCTCCGCCAACGCTCTATCCCGTAGTACCGCGCCTGTGCCGCTCGTCAAAGCGGGACAGCGTTACGCTTTTGCCGGCGCGCACGCCTCGAGCGACGCCCTGCTCATCGCCCGCTATTTTCACGACAACCGCGAGCGCGTGCCGTTGCTCGCGGTTGTGTGCGCTCAGGCCAACGACGCCCTGCGCCTGCAGCAGGAACTCAAGTGGTGCGCGCCCGAGGCCCGCGTCCGGCTGCTGCCGGACTGGGAGACGCTGCCTTACGACACGTTCTCGCCCCATCAGGATCTGGTCTCCGAACGGCTCGCCACGCTGCACGATCTCGGCGAGAAGCGCTGCGACATCGTGCTGGTGCCCGCGACCACTGCGCTCTACCGCATGGCGCCCGCGAGCTTCATGGCCGCCTACACGTTCTTCTTCACACAGGGCGAGCGTCTCGACGAAGCGCGCCTGAAGTCGCAGTTCACGCTCGCGGGCTACGAGCACGTAAGTCAGGTGATGCGTCCCGGCGAATACTGCGTGCGCGGCGGGCTGATCGATCTCTTCCCGATGGGCTCGGCGCTGCCCTATCGTCTCGACCTGTTCGACGACACCGTCGACAGCATTCGCGCATTCGACCCCGACACGCAACGCAGCCTGTATCCGGTGAAGGAAGTCCGCCTGCTCCCGGGGCGCGAGTTCCCGTTCGACGAGCCCGCCCGTACCGCCTTTCGCGGCCGCTGGCGCGAAGTGTTCGAGGGCGACCCTAGCCGCAGTCCTATCTACAAGGACATCGGCAACGGGGTGCCGTCGGCGGGCATCGAGTACTACCTGCCGCTGTTCTTCCAAGAGACCGCCACGCTGTTCCATTACCTGCCCGCCGACGCACAATTGGTGTTCGTGGGCGATCTCGACACGGCCATCCACCGCTTCTGGAACGACACCCGTCAACGTTACAACTTCCTGTCGCACGATCGCGAGCGCCCGGTGCTGCCGCCCGAGCAGCTATTCCTGCTCGATCAGGACTTCTTCACGCTCGCCAAGCCGTTCGCGCGTCTGACGCTGCCCTCGCCGGGCGACGGCAGTTGGGCGATGCCGTTGCCGCCGCTGGCCGTGAACCGCCGCGCAGACGACCCGTTGGCCGCTCTGCGCGCCTACCTCGCCCGCACACCGGCACGCGCGCTGTTGTGCGCCGACTCGGCCGGCCGTCGCGAGACGCTGCTGCAACTGCTGCATGACAACGACCTGCGCCCCGGCGCCGTCGAGTCGCTCGAAGACTTCCTGACGACCGACACACGCTTTGCCATCACCGTTGCACCGCTGGCCGCCGGCTTTCTGCTGCCCACGGAAGACCTCGCGTTCATCACCGAGAACGAGCTCTACGAAGGCCTCGCGCGCCGCGCGGGCAAGCGCCGTCAGGAACAGGCAACGTCGGTCGACTCGATGGTGCGCGATCTGGCCGAGCTCAAGGTGGGCGACCCCGTCGTTCACAGCCAGCATGGCATCGGGCGGTATCGGGGACTGGTCAGCATGGACCTCGGCGAAGGCGAAACCGAATTCCTGCATCTGGAATACTCAGCCGACAGCAAGCTTTACGTGCCCGTCTCGCAGTTGCATCTGATCTCGCGCTACAGCGGTGCCGATCCCGACACCGCGCCGCTGCACTCGCTCGGCTCCGGGCAGTGGGACAAGGCAAAACGCAAAGCGGCGCAGCAGATCCGCGATACGGCGGCCGAACTGCTCAATCTGTACGCCCGTCGTGCCGCACGCTCGGGCTACGCCTTCGCGCTCTCGCCGCGCGACTACGAGAAGTTTGCCGACACGTTCGGCTTCGAGGAAACGCCCGACCAGGCCGCCGCCATTGCGGCCGTCATGAGCGACATGACGAGCGGGCGCCCGATGGACCGGTTGGTCTGCGGCGACGTCGGCTTCGGAAAGACCGAAGTGGCCCTGCGCGCCGCCTTCATTGCCGTGCTCGACGGCAAGCAGGTCGCGCTGCTCGCGCCCACCACGCTGCTCGCCGAGCAACACGCGCAAACGTTCTCCGATCGCTTTGCCGACTGGCCCGTGCGGATCGCCGAACTCTCGCGCTTCAAGACCACCAGGGAAGTGAACGCGAGCGTGAAGGCCATCAATGAGGGCCAGGTCGATATCGTGATCGGCACGCACAAGCTGCTATCGAACGATATCCACTTCCAGCGGCTGGGCCTCGTCATCATCGACGAGGAGCACCGCTTCGGCGTGCGGCAGAAGGAAGCGCTCAAGGCCCTGCGTGCCGAGGTCGACGTGCTCACGCTGACCGCCACGCCGATTCCACGCACGCTGGGCATGGCGCTCGAAGGGTTGCGCGACTTCTCGGTCATCGCCACGGCACCGCAGAAGCGACTCGCGATCAAGACCTTCGTGCGGCGCGAAGAAGAGGGCGTCATCCGAGAGGCCATGCTGCGCGAACTCAAGCGCGGCGGTCAGGTGTACTTCCTGCACAACGAAGTCGAAACCATCGAGAACCGCAAGGCCCAGTTGGAGGCACTGGTGCCCGAGGCCCGCATCGTTGTCGCCCACGGGCAAATGCACGAACGCGACCTCGAACGCGTGATGCGCGACTTCGTCTCGCAGCGCGCCAACGTGCTGCTGTGCACGACGATCATCGAGACGGGCATCGACGTGCCGAGCGCCAACACGATCCTGATGCATCGCGCCGACAAATTCGGTCTCGCGCAACTGCATCAGTTGCGCGGCCGCGTGGGCCGCTCGCACCATCAGGCTTATGCGTATCTGCTCGTACACGATCCAAAGGCGTTGACCAAGCAGGCACAGCGCCGCCTCGAAGCGATTCAGCAGATGGAAGAACTCGGCGCAGGCTTCTATCTCGCGATGCACGATCTCGAGATTCGCGGTGCCGGCGAAGTGCTGGGCGACAAGCAGTCGGGCGAAATCCACGAGATCGGCTTCCAGCTCTACACCGACATGCTCGCCGACGCGGTGACCGCGCTCAAAGCCGGTCGCGAACCGGATCTCAACGCGCCGCTCGCCGCCACGACCGAGATCAACCTGCACGTCCCGGCTATCCTGCCGAGCGATTACTGCGGCGACGTGCAGGAGCGTCTTTCGCTCTATAAGCGGCTCGCCAACGGCACGATCGCCGACGCCATCGACACGATTCAGGAAGAACTCGTCGACCGCTTCGGCAAGTTGCCGCAACAGGCGCAGGCCCTCATCGAGACGCACCGCCTTCGACTGCTGGCCAAGCCGCTGGGCATCGTCAAGATCGACGCCAGCGAAGAGGCCATCGCCCTGCAATTCGAGCCGACACCTGCCGTCGATCCGATGCGCATCATCGAACTGGTGCAGACGCAGCGCCATATCAAGCTCGCCGGGCAAGACAAGCTGCGCATCGAAGTCAAACACGCCCAACTGACCGACCGCGTGCGCGCGATCAAGGAGACGCTGCGAGCGCTCGGCTCGCCCGGCGCCAAGGCCGCCTGACGCCCGCGACGCCATGGCAGCGTCAACGCGTCAACACGCGTCAACACGCGGGTACGCCGGTACGCCGGTATGCCGACAGGCCGACACGCCGACACGCCGACACGTCAGACTGCCACGCAAAACCCGCATACATCGCAGCCGTGTCGGCCATTCGCCGGTCGAGTGCATCCGGGCAAACCCCAGCCCGGCGCGCCGATTCCCGCGACGCAGGAATGGTTGTTCACACAATCTTTTACCTCTAAATTGTTTTTGAGTAATATTTCCCCAGTACCGATACGCGTGACGCGTATGACTGGAGGATTTCCGGAGATTCGAATGACAAGTGCTTCCCAACACGCCAATGCGCCGCAGGTCGGCAGCGAAGCCTCGCCGGCGTCGCTCGACTGGATCACGAAGCTGGTCAGCATCGACACCACGAGCCGCGAATCGAACCTCGGCCTGATCGAGACGGTGCGCGACAGCCTCCGGCATGCGGGCGTCGAGCCGTGGCTGTCGTATGACGCCACCGAGCGCAAGGCCAATCTTTTCGTAACGCTGCCGGCCGCAGACGGCAACACCCAGGGCGGCATCGTACTCTCGGGCCACACCGACGTGGTCCCGGTCGACGGCCAGCCGTGGGACACCGATCCGTTCAAGCCGGTGGTGCGCGACGGCAACCTGTACGGCCGTGGCACGTGCGACATGAAAGGCTTCATCGGCTCGGTCATGACGATGCTGCCGGAGATGCGCGACGCCAAGCTCAAGACGCCGTTCCATTTCGCGTTCTCCTACGACGAGGAAATCGGCTGCGTGGGCGCACCGGTCATGCTCGCCGAGCTGCGTGAGCGCGGCATTCGCCCGGATGGCTGCATCGTCGGCGAGCCGACGAGCATGCGCGTGATCGTCGCGCACAAAGGCATCAACGCGTATCAGTGCTGTGTGCGCGGCCATGCGGCGCACTCGTCGCTCACGCCGAAGGGCTCGAACGCCATCGAATACGCCGCCCGCCTGATCTGCTACATCCGCGATCTCGCCGATCACTTCAGGCAGAACGGCCCCTTCGATGAGCTGTTCGACGTGCCGTTCACCACGGCGCAGACAGGCACCATCTCGGGCGGCATCGCGCTCAACACGATTCCGGCGCTGTGCGAGTTCGTCTTCGAGTATCGCAATCTGCCGGGCGTGGACGCCGACGGCATCTTCCAGCGCATCCAGCAATACGCGGTCGATGTGCTGGTGCCGAGAATGCAGAAGGAGCATCCGAACGCGGGCATCGAGTTCAAGCGCATCGCCGCAGCGCCTGCGTTGGACGCCTCGGAGCAGGACGCCATCACGCAACTCGTGCGCGCACTGACCAAGGACACCGACAAGCGCAAGGTCGCCTACGGCACCGAAGCCGGTCAGTTCCAACGAGCGGGCGTGCCCTCGATCGTATGCGGCCCGGGCAATATCGAGCAAGCGCACAAGCCCAACGAGTTCGTGTCGCTCGAACAGATCGCGCAGTGCGAAGCGTTCCTGCGCAAGCTGATTCGCAGCAACACCGTCGACGCCTGAGCCACCGCCTGAATCGCTTCGGGCCGGCGCATCGATCGTCGTCATACCGGGCCGTATTCCGCTTGCGGATGCGGCCCGTTGCCTTGGCGGTGCCGATCCGGCTTTCGCCATGACAACACGCATTACACATTACGCAGTACGCAGTACGCATTTCGTATCACGCAGCATGCAGTGACAGACGCCTATCACAAGGGCGCAAACGACCTTCCTTCGCAAGCCAACAAGCACGTACGCCAGACAGGTATTGGAGATCTCGCCCATGAGCGCAAGCGCAGCCCCCAACGCGACGGCCCCGGCCGCCCGCACCTCCCCGCACGCCTGGCGTGTGATCGTATCGGCCTCGATCGGTAACGCCCTCGAGTGGTTCGATCTCGTGGTGTACGGCTTCTTCGCCGTGACCATCGCCAAACTGTTCTTCCCGACCGGCGACGACACGGTCTCGCTGCTGCTTACGCTCGGCACGTTCGGTGTGTCGTTCTTCATGCGCCCGCTGGGTGCGGTCGTGATCGGCGCCTACGCTGACCGCGCCGGCCGCAAAGCCGCCCTCACCCTCTCGATTCTGCTGATGATGGTCGGCACACTGCTCATCGCACTCATGCCGACGTACGCCGCCATTGGCGTACTTGCGCCGGTGGGACTTGTCATTGCCCGCATGGTGCAGGGCTTCTCGGCGGGCGGCGAATTCGGGAGCGCCACGGCGTTTCTCGCCGAGCACGCGCCCCAACGCCGCGGCTTCTTCTCGAGCTGGCAAGTTGCCTCGCAGGGGCTTACCACGCTGCTGGCCGCAGGCTTCGGTGCGGTACTCACGGGCAATCTGTCGCCGGAAGCAATGGCGTCGTGGGGCTGGCGCGTGCCGTTCGTCTTCGGCCTGCTGATCGGCCCGGTGGCGTATTACATTCGCCGCCGTCTGGACGAGACACCCGAATTCCTCGACATCGAGCCTACGCAAAGCCCGCTGCGCGACACCTTCGCGAGCCAGAAGGAGCGTTTGCTGCTCGCCATTGGCGTCGTGGTCATGGCCACGGTCGCGACCTACCTGGTACTCTACATGCCGACGTATGCCGTCAAGCAACTGGGGCTGCCGCCCTCGGCGGCGTTCTCGGCGGTGCTGCTCACGGGCGTCGTGCAACTGATCGTCGCCCCGATCGTCGGGCACTGGTCGGATACGCATGGCCGAATCAGGCCGATGCTCGCGGCGGCTGTCGCGCTGCTGCTGCTCGTCTATCCGATGTTCCGTTTCCTCGATGCAAACCCGACATTCGGCTCGCTCATGGTGTTCCAGATCGTGCTCGGCTTGCTGATGACGACGTACTTCGCCGCCCTGCCCGCCCTGCTCACGGAATTGTTCCCGGTGCAGGTGCGCACCACCGGCCTCTCGCTCGGCTATAACATTGCGGCAACGGTGTTCGGCGGCTTCGCACCGTTTATCATCACATGGCTCATCGGCACAACGGGCAACAAGCTCGCGCCGAGCTTCTACCTGATTTTCGCCGCCCTCATCAGTATTACCGCGCTGCTGCGCAGCCGTAAGCTCGGCCTGCGCTGATCCGGCAAACGCCCAACGGGCCCGGGACGCGTGGCGCACACCCCTTCACCGGTGTGCGTGCGCGCCCCGGGATTCCACGACCACGGAGACCAAGCCCAAGTGACGCAATCGACCCCTGTCCCACACGCCGAAACCCTCGACGGCCAACCCGTTCCGACCAAAGACGCCATCGCCGCCCTGCACGAGGCGCTGCTTCCCTATGTCCGAACGACGCCGGTGTTCACGCGCGGTGACTTCCCTACGCTGGGCGATACGCAAGTAACGTTCAAATACGAACTGTTGCAGGCGTCGGGCACGTTCAAGGCGCGCGGCGCGTTCTCGAACCTCCTGTCGCTCGACGACGCGCAGCGCAAGGCGGGCGTGACATGCGTGTCTGCCGGCAACCACGCGGTGGCAGTCGCCTATGCAGCACGGGCAACCGGCGTTGGCGCCAAGACAGTCATGCTCAAAACCGCCAGCCCGGCGCGCTCCTCCCTGTGCCGCGAGTACGGCGCGGAGCTGATATTGGCGGAAAACGTCCATGAGGCGTTCGAGGTCGTCAAGCGCGTGGAGCAGGAGGAAGGCCGCTACTTCGTACACCCGTTCAACGGCTACCGCACGGTGCTGGGGACGGCCACACTCGGCTACGAGTGGGCGCTGCAGGCCCCCGATCTCGACGCCGTGATCGTGCCCGTCGGCGGTGGCGGGCTGATCGCCGGGGTCGCGACGGCATTCAAGCTGTTCGCACCGCACGTGAAGGTGTACGGCGTGGAGCCGGCCGGCGCCGACGCGATGGCGCAGAGCTTCGCCACGGGCGGTCCCGTCAAGATGGGACCGATGAGCGGAATTGCCGACAGCCTGATGGCGCCTCACACCGAGCTATACAGCTATACGCTGTGCCGCCGTCATATCGACGAACTCGTCACCGTGACCGACGATCAGATGCGCGCGGGAATGCTCACACTGTTCCGTCAACTCAAGCTGGCCGTGGAACCGGCCTGCGCGGCAGCGACCGCCGCGCTGATGGGGCCGCTGCGAGCCCCGCTCATGGGCAAGCGCGTGGGGGTATTGCTGTGCGGCACCAATACCGACACGGCAACGTTCAATCGACACATCGAAGCGGCGCTCGCCGCCGAAGCCAACGGGTGAGCCGGATCACGCTCGCCTGATGCAGCTTGATGCAGCCCCAGACGCGACCCGACGGTCGCGTCGCCGCTTGCGCGCCCCCGGCATCGTCCGGCGCGCTCACAAGGATCTCGTATGTCCGCCACTGTCCCAACGCCGCCGGTACTGCTACTCAACGCCGCGCAAATCGCCGCGCTCATGCCCGTGGCCGACGCGATTCCCGTGATGTCCGACATGTTCGCCGCGCTCGCCCGGGAACAGATTCATTTGCCCTTGCGCCAGATCGTTCGTCCCCCGCAGGCGCTCGGCGCGAAAGGCATGCTGGGCATGATGCCCGCGTTCCTGAGCGCCACGGCGTCCGGCATGCCGGTCTATGGCGCGAAAGTCGGCACGTTCTTCCCAGGCAACAGCGCCCTTGGCCGGGACCCGCATCAGGGCTGCGTCCTGCTGATGAGCGGCGAGACCGGCGAACTCCTCGCCGTCATGAACGCGGCGGAAATCACCGGCATTCGCACCGCCGCCGTGACGGGATTGGCGACAGGGCTGCTCGCGCGCCATGACGCGGGGCGTCTCGCGCTGATCGGCGCCGGTCACCAGGCGCACTGGCATCTCGCAGCGCTGGCCGCGGCCCGCCCGCTGCATCACGTGCGCGTGGCAAGTCGCTCGCTCGAGACCGCGCAAGCATTTGTCGACCGGGAGCAACCGAACTATGGGTTTGCGCTCGAAGCCGCCCACAGCGTCGAAGCGGCCGTACGCGACGCCGACATCGTCGTCACGGTGACCAACGCCACCGACCCGGTGCTGCGGGCCGACTGGATCGCACCGGGCACGCACGTCAATCTGGTGGGCAGCAGCACGCCGCGTCACCGCGAGGCCGACACGGCGCTCATGGCACGCGCGCAATTGTTCGTCGATCGGCGTGAATCGACGATGAACGAGTCCGGCGACTATCTCGCTGCCGCCGCCGAGGGCCGAATCGGCCCGGCAGATCTGCTCGCGGAACTCGGTGAGCTTGTCGTGCGCGCCCACCCCGGGCGCACCGACACCGAAGCGCTTACGCTATTCAAATCGCTCGGCATGGGCGCGCAGGACGTTGCGCTCGCCGCCGCGCTGTATCAACGCGCGCAAGCGGCCGGCGCAGGCACCCACGTCGCGCTCTGACCGCATCTCGCAGCCGCGATCGGGCCGGCGCACCGCGCCAATGCCAGCATCAAGCAATGTCCGAATCGGTCCGCTTCTGGTCCGCGAGCGGCCTGTCGAGGCACCAGGACGCCCCGTAATATGGCGTCATCGTTCCTCGACTTACGGAGTCCATCATGTCGCAAAGCCAAACCGCCCAGACCGGCCGCACTGCCCTGCTCGTCATCGACGCCCAGGAGTCGTTCCGTCAACGCCCCTACTGGCGTGAAGACGATCTCGCCACGTACTTCGATCGTCAGCAGGCGCTCGTCGACGGTGCCGTGGCGCGTGGCGTACCGGTCGTGCAGGTTTTCCACATCGGGTCGGACGTGTTCTCGCGGGAATCGGGCTTCGTGCGCACACTCGAAGAACTGCGCATCGCCCCGGCCTTCACGCTCGAAAAGGTGAAGCACAGTGCGCTGGCTGGCTCCACGCTTGGTGCGTGGCTCGTCGAGCATGGCATCACGCGACTGATCGTCTCCGGCATCCGCACCGAACAGTGCTGCGAGACGACGACCCGCGCGGCGTCAGACGCTGGCTACGAGGTGGATTTCGTCACGGAAGCCACGCTCACGTTCCCGATGCGGCACCCGCGCACCGGGCGCGAGCTGTCGGTCGCCGAGTTGAAGGAGCGCACGGAAACCGTGCTCGTCGACCGCTTTGCCCGCATCGTCACGGTTGAAGAAGCCCTCGCGGCAGTGTAAGGTCGCTATCAGCCGTCACCGTCCGAATTCGTCCTGAACGCCTGCTGCGATGCCGCGACTGCAACCCGTCTACCTGCTGGTCATGCCGAATGTGCTGCTGCTCGATGTCGCAGCACCGGCAGAAGCCTTGCGCATCGCCAATCATCAACAGGACGACGTGCAGTTCGTGTTGCGCTACGTCGGCACCCAGGACTTGGTGACGACGTCGATCGGCTTGTGTCTCTCGCCGCTCGATGTGCTGCCGGACACGGTGCCGGAGAACGCCTGGCTGGTCATTTCCGGGACCGTCGAGAAGCCGCTACCGGTGCAAGCGCCGGCCACCGGTGCGGCAGCGCCCGACGCGTCAGTGGCCTCGGAGGCCTCGGAGGCCTCGGCGGACGACGCCGAAACCCGTGCCGTCGCGTGGCTTCGGCAGGTCGTTCGCCCCACGCAGCAATTGGCGTGCATTTGTACGGGCGCGCTGCTGGCCGCGCGTGCCGGACTGCTCGACGCCCGTGCCTGCACCACGCACCACAGCAGTTGCGACGCGTTGCGCGCACTGGCCCCGAGCGCCCGGGTCGCCGACAACCGGCTTTACGTGCATGACGAAAACGTGTGGACGAGTGCCGGCGTGACGACCGGCCTCGATCTGATGCTCACCCTCATTGCCGATGCGGCCGGGCCGCTGTGTGCCGCTGCCGTCGCGCGGCAAATGGTGGTTTATGCCCGGCGGGCGGGCGCCGACCCGCAGTTGTCCCCTTGGCTCGAAGGCCGCAATCATCTGCACCCGGCATTGCATCGGGTGCAGGACGCCATTGCCGCAGACCCCGCGCACGACTGGTCACTCGCCCTGATGGCGGAAATTGCCTGTGCGAGCGAGCGGCATGTCACGCGGCTCTTTCGCGAGCATGCCGGTGTGGCACCGATCGACTACCTGCATCGCCTGCGCGTCGCGCTCGCGCGCGAAATGCTCGGTAACAGCCAGCTCGATCTCGAGCGCATCGCAGAGCGTACCGGCTTCGGTTCGAGTCGGCATCTGCGGCGTGTCTGGCACAAGTTCGACGCACTCCCGCCGAGCCACGCGCGCCGGATCGCGCACGATAGCTAGGGTGGCAAGGTGGCGTCCCGGAGCAGAATGGGGACGTTCGGCGATTGGAATGCCCGGCCACCGGGGGGAAACCGGGGGAAAGCGGGAAAGTGGGAAACCAGGAAAGCGGCTCGCCATCGCCGCAACCCGGTAGAATGTCGATCGCACGTAAAACGCAAGTCTTTCGATTTCAAGATGGCCAACGACCTCGTCATTCTGGGCAGCGCGCCAAGCGCCTCGCCCGCTGCGCCCGCAACGGCATTCCCGTCACACCTGCAAGCCGCCGTCGGCGCGTTCGTGCCTGGCGCCCAGGTTACATTCACGCCGGGCGCGGCGCGCATCGCCGATGTTGCCGACACCCCGGCCTTGCGCGCGGCGATGCATACGTTTGCGCAGCAGCACGAGGTCGACGTGGTCCTCGTCGACAGCCAGCGCCGGCTCACGGATTTCAAGCTGGTGGCCATGGACATGGACTCGACACTCATCACCATCGAGTGCGTCGATGAAATTGCCGATTTCTGCGGACTGAAGGCGGAAGTCTCCGCCATCACCGAAGCCGCCATGCGCGGCGAGATCAAGGACTTCAACGAGAGTCTCACGCGACGCGTCGCACTGCTCAAGGGACTCGACGCGGGCGCGTTGGAGAAGGTCTTTGACGAACGTCTGCAGCTCTCGCCGGGCGCCGAAGCCATGCTGCGCGGCGTGCAGGCGCTCGGCATCCGCACGCTGTTGGTGTCGGGGGGCTTTACGTTCTTCACGGAACGATTGAAGGCACGTCTGAATCTGGATGTGACCCGCGCGAATACGCTGGAGATCGTCGACGGCAAGCTCACCGGCCGTGTGCTCGGCGAGATCGTCAATGCCGAGGTCAAGGCCCGCACCGTGACCGAAGTTGCGACACAGCTCGGCGCACGCCTCGATCAGGCCATCGTCATGGGCGATGGCTCGAACGATCTGCAGATGATGGCGATTGCGGGATTGTCGGTGGCGTTTCGCGCCAAACCCGTGGTCCGGGAGAAGGCTTCCGTCGCGTTCAACTACGCCGGACTGGACGGGCTCTTGTCGCTGTTCCGCAAAGACTGAACATCGTCAGCGGGCAGCGGGCAGCGGGTGGCGGGTGGCGGGTGGCGAGTAGCGGGCGGCATTCGCTGTCCGCCCTGCCGTGCGCTACCGCCGATCACCCTCTCATGCGCCGAGGTGGGCCTTCAGACTCGTTTCGATGTCCGCCTGCAAATCGCGCACGTCTTCGAGACCGACATAGAAACGCACGAGCGCTCCCTTGTGCGGCCAAGGCATGGCGGTGCGCATGGACGGCACGCGATACGGCACGACAAGGCTGTGCGCCCCTCCCCAACTGAAACCGATCTTGAACAAACGCAGCGCTTCGATGAACGCATCGATCTGCGCCTGCGTGTAGCGCTCGTCGAACACCACGGAGAACAGGCCTCCCGCGCCCGTGAAGTCACGACGGAAAAACACATGACCCGGGCAATCCTCGAACGCCGGATGCAGCACGGCCGCAATTTCGTGACGCGTGGCGAGCCACGTCGCGAGCGCCATGGCGGCGCGATCGTGCGCCTCGAAACGAAGCTGCATGTTCGGCAGGCTGCGCAGCACAAGACTGCAATCGTCGACAGACACGCCCACGCCCATGCGCATGCGCGCCTGCTTCAGACGATAGTGGACATCGTCATCGACCGTGACGAGCGCCCCCATCAGCACGTCGCTGCCGCCCGATTGATACTTGGTGAGGGCCTGCACCGAGATGTCCACGCCGTGATCGAACGGACGAAAGGCGAGCCCCGCAGAATAGGTGTTGTCAATCGCCGTGAGCACGCCCCGCTCGCGCGCGACGCGGGCAATGGCCGGCACGTCGGGGACTTCCATCGTGACCGAGCCCGGCGCCTCCAGCCAGATCAACTTCGTGTTGGGCCGAATGAGCGCACCGATGCCGTCGCCGACCATCGGATCGTAATAGCGCACCGTAATACCGAACGATTCGGCGAGCCAATCGCCATGCTCACGGTTCGGACCATAGGCATTGTCCGGAATGAGCACATCGTCGCCGCTCTTGACGAGACCGAAGTACACATTGGAGATCGCGGCGAGGCCCGACGGGAACAGCAGGCAGTGCTTGCCGCCTTCGAGCGCCGCGAGACGCCGCATCAACTCCATGGACGTGGGCGTGGCGTGCAAGCCATAGCGCCACTGACTGTCGTTCTTCCAGTCGAGCGAGCGCATGGCGGCCAGATCGGGGAAGATCACCGTCGACGCGCGCGCGACGGGGACCGGCATCGCGGCAAAACCGGCCGGCAATTGTGTGTCGGCGTGCAACACGTTGGTCTGCCAGTGCCAGCCGTTGGCTTCCGGCGTATCGAGGGGCTTGCGGTTGTCTTGCGTCATCACGGCTCCGGAAATGCTTGGGCCGGCAACCACGCCGGCCCCCGGAAGTAACTTACACGCGCTCGAACACGGCTGCAATGCCCTGACCGCCGCCGATACACATCGTCACCAGCGCGTAGCGGCCGCCGATGCGCTGCAACTCGTGCAGCGCCTTGACCGTAATGAGCGCACCGGTCGCACCGATCGGGTGTCCCAGCGAAATGCCGGACCCATTCGGATTCACCTTGGCCGGATCGAACCCGAGATCGCGTGTGACGGCGCACGCCTGGGCCGCGAACGCTTCATTGGCTTCCACGACATCGATGTCGTCGACCTTGAGACCGGCTCGCTCAAGCGCCTTGCGCGACGCAGGCACCGGACCGATCCCCATGTAGTTCGGATCGACGCCGGCGTGGGCATAGCTCACCAGCCGCGCCAGCGGCTTGGCGCCGCGACGCTCGGCTTCGGCACGCTCCATCAGAATCAGGGCGGCGGCGGCATCGTTCAACCCCGAAGCATTCCCGGCAGTGACGGTACCGTCCTTCTCGAACACGGGCCGCAACTTCGCCATGTCTTCCAGGGTTACGTCCGCGCGCACGTGCTCGTCGGTCGTGAACGCCACCTCCGCCTTCTTGTACTGAATCGTCACGGGCACGATCTGGTCGTTGAAGTACCCCGCCGCCATCGCGCGCGCCGCGCGGTGATGCGACTCGACCGCCAGACGATCCTGATCGTCACGCGTGATGCCCCACTTCTTTGCAATGTTCTCCGCCGTCACGCCCATATGGATGTTGGCAAACGGATCGCGCAACGCACCGAGCATCATGTCGACGAGGCGTGCCTCGCCCATGCGCGTGCCCCAGCGGGCACCGGGCATCACGTACGGCGCGCGGCTCATGCTCTCCGCGCCGCCCGCCATCGCCACATCGGTATCGCCCAACAGGATCGATTGCGCTGCGCAAACGATGGCCTGCAGACCCGAGCCGCACAGGCGGTTCACGGTCATCGCTGGCGCATGCTGGCTCACGCCCGCCTCGATGAACGCCACGCGCGCGAGGTACATGTCCTTGGGTTCGGTATGGATAACGTTGCCGAACACGACGTGGCCGACCTCGTCGCCGCCCACCTTCGCGCGCGCCATGGCCTCACGGGCAACGATGGCGCCGAGCTGCGTCGGTGCAAAATCCTTCAGACTACCGCCAAAATCACCAATGGCGGTGCGCA
The DNA here is from genome assembly GCF_041919235.1 of Pandoraea sp. Classification (NCBI taxonomy): domain Bacteria; kingdom Pseudomonadati; phylum Pseudomonadota; class Betaproteobacteria; order Burkholderiales; family Burkholderiaceae; genus Pandoraea; species Pandoraea sp. The sequence goes on from NZ_JAYRUC010000008.1 coordinate 25,098, forward strand.
CACCGCTCACGATCACGACCTCTCGTTGCATGTCTCTTCTCCGGGTGGATATAGGTTTGCGACGAGTATACCGCCGTGGCGGTTCCTGCGATGGCAGGCACAGTGGAGGGAACCTTCGATGGGATGGCTGGTTGCGCGCGCCGGGGTATGTTGGCTAGACGCCCCCGCTCGCCGCAAAGGCGCCCGGAGGGCATCGACAGCCCCCGTGAAGTCGCGCGCCGACGGGGCCGGATCAGCCGGCCAGTCGCTGGAGTACCTGCTCGGCACGCGGCACGGGCGCGACCGCGCCGTAGCCGGTCGTTGACAACGCAGCACACACGTTCGCGTAGCGTGCCGCCGCGAACGGGTCGTCACCGAGCGCCAGACGGGCCACGAATGCCCCGCCGAAACAGTCGCCGGCCCCCGTGGCGTCCACCGCCTGCACGGCATACGGCGCGACGATGCGGCGCTCGTCCGGCGTGGCGACGTAGCACCCCTCCCGGCCCAGCTTGAGCGCCACAACCTTGACCCCCTGTGAGAGCAGCACGTCGAGAATGGCGTCGCGATCTTCCAGACCGGTGACGGCCGTCACATCGTCCCAACTCGGCAAACAGACGTCGGTCAGGCTGAACGCCTCGCGCATCGTGGCGCGCGCCCGGGCCAACGGCCAAAGCTTCAACCGCAGATTCGTGTCGAACGATACCTTGCCGCCGGCGGCGCGGATCGTCGACATCGCCTCGAAAGCGGCGTCGCAGGCACTCACGCTGATCGCGAGGCTAATCCCCGACAGATGCAGAAACGACGCGCCGGCCAACGCGTCGCACGGCAGATCCTGCGCGCGATAGCGGCTTGCGGCGGAACCCGCGCGCAGATAGTCGAAATGGTGTCCGTGCGCGTCATGCGACACGAAATAGACGCCCGTCGGCGCCTGTGCATCGATGCGAACGAAATTCGTATCGACCGCTTCCTCACGCCACAAATCGAGGAGCATGCGGCCGAAGCGGTCATCGCCCACTGCGCTCATGAAGCCCGTGCGCACGCCTTGACGGCGCGCCGCAATCGCAAAATTGGACGTGTCGCCGCCGAAGCCTTGCAAATATTGACGGGCGTCGTCGGGCGACTGGTTGAACTCGACCATGGCTTCCCCCATGGCCAGCACCTGCGGGAATGGCGACTGCGCTGGCGTCATCAAACCACCTCACCCCACAGATCGTGGCCATCGGCACCGGTCACCGTCACGTTCACGAACTCGCCAACGCGCAAGCGCTTGGCCGCCTTGGGCGTAGGCTCGATGTAGACGAGGCCGTCGATTTCCGGGGCATCGGCGGCCGAGCGGGCGACGCCGCCGTCCTGATTGATCTCGTCGACGATGACCTGAATCGTCGTGCCGACCTTGCGCTGCTGGCGCTGCGCCGAGATCGTTTCTGCCACTTCCATGAAGCGCGCACGGCGCTCCTCACGCACGTCGTCGGGCAATGCGCCCGGCAGCTCGTTGGCCTTCGCGCCCTCGACCGGCGAATAGGCAAAGCAACCGACGCGGTCCAGCTCGGCTTCGCGCAGGAAGTCGAGCAGATAGTCGAACTCCGCTTCCGTCTCACCCGGGAATCCCGCAATGAACGTGCTGCGTATGGTGAGATCCGGGCACAGCTTGCGCCACGCCTGAATACGCTCGAGATTCTTCTCGCCCGAGGCGGGACGCTTCATGCGCTTGAGCACGTCCGGATGCGCGTGCTGCAGCGGCACGTCGAGATACGGCAGGATGTGGCCTTCGGCCATCAAAGGAATGATCTCGTCGACATGCGGGTACGGATAGACGTAGTGCAACCGCACCCATGCGCCGTACTGTTTGGCCAATTCGCCCAACGCCGTGACCAGCTCGGTCATGCGGGTCTTGAGGGGTCGCCCCGACCAGAAGCCGGTGCGGTACTTGACGTCGACGCCATACGCGCTGGTGTCCTGCGAGATCACCAACAGCTCTTTCACGCCGGCCTTGAACAGATTCTCGGCCTCAAGCATCACCTCGGCCACCGGGCGTGAATCGAGATCGCCGCGCATCGACGGGATGATGCAGAACGTGCAGCGATGATTGCAGCCTTCGGAGATTTTCAGATACGCGTAATGGCGCGGCGTGAGCTTGATGCCCGCCGGTGGCACGAGATCGGTGAAGGGGTCGTGCGGCTTGGGCAGATGCAGGTGCACCGCGCTCATGACCTCGCCCACGGCATGCGGGCCGGTGACGGCCAGCACCTTCGGGTGTACGGCACTGACGATGTCCTGACCGGCGGCGTCCTTCTTGGCGCCCAGGCAACCGGTCACGATCACCTTGCCATTCTCGGCCAGCGCCTCGCCAATGGCGTCGAGACTCTCCTGCACGGCGTCGTCGATGAAGCCGCAAGTGTTGACGACGACGAGATCGGCACCGTCATAGGTACCTGCGATGTCGTAACCTTCGGCGCGAAGTTGGGTCAGGATCTGCTCGGAGTCGACCAAAGCCTTGGGGCAGCCGAGCGAAACGAAGCCGACCTTGGGGGTGGCGGCGGGCGATGGGCGGGACATGGGGCAAAATCCTGATCTAGAAAATACGTGAAACGATCGACCGGCGAAGTGCAGGCATCAGTCGTTCCATGCGCTTCACCGGCAATGCCATCGCAATGCGCGCAACCACGGGAACTGCCTGCCGCCGAAACCGCCGCGAGCGCTACCCTGCGGCAAAGAACCGCGTATTTTACCCTGTTCGCCTGCAGTACGTTCCAACTATCGTTGCAGGTAGATGGGTAGCGCTACCTGACACTACCTGACACTACGTGCCGCCAAGTGCCGCTACGTGTCATTGCGTCCTGCTGCGTACCACACCATGCCATTGCGATGTGCGCCCCGTGCCACATCGCAACGTCCCCACGCGCGTCAGGGCTTCTTGTTCGGGTCCTTGCCCGGAGCACCGGGCGCACCGGGCGCACCGGGTGTGCCGGGGAACGGGAACGTACTGAACATGTTCTTCGCCTGGCTCTGCATCTGCTCCTGCATCTGCACGAACAGGTTCTTCGACTGTTCGATGTAGTTGGTCATCATGCCCTGCATCATCGGCGCCTGCATGTTCATGAATTGCGCCCAGACGTCCGGGTTGAAGGCCGCGCCTTCATAGATGCCCTTCGACTGATCGGCCAGTTTGTTCTGAATTTCGATGAAGGTCTGAATATTCTTCTCGAGATACGTGCCCATCATGCCCTGCAGCGCATGCCCATAGAATCGAATGATCTGGGACAGCATGGCGCTCGAGAACATCGGCACGCCGCCGGTCTCTTCTTCCAGAATGATCTGCAGCAGAATGCTGCGGGTCAGATCCTCGCCCGACTTGGCATCGACGACCTTGAACTCCTCGGTCTCGAGCACCAACTGCTTCACATCGGCAAGGGTGATGTACGTGCTGGTCTGGGTATCGTACAGACGCCGGTTCGGATATTTTTTTATCAGGCGTTCGTCAGTCTTCTTGCTCGCGGTCATGCGGTGGGTTTCCTGCATTTATGAAGGACTTCCCCGACCGACGGTCGGGGTTAGTCACATATTATCGATGCTAGGACGTTTGCTGCTATGCGGCAAAGCCCTAACCCGCGACGGGGGACACGGCGTGGCGCGCCCATCGGCTCGCACGCGTCCCCGCCCCGTCGCCGCTTAGCCCATGTGCAGGCCACCGTTGAGCGAGAAGTCCGCCCCCGTGGAGAACCCGGAGTCTTCCGACGCCAGCCATGCCACGATGGAACCGATTTCGCCCGGTTCGCCCAGGCGCTTGACCGGAATCGTCGCCACGATCTTGTCGAGCACGTCCTGGCGGATGGAGCGCACCATGTCCGTGCCGATATAACCCGGCGATACCGTGTTGACCGTCACGCCTTTGGTCGCCACTTCCTGCGCCAGCGACATCGTGAAACCGTGGATGCCGGCCTTGGCCGTCGAGTAGTTCGTCTGACCGAACTGCCCCTTTTGTCCATTCACCGACGAAATGTTGATGATGCGGCCCCAGCCGCGCTCGCACATCCCGTCGATCACCTGCTTGGTGACGTTGAACAGACTCGTGAGGTTGGTGTCGATGACGGCATCCCAGTCTTCGCGCGTCATCTTGCGAAAGACGATGTCGCGCGTAATGCCGGCGTTGTTCACCAGCACGTCGACCTCGCCGACCTCGGCCTTCACCTTGTCGAACGCGGCCTTGGTCGACTCCCAGTCACCGACGTTACCTTCGGAGGCGATGAAATCGAAACCCATCGCCTTCTGATCTTCCAGCCACTTCACTCGGCGAGGCGAATTCGGTCCGCAGCCCGCCACGACGGTGAAGCCATCCTTGTGCAGCCGCTGGCAAATGGACGTACCGATACCGCCCATCCCACCAGTCACGTATGCAATGCGTTGAGTCATGGAACGCTTCCCCCAAAATAACGGCACATCTGCCGCCTGTTGCGACTGCCAATTGACCGACGCGCAGACCGCGCGTTCCCGCGCGTGCCTTTCGTCTCCTGACTACTCCGGTATGAACCCGTGCGCGTTGCACGCACGGGCGATACCGATTGGATTCTTCTCGGACGATGTCCCGATAAACTTCAGACGCGCTCAAGCGCCAGCGCCACGCCCATGCCGCCACCGATACACAGCGAGGCCAGACCGCGACGCGCGTCGCGACGCGCCATTTCATGCAGCAGCGTGACGAGAATGCGGCAACCCGACGCCCCGATCGGGTGGCCGATGGCGATGGCGCCGCCGTTGACGTTGATCTTCGACGTGTCCCAGCCCATCTGCTGGTTCACGGCCAGCGCCTGCGCCGCAAACGCTTCGTTGATCTCCATCAGATCCAGGTCGCTCGCCTTCCATCCCGCACGCGACAGGCAACGCTGCGATGCCGGGACCGGGCCGATGCCCATCACCTTCGGGTCCACGCCTGCGTTCGCGTACGCCACAATGCGGGCAAGCGGCGTGAGCCCCAGTTGCTCGGCGCGCTTGGCCGACATCACGACCACGGCGGCGGCACCGTCGTTGATGCCCGACGCATTCGCCGCCGTCACCGTGCCTTCCTTCGCGAACGCCGGCTTCAGGCCCGCGAGCGATTCGGCCGTCACGCCATGGCGCACAAATTCGTCGGTCTTGAAAACCAGCGGATCACCCTTTCGCTGCGGAATCATGACCGGCACGATTTCCGCGTCGAAGCGGCCTGCCTTCTGCGCGGCCTCGGCCTTGTTCTGCGATGCGGCGGCAAACGCGTCCTGCATTTCGCGCGTGATGCCATATTCCTTGGCGACGTTCTCGGCCGTGACGCCCATATGGAACTGGTTGTATACGTCCCACAGGCCGTCGACGATCATCGTGTCGACCAGCTTGGCATCGCCCATGCGGAAACCGTCGCGCGACCCCGGCAGCACATGCGGCGCAGCGCTCATGTTCTCCTGCCCCCCCGCCACCACGATGTCGGCATCGCCTGCGGCAATGGCATTGGCAGCGAGCATCACGGCCTTCAGGCCCGAGCCGCAGACCTTGTTGATGGTCATGGCCGGCACCATCATGGGCAGCCCCGCCTTGATCGATGCCTGACGCGCCACGTTCTGCCCCGAGCCCGCCGTCAGCACCTGCCCCATGATGACTTCGCTCACGTCCTCGCCCTTGAGCTTCGCACGCTTGAGCACTTCGTCGATGACAATTGCCCCCAGGTCCGGCGCAGCCACCTTGGCGAGCGAGCCGCCAAACTTACCGACTGCGGTGCGCGCAGCCGACACAATCACGATATCCGTCATGTCTCTTTCCTCGTTTTCAAATGAGTCGAACCGGGGGGGATGCCCGTTGTCTTCCAACCGTTCAGGCCTTGGCCTTCACGTAGCGGCCGGGCGCCGGTTCGATGGGTGCATAAGCAACATTACCATACGCTTTTGGCGCCTTGACGCGTTTTCCCGCGTAACCCGCGAGCCACTCGCTCCAGTCGCTCCACCAACTGCCGGGGTGCTCCGTCGCGCCTGCCAGCCAGTCGTTCGCATCGATACCCGTGTCGTCGTTGCGCCAGTAGCTGCGCTTTTTCTTCGCCGGCGGATTGACCACCCCGGCGATATGACCGGACGCGCCTAACACGAAGCGGCGCTCACCGCTCAGCAACGGCAACGAACGGAACGCCGACGTCCAGGGCACGATGTGATCCTCGCGAGAGCCAAATATATAGGCCGGGGCATCGATGGCGGCCAAATCCACCGGCACGCCACACGTCTGCACCCTGCCGGGCTGCTTCAGTTCGTTCTGCAGATAAAGATGGCGCAGATACCAGCAGAACATCGGCCCCGGCAGATTGGTGCCGTCGCCGTTCCAGTACAACAGGTCGAACGGCGCAGGCGCATTGCCCTTCAGATAGCTGTCGACTACGTAATTCCAGACGAGATCGTTCGGACGCAGGAACGAGAAAGTATTCGCGAGCTCCACACCACGCATCAGGCCCGGCGGCCGCCCCGGCCCCGCGCCGATCGTCTGCTCGCGATATTGCACATGCGGCTCGTCGACGAAAACGTCGAGCACGCCAGTATCGGAAAAGTCCAGCAGCGTGGTCAGTAATGTCACACTCGCCACTGGCGACTTGCGGCCCTTCTGGCCCTTCGCGGCCAACACGGCGAGGGCCGTGGCGAGCAACGTGCCGCCCACGCAGAAGCCCAGCGCATTGATCTGCGGCTGCCCGCTGATCTCGCGCACGACGTCGATGGCCGCCATCGGTCCTTCGCCCACATAGTCGTCCCACGTCTTGTGCGCGAGCGATGCATCAGGATTGCGCCACGACACGACGAACACCGTATTGCCCTGCTCCACCGCGTAGCGAACCAGCGAGTTCTCGGGTTGCAGATCGAGGATGTAGTACTTGTTGATGCACGGCGGCACGATGAGCAGCGGGCGCTGATGCACCGTCGGCGTGAGCGGCTTGTACTGAATGAGCTGGATCAGATCGTTCTCGAAGATCACGGCGCCTTCGGTCGTCGCCACGTTGCGTCCAACTTCGAAGGCCGTCTCATCGGTCTGCGACACCTTGCCCTTGCCCATGTCGACCAGCAGGTGCTGCATGCCGGCGAGCAGACTGTCGCCGCGCGTCTGCACGAGGCGCTGCTGTGCATCAGGATTGGTTGCGATGAAGTTGGCCGGTGAACTCGCCGCCACCCATTGCTCGATCGCAAAACGAATCCGCTCCCGCGTCTTGGCATCGGCATCGACCAGATCGGCCATGCGCAGAAGGAAGCGCCCATTGAGCAGATACAACGCGGCTGGCAACGCATAGAACGGATTTCGCCAGCCGTCACCCGCAAAACGCCGGTCGCCCAAGGCGGGCGCCGTGTCCAGGCCGGGCTGATTGAAGCTGGCGACAAGTTCGGAAAATTCGCGGGCATAGTCCGTCTGAAGCGCGTTCAGACGTGCCGGATCGACGTGCAACTGCGTTGGCGGCGGCAGGTTGCCCGCCTTGCCGAAGTGCTCGAAAAGTCCCGCGAATGGATTCGCCGCGGCCGCCGCCCCATGGGCAGCAGGAAATGACGGGCCAGCCGCTCCCTGCAAGGCGCCGAACATTTGTTGAGCGGCCTTGAACCACTGCGACATGTCCTGAGCGGAGAGCGAAGCGGAGGGAAACTGCTGGGCAAACGAGGCGGCAAACGAGGCCGGATCGAGGTTGGCACTGGCGCGATTCATGATAGCCTGAGTGTCACGTCCGTTGCGTTCACGGGCCGACGCCCGAAACGCGGCGGCGTACTTCGTTGTTAGCGATGCGCCCCGCCTGTGAAGCATTCTTGCGTGCGCGTGCAGGCCTGTCAATGCTTGCGGCGAACGTCCTTGGTGCATTGTCCCGTCGCCCCACCTATTTTTGAATGCGCGTTTGCCCCGATGTTTATCGTCATTCTCGGCTGGCTTTATGTCATTGCGATGGTAGCCATCACCGCGCCGTCCGTCGGGCTGGGCGTCGTCATCTTTGTCGGTGGCGGACTCGGCCCCGCGCTGCTTGTCCTCTACATTGCAGGAAGCCGCATCCGGCGTGTACGCGCGCTGCGGCGCGAACACGTCGCGACGGCGGCGGCAGACGTGACAGGGGCGACAGGGGCGACAGGGACGTTTGCGGCGCCGGATCGCGAGATCGCACCGCCCCCGCCGTCAGACTGACCTGCGACACACGCACGACGCCCTGAACCGCGTCACGCTGCGTCAGGCCGTGCGCCAGACAAGCGCTGCCATGCGGCCAGTCGTGCGGTCGCGCCGGTATGAATAGAACCGCGCCGGATCGCTGACGGTGCACCACTGTCCGCCCGAGACCTGCGTCACGCCCTCGCGGGCGAGTCGCAAACGCGCAAGCGCACACAAGTCCGCCAGCGATTTTCCAACGGCGGGATCTCCGTGCGGGACAAACGCGGCCTGCGTGACTTCGCGTTCGTCCGGCGTCGCTGCAGCAAGAAATGCCTCGCGCACCTCGGGACCGACTTCGAACGCCTGCGGGCCGATGCAAGGGCCGAGCCAGGCGATGACTTGCGCAGCGGCATCTTCCCTCGGCAGCCGCTCCCGCAGTGCCTGCACAGTCCGCTCGATCACGCCGGCGCACAGTCCGCGCCACCCCGCATGTGCGGCGGCCACGGCACGGCCTTGCGCATCGCACAGCAACACCGGCAGACAGTCCGCCACCATGACGGTGCTCGCGAGCCCTGCTGCGTTCGTGGCACTGGCATCTGCAGGCAGCGGATCGCCAGCATTCACCGCATCGAGGGCCGCCTGCGCATCGACGACACGCGGCCCATGGACCTGCGCGACCCACGCCGATGGCACGCCCGTGCGTGCCGCAAGCAACGCCCGATTGATGCGTACCGCAGCAGGATCGTCATCTGCCTTGTAACCCAAGTTGAACGTGGCTTGCGGCCCTTCGCTCACACCGCCGGCCCGCGTTGTGAATATGGCGCGGACATTCTGCGGGGCGGGCCAGTCGGGCACGATCCAATCCGCAGGCATCCGATCTTGTTCAGGCAGGGAAGAAGTCATCTAGCGATTCGGGGAGCGTAGAAAAATCGAATTCGAGACCGAGCGCGGCCATGAGTCCGCGCATGTCATCGGGCAACGTCGCTTGCCAGTGCACAGGACGGCCCTCGTCGGGATGGATCAACCCCAGTCGCCAGGCATGCAGCGCCTGTCGCGCGAAATCGCCCGGCAGCGTGGGACGCTTGTGGCGGGGTTTGTAGAGCGGATCGCCCAGCAGCGAATGACCGAGGTGCGAGAGATGAACGCGAATCTGGTGCGTGCGCCCCGTATCGAGCGAGCAAAGCACGAGCGACACGGGAGAACCGTCCCATTCTGCGGTGGCGACCGTCACGACACGCGTACGCGCCGGTTTGCCACCCTGTCCCGGCACGACCGCCATGCGGGTGCGCTCTCGCGGGTCACGGCCGATGGGTGCGTCCACGACCGTGCGCTGCGGCGGACGTCCCCACACCAACGCGGCGTAATGACGCTTGACCGTGCGGGCCTGCAACTGACGGACCAGATCGGTTTGCGCAATCAGCGTACGCGCCACGACCATCAGGCCCGACGTCTCTTTGTCGAGCCGGTGAACGATGCCCGCACGCGGCAGCTCGGCGGCGGCTTGCCCATAGCGATACAGCAGGCCGTTGAGCAATGTCCCGGACCAGTTGCCCGCCGCCGGGTGCACCACGAGGCCGGCAGGCTTGTTGAAGACAGCGAGCGTGGCGTCTTCGTAGACGACGTCGAGCGGCACCGGTTCCGGTGCGAAGGCGAGTTGTTCGGGCAGCGCGGCCGGCGTGATGAGGACGACTTCACCGCCGGCCACTTTCTGACGGACTTTGGCAATCTCGCCGTCGAGCGTCACACGGCCGTCTTCGACCCACGCTTGCAGCCGACTGCGGGAGTATTCGGAAAAACATTGCGCGAGCGCTTTGTCGAGACGCTCACCGGCGAGCGATTCGGGCAGCGTCGCGCTCAGCGGCGCATTGACGCCAGCCCCGTCCGACAGCGCGGCCATCGATAAGGAAGCCCCCGGAAGGGGGCCATGGGCGGCACTCGGGAAAGCCTCGGGAAGCGAGTCGAGGTCGTCGTCAGACGAATCCTCCGCATTTTCCGTGGCGAATGAGGCGGTTACGTTATAATCCGGCAGAATTGAATGGGTCATCGAGAAGTGAAGCCAACGAGCATGCAAGCCCTGAAACTTGTCAAACATCTGACGCTGGCCGCAGTCGTGGTCGGCGGTGTGGCCGCCTGCGGCATTTTGCCGGAGAAGGTCGACGAAACGGCCGGTTGGTCGACGACCAAATTATACTCGGAAGCGAAGGACAGCTTCGATGCTGGCGACTACACGAAGGCCGCCAAGTACTACGAGTTGCTCGAAGGTCGCGATCCTTTCGGCCCGCACGCGCAGCAAGCGCAGATCAATACGGCTTACTCGTATTACAAGGACAACGAGCCGGCGCAGGCCCTGACCGCCGTTGACCGCTTCATTCGGCTGCATCCGGACAGCCCGTCGATCGATTACGCCTACTACCTCAAGGGCCTGATCAATTTCAACGACGATCTGGGCCTGTTCGGCCGCTTCTCGGGTCAGGACCTCAGCGAACGCGATCCGAAGGCGCTGCGCGCGGCCTACGACAGCTTCAAGTATCTGGTAGAGCACTATCCGAACAGCAAGTACGCAAACGACGCTGCACTGCGTATGCGCTACGCTGTCAACGCCATGGCCGCCCACGAAGTGCATGCCGCCGAGTACTACTATCGCCGCGGTGCGTACCTTGCGGCCGTGAACCGTGCGCAAAGCGCGCTCAAGGACTACGATCAAGCGCCGGCGTTGGAAGATGCGCTGGGCATCATGATCAAGTCGTACGACAAACTCGGCATGACCGAACTGCGTGACGACGCTCGCCGCGTGATGGAGAAGACCTATCCGAACAGTGGCTATCTGACGGTCGGCCATCGCACGGACGGCAACGGCAGCGACAAGAAGTCCTGGTGGCAGATCTGGCGTTAAGCCAGCGCAGCCGATCCGATCGGAAGGCCTGTAGGCCCGTCGGTTAAGGCAAAAAATGCCGCTTCGATGCAAAATCGAAGCGGCATTTTTTTCGCCATCCTGCGGCGCCTCGCGTCGGACGACCCAGCGCCACACATGCTCAACTGAACCGCATGACGCGACAATACACGGTACTACGCGGCATTACGCGGCATTACGCGCCGTGCCAGGATTAAAGGATTCCGCTCGATCGAGGCGCGCTGCGCCTGCGCATCTCAGCCGCCTTCGCTGGCAGCGATCTCGTCGAAAAAGCCCCGCACGATGGGCAACTCGCGCGTGCGCTTGAACGGCGGCAGGCTCTGCCAGATCCGGCGCCCGTAGGGTTTATCGACCAGGCGCGGATCGCAAATCATCAACACGCCACGATCCTCCTCGGAGCGAATCAACCGCCCTGCCCCCTGCTTGAGCGTGATGACCGCCTGCGGTAACTGGTGCACGGCAAACGGGCTGAGCCCTTTCTTCGTCAGTGCGTCGAGCCGTGCGGCCAGCACCGGATCGTCGGGCGGCGCGAACGGCAATTTGTCGATAATGACGAGCGAGAGCGCCTCGCCACGCACATCCACCCCTTCCCAGAAACTCTGACTGCCAATGAGCACAGCGTTGCCGAGCGCGCGAAAACGATCGAGCAATTCGGTGCGGCTCGCCTCGCCCTGCACGAGCAGCGGATAAGGCCAGCCACGCCGGTCGAACTCCTCACGCAGACGCTCAGCCGCCCGGTTCACCGCGCGCAACGTCGTGCACAGGACAAAGGCCCGCCCGCCACTCACTTCCAGTACCGGCAAGGCCGCATCGAGCACCGCGTCGGTGAACCCCGGCGATGACGGCTGCGGCAACCCGCGCGGCACATACAGCAGGCTCTGATTCGGGTAATCGAATGGACTGGCGAGCGTGAGCGACTTGCCTGCATCGAGCCCCAACTGCGCGGCATAGTGCATGAAATTGCCCTTTACCGACAACGTGGCCGACGTGAATATCCAGGCCCTCGGCGCCCCCGCACGTTGTTTCGCGAAGATCGGCGCAATCGAGAGCGGTGTCTGATGTAACTGCACCGCCTGTGAAAAGACCTCAATCCAGCGCACGGTTTCAGGCGGTGTGTAGGTTTTTCCCACCTCGCCCTCGCCCATCGGTGCCGCTTGCGCCGCCTTCGCTTCGGCCGCGAGGCGCACCGCGTCCGCCTCGCGGGCCTTGGCGGCCTTGGCGGCCTTGGCGGACTTTGAGGCCTTTTCGCGCTTGCCGTCCGTGACCCGCGGCGCATCCGGATCGAGCAGCGGCAGTGGCGATTCGCCAGGCGTGGGCGGGGCCGCGCCCGTCTGCCAACGCTCCAGTTGCTGGTGCAGTTCCAGCGCGCGGCGCAAGCAAGCGCCCAGCGCCTCGGCCCGCTCTGACTGGTGCTGGAGCGTCTCGATCACGTCCTGCAACGCAACGTCCACGCTGTCGAGCGCGCCGAAGAGCGCATGATCGTCCGCCAGTTGTGCGGCGGACATGCGTGTGTTGTCCTGCCCGAAGGTGAGACGCACATCGCGCGCCGCCCGCTCAAGCGTGGCACCAAGCTTGACCCAGTCAGCCGCGTCGCGCGCATGGATCAACCCTTCAGCCACGCAGTCGCGCGCCAGTTCTAACATCTGCCCCGTCGAGACCGTCTCGCCGAAGAAAAGCGTGGCCGTCTCCGGCAACTGATGCGCTTCGTCGAAGATCACCGTGTTCGCGCTCGGCAGCAGTTCGGCCATCCCCGTGTCGCGCAACATCACATCCGCAAAGAAGAGGTGATGATTAACGACCACGAGGTCCGCCTGCTGCGCTTCCTTGCGCGCCTGCATGACGAAGCAATCCTTGTAGCGCGGGCATTCCTGACCGAGACAGTTATCGCGCGTGGACGTGACTTGCGCCCAGATTGGCGCGTTCTCGGGCACCGATGCCAGTTCCGCCTTGTCACCACTGTGCGTGATTTGCGCGAACGTCACGATCTCGCGCAATTGCGCGGCTTCGTGGCGCGAAGCAAAGCGGCCCTCCTGCTGGGCACGCTCCAGATAGTAATGACAGAGATAGTTCGCGCGGCCCTTGAGCATCGCCACCGTCACGGGCACGGCAAGCGCCCGGCGCACCGTGGGAATGTCGCGTGCGAAGATCTGATCCTGCAAATGCTTGGTGCCGGTCGAGATGATCGTCTTGCCGCCCCACAACATGGCAGGCACGAGATATGCATATGTCTTACCCGTCCCCGTCCCCGCCTCGGCGATCAGCGTGTCGTGCGTGTCCATGGCAGCGGCCACCGCACGCGCCATCTCGGTCTGCGGCTCACGCGAGCGGTAGCCGTCGATCGCGCGGGCAAGCATCCCGCCGTCGCCGAAGATTTCCTGCAACTCGCGCTCGCGCTTGGCGGCAAGCGGCTTGAGTCCGTGAAAGGTGGGCGCCTCGGGGCTTTGGGGGATGTCGGGGGAATCGCTGGGTGCGGCGGAATCGGTCAAAACGGCAGGAGAGCTCAAAGGCGCCGCGAATCTCACCTACGGGATTCGCAACGCTGGCAATGGAAAAAAATCGCGCGGTCGTTCAGGCCAAACTCGCCAACGTCGCGCGAAGCACCCGCTCAGGCGGGTTGATCCGGCATTTGCTGCACTTGCAGCAGGGTGATCGTGTCCTTGATTTTCAGACGGCGCTTCTTGAGCCGCGTGACCTGGAGTTCGTCGTACGTCGGCGCCGTCAGCAATTTGTCGATCAGGAAGTCGAGATCGCGGTGTTCGATCTGCAACTCGATGATGCGACGCCCAACGGAGTGAAGATCGTGCTGCATCGTGGCCACTCTCCTGCGAATCTCAAAAGATTCCGGCTCCGGCGACAACCGTCGTCACCCAAAGCCGTGTCAAACAATGACGCTCGCGGGCAGGCCGGCGGCCAATGCCCAACACCCAACGCCCAACGCAAATGGCGGCGTCGCCCGGGACATCGCCTACTGTCCCGGCATCGCCTTCTGTGCCGGTGAACTGCCCGACTGGGACTCGTTGCGACGCGCATCCGACTTCTTCTGACGCTCGATGGCGTCCTTCTGCTTCTGGTCGTACTTGCGTACGTTTTCTTCGCGCTGGGCCGCCTTCTGCGCCGCCGTCGCCTTCGCGTCGTCGAGCTTGCGCTGCTGCTCGGCCTGCTTGGCATTGTACTGGTCAGTGTTGGCAGCGCGCTGCGGTGCCTGCCCGGTGCGCTCGGTCACACGCTGCTGATACTCGGCCTGCTTGGCTTCATAGCTTGTGACGTTCTGCGCGCGTTCTGCGGCCCGCTGCGGGGCTTCCGCTGCGGTTTGAGCGCGCTTCTCGGCGAGACGCTCATCACGTTCCTGCGCGCGCGCCTTGCGCTCCTGATCTTCGAGGACCAGCCGCTGGCTGCGAACCGCCTTGAGCGCCGTGCGCTGCTTGTCACGCGCGCTGTCGATACAGTAATTCACGAAGAACTTCGACGCGCATTCGTACTTCGCCTCTTCGAAACGATAGTCGATCCAGGCACGCTGACGATCGAGCACGGCACGCCGGCCCGCGAAATCGTCGTCAGCCGGGTGCAGATCGAGTGGGGCGTCGTACGCGACGGGCTTGTCGTCCTCGGCGAGGGCTGCGGCGTCGGCCTGGCTGGCCGGCGACGGCGTACGATCGGCCGTGGCGTCGAAAGGCACATGCGGCACGCGGAGCTGTTCGGTCGTGCGCCCGGCGGCCTCGACTGCCGAGAGTCCCTGCGCGAACGACGCGCCCGGCACGACGGCCATCGCCGTCACGATGCCGAACGCGCCCACTGCGGCAGGACGGCACGAATACAGGCGCGAAAACAATTTTGCGAAGGAAATCATGAGGTTGAGCAGAGTAATGCCAAATTTTAACATTGCCTGCCCGGACGCGCCCGCGGTTTATGGCAAAATGCCCCGCTCCTGGCACTTGGGTAACTCGCAACACTCATGACGCAAAACGTAGCCCTTCAGATCGTTCAACGTATCGCCGACGAACTCAGCGTGCAGCCGCGTCAGGTCGCGGCGGCTGTGAAACTGCTGGACGAAGGCGCCACCGTGCCCTTCATCGCTCGCTACCGCAAGGAAGTGACCGAAAACCTCGATGACACGCAGTTGCGTACGCTCGAAGAGCGCCTGCTTTATCTTCGCGAGCTTGAGGAACGCCGCGCGTCGATCCTCGCGAGCATTGACGAGCAGGGCAAGCTGACCGACGAGTTGCGCACCGCTATCGAGGCTGCCGACACGAAGCAGACGCTCGAAGACCTTTATCTGCCCTACAAGCCGAAGCGCCGCACCCGCGCGCAAATCGCCCGCGAAGCCGGTCTCGAACCGCTCGCGCAGGCATTGCTCGCCGATCCGACGCTCGACCCGCAAATCGAAGCCGCCAAGTTCGTCGACGCCGAAAAGGGCGTGGCCGACGTCAAGGCCGCGCTCGATGGCGCGCGCGACATCCTGTCGGAACAATTCGGCGAGACGGCCGAGTTGCTCGGCAAACTGCGCGATTACCTATGGCATCAGGGGGTCGTTTCGTCGAAGGTCATCGAAGGCAAGGAAAACGAGGAAGGCGAGAAATTCCGCGACTATTACGACTACGCCGAACCGATCGCCGCCGTGCCGTCGCATCGCGCGCTCGCCCTCTTCCGCGGTCGTAACCTCGGCATTCTGATGGTCAAGCTCGGCCTGGGCGAGGAACTCGACGCCCAGATCCCGCATCCGTGCGAAGGCGTGATCGCGGGCCACTTCGGCATTCGCCAGCAGAACCGCGCCGCCGACAAGTGGCTCGGCGATGTGTGCCGCTGGTGCTGGCGCGTCAAGGTGCAGCCGCACCTCGAATCGGAACTGCTCACGCAAATTCGCGAAAGCGCCGAGAGCGAGGCCATTCGCGTGTTCGCTCGCAACCTCAAGGCGTTGTTGCTGGCCGCGCCGGCCGGCCCGAAGAGCGTGATCGGCCTCGACCCGGGTCTGCGCACCGGCGTGAAGGTGGCGGTGGTCGACCCCACGGGCAAGCTGCTGGGCACCGACACCATCTACCCGCACGAGCCGCGCCGCGATTGGGACGGCTCGCTCTCGCGACTCTCGAAGATCGCCGCCGCGACCGGCGCGGAACTCGTGAGCATTGGCAACGGCACGGCCTCGCGCGAAACCGACAAGCTCGCACTCGAGCTGATCAAGCGCCATCCGGAACTCAGGCTTCAGAAAATCGTGGTCTCGGAAGCGGGCGCTTCGGTGTACTCGGCATCTGAATTCGCGGCGAAGGAATTTCCCGAACTCGACGTCTCGCTTCGCGGCGCAGTGTCGATCGCCCGCCGCCTGCAGGATCCGCTGGCCGAACTCGTCAAGATCGAGCCGAAGGCCATCGGCGTAGGCCAGTATCAGCACGACGTGAACCAGCGCGAGCTGGCGCGCATGCTCGATGCCGTGGTCGAGGACTGCGTGAACGCCGTGGGCGTGGACGTCAACACCGCTTCGGCACCCTTGCTCGCGCGCGTGTCAGGTTTGAACAGCACGCTCGCGAAGAACATCGTGGACTTCCGCGACAGCAATGGCCCGTTTGCGAATCGCGAAGCCCTCAAGAAGGTGCCGCGTCTGGGCGACAAGACCTTCGAGCAGGCCGCAGGCTTCCTGCGCGTGAACGGCGGCGACAATCCGCTCGATCGCTCGTCGGTGCACCCGGAAGCGTATCCGGTTGTCGAGCGCATTCTGGCGAAGATCAAGAAGACCATTGGCGACGTCATGGGCAATGGCTCGGTCGTGCGCAGCGTCTCGGCGACTGAATTCGTCGACGAGCGTTTCGGCCTGCCGACCGTCAAGGACATCCTCACCGAACTCGAGAAGCCGGGCCGCGATCCGCGACCGGAGTTCAAGACGGCGACGTTCCAGGAAGGTGTCGAGAAGCTGACCGACCTCAAGCCGGGCATGCAGCTCGAAGGCGTGGTGACGAATGTGGCCGCGTTCGGCGCGTTCATCGACATCGGGGTCCATCAGGACGGCCTGGTGCACGTTTCCGCCATGTCGACGAAGTTCATCAAGGATCCGCACGAGGTCGTGAAAGCTGGCGACATCGTGAAGGTGAAGGTGCTCGAAGTCGATCCGCGCCGTCAGCGCATCTCGCTCACCATGCGGTTGAACGACGATCTGCCGGTGGCGGGGGCGAGCGATCGCCCAGGCAGCGGCGGTGGAAGTGGGAGCGGACGCGGCGGTGCCGGCGGTGGCCAGCGCGGCGGTGGCGCGCAACGTCAACGCGAGCCGGAGACGGTCAACGCCATGGCGGCCGCCTTCGCCAAACTCAAGCGCTGAACCAGGCAAGAAGACCGACGCGCGGCCGCCTGAGCCGCGCATCGCGAATCGCGAATCGCGATGCGCGACGGGCCCGCCATCTCCGGATCGCGGGCCTTTTGTTTATCCAACAGATGCAAAAAAGCCGGTGCAGCTCAGAGAGACGGCTCCACCGGCTAATGTCGAACTTCGCGCCCGGCCCCGGCCAACGGGGCACTGGCCGCGCCTCAAATCTCGATCTTGGTTCCGAGTTCAACCACGCGGTTCGCGGGAATGCTGAAGAAGTCGGTCGGCTTGGCCGCGTTCTGATGCATCCATGCGAACAGGCGTTCGCGCCAGATCGACATCCCCGGCAGCTTGGTCGGCACCACCGTCTCACGCGCGAGGAAGAACGACGTGTCCATCAACTCAAAGTGCATGTCCGTCTTCTGCTCGAGCCAATTCAGCACTTCCTTCACGTCGGGCGTCTCGTTGAAACCGAACGTTGCCACGACGCTGTGCAACCCGCCGGAGTGGTCTTTGACCTCGAGGCGGTTGGCGTCCTCGACGTAAGGCACATCGACGGTTCGGAACGTCAGGAAGATCGTACGTTCGTGCAGGATGCGGTTGTGCTTGAGGTTGTGCAGCAGGCTCACCGGCACCAGCGAATTGCCGCCGGTCAGGTAAATCGCGGTGCCCGCCACGCGATGCGGCGGATGCGCGAGCAGGCCCTGCAGGAACGGGGCGAGCGGTATACCGTCGGCGGCCGTGCGCTCGCGCAGCAATTGACGGCCCTTGTGCCAGGTCATCAGCATGAAGAACAGGAACGCGCCCAGCGCCAGCGGGAGCCAGCCGCCCTCTTCGACTTTGATCAGGTTCGCACCGAAGAACGCGAAGTCGACCACGAGGAAACCGGTGATGATCAGCGCTACGAGGAACTTGTTCCAGTTCCAGACCTTGACCATGACCACGCAAGCGAGAATCGTCGTGATGACCATCGTTGTCGTCACCGCAATGCCATACGCCGCCGCGAGATTGCTCGACGACTTGAACGCCAGCACGATCCAGATGATGACCACCAGCAGCGCCCAGTTGATCACCGGCATGTAGATCTGGCCGATTTCGCGATCCGACGTATGCAGAATCTTCATGCGCGGCACATAACCGAGCTGAATGGCCTGACTCGTCAGCGAGAACGCCCCGGAAATCACGGCCTGCGATGCAATCACGGTAGCCGCAGTGGCGACGATCACCAGCGGTATCAGCGCCCAGTCGGGGGCGAGCAGGAAGAACGGGTTCGCGATGGCCTTCGGATTCGTGAGCAGCAACGCGCCCTGACCGAAGTAATTCAGCACCAGCGACGGGAACACGAGGAACGACCATCCATACCGGATCGGACGAATGCCGAAGTGCCCCATGTCGGCATACAGCGCCTCTGCACCGGTCAGCACCAGGAACACGGAACCGAGCACGATATAGGCTTGCAGGGCGTGCGTGTGGATGAAGTGGATGCCGTAGTACGGGTTGATCGCCTTGATGATCTCAGGCGCGGCGACGATGTTGCTGACGCCGAGCACGCCGAGAAGCAGGAACCACGTCACCATCACCGGGCCGAACAGACGCCCGACCTTGGCCGTGCCCGATTTCTGCATCGAGAACAGGATGATCAGGATGGCGATGGTGATCGGCAGCACGAAGCGCGAGAGCGAAGGGGCGGCGATTTCCAGCCCCTCGACCGCCGACATCACGGAGATGGCGGGGGTGATGACGGCGTCGCCGTAAAACATGCAGGCGCCGAACATGCCCAGCATCATCAGCACCGACGCCCATTTGCTGCCGGCACGCACGCTGCGCAGGCTGAGCGCCATGAGCGCAAGTACGCCCCCTTCACCGCGGTTGTCCGCGCGCATCACGAACAGCACGTATTTGAGGGAGACGACGATCACCAGCGCCCAGAACAGCAGCGAGATGATGCCGAACACGGCTTGCTGGTTGAACGGAATGCCGTGCTGCGGATCGAAACACTCCTTGAGCGCATAGAGCGGGCTGGTGCCGATATCGCCGAAGACCACGCCGATGGCCGCCACGATGAGCGCGGGCAAAGCCTGAGGGCGCTGCCCGTGTCGTATGTTTTGCGTCATAAGGTTTGGGTAATCGCTTTATTGCGCTGCACAAAGTGGGCGCTATTCTAACTGGGCGCCGGCTCCCTCGCCAGTCCGGACAGGTGCTGAGTGCCGAACGTCGTACGTGACAGGCTTAGCTAGGATAATTCGAGCCGCGCGCCGTGACCAGTGTGGCGCGACAAGGGTTTTGCCGCCCCAAGCCACCAAAGGGTTGTGCGTGCGACGGCGCGTTTCGAGTTGCAAATGCGAGACATATGGCCAGCATGCGCGATTCACGAGTCGACAGCCTCGTCAAATGCGTGTAGCGCCAGCGTGCACGACACCTCGCGCCCCGTGCGCGCCCGACATTTCGCGTCACGGTCAGCGTGTCGCGCACCATAAAAAAACCGCCCGAAGGCGGTTTTTTCCACATCGACAGGCGTCGGCCGAACAATGGCCGATGGGCCATCGACTCAACGACGATGCGGCGGCTTGCGGTTGACTGTGCTCTTGACCGAGCGCACGAGATCGGAGTCGGCGCTGTTCTGCTCGGCTTCCAGCGAGCGGATCTGGCCTTGCAGGTCGTTCAGGCGCAGACGGGCAGCGGTACGTTCCGTTTCCAGCGCAGAGGCTTGCTCACGCACAGCCTGCTGGTTCTGGGCCAGCGCCTGCTCCTGCTGACGCTGAATCGTCAGATCGTTCTGCACCGCATTCAGACGCGCTTCGCTCGCGGCCAGTTGGCGCTCCATCAGTGCTTTCTGGGCTTCGAGCTTGATGCGGCGAATTTCGACATCGGCGAGCACCTGCGTCTGACGCACGAAGTCGGCATACAGCGCTTCGGCCTTCTTCTCGTTGCTGAGTTTGACCACGCGCCAGAACTGGCCCTCGTGGAACAGCGCGACGTAGTACCCAATCGTCTGCGGATAGAACAACAGGCTCGCACCATAGCGGCCGTTGTAGGTAGTGCGAAGTTCGGAGACTTCCTTGTTCTGAATGCGATCTCGCAGTTCCTGGATCGCCCCCGAAGCGGCTGCCGGAGCCGTGGCCGATTGCGCAGGCGCTGCCGGCGCCGCGAGCTGTGCGGATGTTGCGCCCGTCACGTCCTTGACCGCGTCTGCAGCCCGCGCTGACATCCCCCAGGCCGCCAGGCATGCCACCCCCACGCCCAACCAAAACCGCCCCCGGCAATCACTGATTTTCATCTGATCTGTTTTCCTGTTATCGACCGGATCGTTTCACGATCCTTGTTCGCCGCTTTCACTCACCCCCCGGACGCCGTCCCGAGGATCTGACACCTGCGAATTTGTGGAATGATAACCGCATGCCCGCAATAGCCAACAATTCTATCCATTGAGGCGCGCTCTTCCAAGCGGGGAATGCGTTATTGCGCCCGCCCGATTTCATCTGTTGATACCGCGCAACTCCGGGGTCCACGCGAGTTCCGCCGAAGGGAACCTACATGTCAGACAAATCCCGTCATCCAAGTGGAAATTGAGGCATTGCCCACGCAAGAGACGTGACAAGCAGGCACGGATCGTTTTGGCGGGGGGTAACGTCCGGCTATCGTCAGGAAGTGCGCTTTTCAGCCGTTTCCTTCGGTTTGCCAACATTGCGGGCCGGGTGCGCGGCGCTTCGGCGCCATCGCTAGGGTGCGCCGCCGGCACCGCCCTCTTCCTCGCTGGCCAGTTCCGAATCGTTGCCGAGAATCTGATATTTGCGCATTTTTTCCCAAAGCACCTTGCGGCTGATGCCCAGGGCGTTGGCGGTGTCCTGACGGCGCCAGCCGTTGGCGTCGAGCGCGGCGACGATGCGCGCCCGCTCGGTCGCGTCCCAGCGGCCTCGCTCGGCCAGCGCCCCACTGCGCAGTGCGTCGTCGGCGCGGGCGGGCGCGCCGATGGCGAGCGCATCGAAGATCGGGCGGATGCGCCGTTCGTCCCAGCCGCCGAGTTGCCGATAGATGATGCCAACGCGCTCCGCAATGTTGCGCATCTCGCGCACGTTGCCGGGAAACACCCCGCACTCGACCCGTTCGCGCAGCCACGGCGGCACTTGCGCCCCGATCTCGCTGTCGCCGACGACCTTGCCGAGATAGGCCGCGAAGACGGCGAGCTTGTCGACGGGCCCGCGCTCTTCGAGGCTGGGGATATGCAGCTCGATCACGGCGAGTCGGTAGAACAGGTCGGCACGAAACAATTCGTCGCGCACCATCGTCTTGAGGTTCTTGTTGGTGGCGGCCACGAGCCGGAAGTCGAGCTTCACCGGCTGCGCCGAACCGAGGCGCGTGACGGCACTGTCTTCCAGCACCCGCAGCAGCTTGACTTGCTGATAGAGCGGCAGATCGCCGATTTCGTCGAGGAAGAGCGTGCCGTCGTTAGCCTGCTCGAAATAGCCCTTGTGCGAATAGAGGGCGCCGGTGAACGCGCCTTTGGCGTGCCCGAAGAAGTGCGACTCGAACAGGCCGTCGGGAATCGCGCCGCAGTTCACGGCAACGAACGGCCCTTGCCCGTAATGGGTCTGCTTGTCGTGGAGCAGACGCGCAATCCGCTCCTTGCCCACGCCGGTCTCGCCATGAATGAGGACGTTCGAATCGCAATCGGCGAAGGCGTCGACCTCGGCGAGCAGGTCGAGCATGGCGCTCGACTGGGCGACGAGCGGGTCGGCGGGCGCCGGGGTGCGGTCGGCTTCTGCAATGGCGCCGCAGAGTTTGAAGATGAGCGTGCGCAGTTCCGCGCCGGAGAAGTCGAGCGTGAGGATGTTGCTGTACTCGGGCGGGTAGACGCGGGGATCGTTTTCGCGCGGCGTGGTCGCCACCCAGATGACGGGCATGCCGTGGCCCAACTGCCACTCTTGCGCGTTGGTCGATGCGCCTTCGATCACCGATACGCTCACCACCGCGATGGACGGGCGCGCCTTGGTGCGCTCGCGCGACAGATCGATGCCGTCGGCGCGAATGACTTCCATGTCGAAGCTCGCGAGGCAATGCGCAACGCGGTCGGCAATGTCCGACTTGCCTTCCCACACGTACACGTCGAGGTCTTCACGTACTGGCTTGCTTTTCATGCTTGTCCGCTGGTTGCCGGACACCCCGGAGGTGTCCGTCATGAGGTGTTTCGGTGCTTCGGTCCGGCCGGGCCGTCGGGCCTGGCCGTGTTGGCCGCTTGGCTGCCTGGCGCCTGTCCGGCGCCGCTAATACACCAGTTGTACGAGTCCGTTCTGGCAGTTGATGCTGTCCACGGTGACGGTGGTCGTGCCAAGCGAGACGCCCAACGACGTGAGAAGCGTGTTAAGCACCGTGCTGAGCGGGTTGAGCAACGGGTTGAGCAATGTGTAAAGAATGCTGCCGAGCACGGGCGAGATGTCGGCGGTGCCGATCGATGCCGACACGGCATTGATGCGACATTGATTCGCCGCGCTGCCCGACAGATTGCACACTAGATCCGATACCCCGCCAAACAGCCCATTCACGATTCCGTCGAGCGTATTGACCAGTCCCGAGACGAGTCCGCCCAAGCCCCCTAAGATTTGCGGAAAATTGAGCGTTACCACACCGCCCAGCGTACTGCCGAGGGCATTCGCCGTCGTCTGGAGTCCAGCCGCCGCCGAACTGAGAAACGAGTTGACCGTCGAGATGGTGAAGGCCGCCGTCGGCACGTTGCCGACCAGACCTGTGCTGATCGTGTTTGACGACGACGTCCCAGACTTACTTACGTCGAGCGACAAGCTCGTGAGCAACGCAGGGACAATCTTCGCAATAATCTGAGAGAGATCCAGGTTTGACGCGAAGTCGTGGACCTGCGGGAACGGTCCGGTAAAGGTGTATGGCGTAGGCGAATTGGTCACCAGCGAAAGGTTGACGTTTCCGCCCACGTTCACCAAACCCAACAAGGTCGCGATGTTCGTACGCTGCGTCATGAGCGTGGTGCAGCTTGCAGGGTTGCTTGCGACATTCACACCGCTCGCGGTGCCGCCCACACAGACATTCACCAACCCGGAATTGACTTGCATGGTCGCGGAAGGTGTCGCGCCGCATTGCAGCGCCGTCACCGTGGCGGTCGACTGCGCCGCCTCAATTACGAGCGGTAGATTCAACTGCGTGCCCAGACCGCTGAGCACCCCGCCCAGCGTACCGACCGACGAGTTGACCGTCAGGAACAGGCGCACCTGTGCCGTGGTCGCCGTCGCTCCGACGCCGCCTACGCCGACCTGAGGCGGCGAGATCACGCGGGCCACGACCGACACCGTTCCGCCAAGAATCGAGAGCGACGGGATCGCCACGGCGTTGCTGCCGTTCGCGCCAACAACGGCAGCGGATATCAGATCGGCCACGCCGATATTGGCGCTGAGTGCATTGGCAGCGCTCACTCCCGCTGCGTCGATGTTTGCGATGATGCCGGGCGTCGTCGCCGTACCCAGCAAGTTGATGGGCAGGTTCAGCACCGGGCTGCCGGCGAACACATTGATGAGATTGTTCATCGCCGCGACCGACACCGAGAGCGCGCCGTTCTGCGTGATCAATGCCGTATTCGTCGCACTCAGCAATTGCCCGACGGTGAGATTCTTCACCGCCGCCACCCCCGAAAGCGACGCAACGCTGACATCCCCCGTGACCGGGACCCCAAGCGCCTGCAACAATCCCTGCGGCGTAACGTTGACGCCAACGAGTTGCTGCGCCGCGGCGACATAGAGCGTTGGTGAAATGCCGACTGCCTGAAGCAACGGTGCAAGCAGCGACTTGTTCGTATCAAGCTTCAGCAATCCCGAATCGACCGTAAACGTCACGACTGCGGGCGCCTTACGGGCGATGGCCGTGGCGGTGATGGTGCGCGTGCCCGTGAGTTGGAAGAACGACGGCACGGCCAGCGACAGCGTCACCGACACCGCATTGCCGCTCGCGGCATTGCCCGAGTTAGCCGCGACAAACGTTCCAGGTACGGTGGCCGATGCCGCAGACGAAGTCCAGATGCCGCACGACGACGTCACCTGCAAGCCAGAGACGTTGCTGCCCATGTTCGACGTCACGTTCGCCTGCACGACCGTGGCAAACGACGTCGCATTGGCACAGCCCGGCAACGTCTGCGCACCGGCGAGCGCTCCCATGTCGGCCGCGCGTTGCAGGTCGCGCCGCTTCATGAACGCGTAGCCCGCATCGATGGCGAACGCGAGAATCAGCACCACGATCACGAACGAGAACGCCAGAATCGGCACCGATCCGCGTTGCCGCCCCCGGGCGAAGGCCGCACGACCCATTTGGCGCACACGCTCACGCGCAATCATGACGCGTCACTGGCTTGCGCCAGCCCCCGTTGCTGCCGGCGCGGCCGCCGCACCGCCGCCACCGCTGTTGCCCGTCCCGCTGTCGCTCTGGACGATCGTCGGATAGAACTGAGGAATCGCGTACGTAAAGCTGTCCAGATAGCGCTTGTAGGCGCGCGAAGCCGTCGAACCAAGCATCGGTAGCCCCGGCCCCGCGGCCAGATTGTTCGCTTGCAGCGTGAGCAGCGCTTCGGTCTCGTCGCCCAACATGCCGTCAGGGGCGTGCTCGCCCACGCGTAACGGCGTGTCGCGCCGAACCACGTCGCGTGGCACGCGTGCCGGTTGCGCCGCAGGCACCTCCGCCGTGCGCGCCCCTTTAGCCCCTTGAACCCCTTGCGTGTACCCGGCGTCGGCCACGGCCGGCGCAGACGGTGCAGACGGCACAACCCGCGCCCCCGGTGTCGGTGCGGCGACGGCGCGCGCGTCGACGCCGCCCATCGATCCCGTGATCGGTGCATTGCTTTGCGCGGCGGCCGCGCCGGCCCAAAGCGCGAGCGCGGCCACCGCGAACCGCGCCACCGCTCGCGGTCGCAAGCCCGATGTCGCCTGTGGTTTCTCGACTGCCATCATGGCGTCTCCGTGATATTGCGTGGCGCGCATCCTGGGCGCTGCGCCACGCGTCAATAAGTAAGCCATCGCGTTACTCCGAATGGCTGAAACGCTCGAGCATCGACGTCGGCATGTCGCTGCGGGTGGCCTCTGTGGCCCGCGCCAGCGTGGCATGCGCCATCGCCGCCGGAACCGAGGCCGCGTCGCCCGGCGTCTTGCCTGGCCCCGTGTCGGGCGACCCACCCGGCGTCAGACGGACGACCACCGGCGCATCCGCGCCCGCAACGCCCGCCGCACTTGCTTCACTTCCCGCCGCGCCGCGCGCTGCCGTCACCATCGGCGCGGCTTTCTGTGCGGTCGGCGCGATCGATGCGGCCGCCTGCACGGCAGCACGTGCTGCCGCAGCCTGCGCCGCCGCCCGGCGCGCCTTCACCTGCGCACCGATCTCGGCGGCAAGTCTGTCGATGGCATCGCGCGTGGTCTGCGGCATCTTTGCGCGCGTCATCATCTCGTCGGCACGCGAGCGCTCGCCCGCCACCACGAGATACACGGCGAGATTGCTCAATACCTTGCGACTCTCGGGCCGCAGCTCGGCCGCCTGAGCGAGGGGCACTCGCGCGGCGACCGTATCGCCATTGTTCAACAGCGCGAAGCCGAGATCGCTCAGATAGAACGCCTGCGTCGGCGCGCGCGTCACTGCTTCGCGCAGTGCCTGCACCGCGCTCGCGTAATCCTTGTGTTGCGCCGCGATCAACCCCAGGCCATGCCATGCCGCCGCCGCTTCGCTGCCGCTCAGCAATGTCCGATACGCCTGCTCGGCCGCGTCGGGTTGCCCCGTCTCGCGCAAGGCGTCGGCGCGCAGAACGTCGATATCCGGCGCAGCACCGTACTGAATGCGGAACTGATCGATGTGCGCCAGCGACGCGAAGTACGCGCCCTGCTCCTGCATCTGCCGAATCATCGACAGGTACAGTTCGCGCGTATCGGGTTTGGCGGCCTTGGCCATTTCCTCGTCGTTCTGCTGGGCCTGCATGAACGCGGCAGCCGTCGGCGCACCGTAACCGCCGATGCGTGGCCCGCCACATCCGGCAAGCGTCGCCGCACAGAGCACGACAATCAGTCCGCTCGCCGTCGCGCGGCCGGCCCTGCCTTCGCCGTGCACGCGGGGTGCCGCAGCGGCCCGCGTGAGGCGGGATATCTCGCTTCGTAGGATCACTGCATGGCCTCCATCGATTTGGTCAGCGACAGGATGGCCGGCCCCGCGACCACCAGCATCAGCGCGGGCAGCAGGGTCAGCATCATCGCCAGTGTCATCTTTACCGTGAGCTTGCCGATGCGCTCCTTCATGGTCTGGCGACGTTGCTCGCGCAAGCGGTCGCTGAACTGCTGCAGCGGCTCCTGTACCGCACCGCCGTGCTGCTCCACCTGCACGATGAGCCGCACCAGCGCACGCAGATCGTCGTTGTCGTACACCTCGCGCAGCCGGGCCATCGACGCCTCGCGCCCACGTCCGGAAGCATGCTGGCGATTGGCGCTCTCGAACTCTTTGGACAAGATCGGCAAGACTTCGCGAAAATCGGTAACCATCACGTACAGACTCTGATCCATCGACAGGCCCACCCCTTGCAGCAGACGCAACAGATCGATGAGCAAGGGCAGTTCGTCGACCAGATCGCGACGGCGCTGGGTCGCCTTGCGCTGCACATAGAACTTCGGCACCAGCAGTCCAGCCCCCGCCGCGCCAATCAGGCGCAGCATCGTGCCGAGCCCGCCATTGCCCGGGAACCACCACCAGACAAGCAGCGGCAGCACCACCGCCAGCGCCACCCGCGAAAACAGGAACAGCGATTTGGCGCGCACGCTGTCATAGCCGCACTGTGCGAGCAGCAAACGATCTTCGGCCGCGATCAAATACTGCCCGAGACGTGTTTCCGACCACTGTTTGCCAAGCGCCGCCGCGCGATCGAACAAGGCGCGCCAACCGCGCCGCCCCCCCTCGCCGCTCGTCAGCCCGTCGTCATCGCCCTGGGCACGCAGCCCGCCCGTTGCACTCGCCGCACGAAGCGCCGCCAGCGCCTGTTGCTGCCGGCTGGCCAGCACCTGATCGATCATGCGTTCACTGCGCCCCTGACGCACCGCGCGCAACACGAGGGCCGACGCCGCCAGCAGCAGCCCGGCCGCAACCATCAACAGGCCCAGCATCATCCACAGGTGCGAGTTGCCCGACAGCGACGAAAGCGTCATGACAGTGTCTTTCCTCCCGCTCACAGCGACTTGGCCAGCCGGTACAGCAAGAAGCCGCCGAACACTTCCAGCCCCAAGCCGATCGCCAGCAGCTTCTGACCTGACCCCTCCTGGAACATCGGCTCGAAGAACTTCGGATTCAGCAACATCAGCACGGCACTGACAACGATCGGCAGCGCCGCCAGCACCCACGCCGACATCCGTGTCTCGGACGACAACGCATACAGTTCCGATTGCGCCTGCTCGCGATCGCGCATAAAGCCGGCCATGCGCGACAGAATCTGGTCGGCGCGTCCACCGAAGCGGGTGGAGAGATCGACCACCGATGCGAACAGATAAATCTCCTCGACGTGGTACACGCGCGCGATTTGCTTGAGCGCAACGTCCAGATCGACACCCGCCTGAACCTGCCGCACCGCCCGGTCCAGCAACTCGCGCAGTGGCATGTCGGCGTTGCCGGCCGCCGTCTGGAACGCGGCCGGCAAACTATTGCCGACCGTCAACATGCGCACCATGCCGTCGAGAAAAATCGGCAACTGACGCACGATGTTGCGATGCCGGCGCGCCGCCTTGAACCAGTAGCGCATCACCGTACCGACGGCGTACATCAGCAGAATGACGATGGCCGAGAGCGGCCCATGCCAAGCCCAGAACACCAGCACCAGCAGCAGCCCCGGCGCGACCAGCGTTGCGTAGAACATCGGGTTGGGTTGCACGCCCGCGCGCTCGAAGAAGAACTCCCACGGCAATGACTTGCGGCGCGGCGTGCGCTCGATGGACCCCTCGCCTGCCGCAAACCGCGGCGCGTTCTGGGCGAGTTGTCGATCGAGAAACGCACTCGTCGCCTGCGCGCGTACGCGCTGGTGCGTGCGGCGCCATAGCTCCAGCCCTGCCGCGATGAGCAGCAGCGCAATGCATATGACCCACCGCACGACGGCATTCATCGCCGGCGCCCGAAGAAGCCACCACCGCCGCCCGAATCCGGCGGCGTGTTGGCCTGCGCCTGTGCGGCCGCGGCCGCAGCGGCGTTGCGCGTCTGCTCGCGATAGCGCTGCAACTTCGGCGAATGCGGCTGAAGGCCGAGCGAGACCCAGCGATCCTTCTCTTCGCCGTCGGGACCCACGACCGATTCGTGACGGAAGAGCTCCTGCGTCGAGATCACCGTATCCGAGACCCCCGTGACCTCGGTAATGGACAGAATGCGCCGGCGTCCGCTGGAGAGCCGGCCGATCTGCACGATGAAATCGAGCGCACTCGTGATCTGCCGGCGCAGACTACTCTCGCTGCCTTGAAAACCGGCAAAGCCCGCGAGCATCTCAAGACGGTAGAGACATTCGCGCGGCGAGTTGGCGTGAATCGTCGCCATCGAGCCTTCGTGGCCGGTATTCATGGCCTGCATCATTTCCAGCACTTCGGAGCCGCGCACTTCGCCCACGATGATCCGGTCGGGACGCATGCGCAAACTGTTGCGAATCAGATCGCGAATGCTCACCTCGCCCGATCCGTCGAAGCCGCCCTGACGCGATTCGAGCCGTACCACGTGCGGATGGTTGAGCGAGAGTTCGGCGGTGTCCTCGACCGTCACCACGCGCTCGGTCGCCGGAATGAAGCTCGCGAGCGCATTGAGCAGCGACGTCTTGCCCGAGCTGGTGCCGCCGGAGACAAGAATGTTGCAACGCGAGCGCACCGCCGCTTCGAGCAGACCGTAAATCTCTTCGTTGAAGCTGCCAAGTGCGAGCAGGTCGGACGGCTTGAGCGGGTCCTTGCGAAACTTGCGAATCGAGACCACTGGGCCGTCCACCGCCAGCGGCTCGATCACCACGTTCAGACGCCCGCCGTCGGGCAGGCGCGCATCGACCATCGGATTCGACTCGTCGAGCCGGCGGCCGATCGGCGCAAGAATGCGTCGCACAATGCGCAGCAGATGCTGATTGTCGGAGAAGCGTAACGCCTCGCGGGCCAGCACGCCCTGACGCGAGACGTACACGTCGTTGTAACCGTTGATCAAGATATCTTCCACCGCTGGGTCTGCGAGCAGATCCTCGATGGGGCCGAATCCGGCCAGCTCTTTCGTGAGCGCATCGGAGATCTGGCGCAGCTCCGATTCGTTGATCGGAATACGGCGCAAACGCACGAAGCCGTCCATTTCCAGATCGACGAACTGCTGAATCGCGCTGCGGCTCCAACGTCCGAACTCGGCGCCGAGTTCCTCGATCCGCGCGAGCAGATGTTCATGCGCTGCGGTCTTGATGTCCTGAAACTGCTGTGAATTGGCAAACGCGCGCTTGTCGTCGGCAAATTCGATGGAGTCGGTCATATCAGTGCTTTCCCATGAATCGGCCCAGCCAGCCCGAGGACTGACGATGTGCTGCGGCTCGCGCCTGTTGCGCGCTGAGCAATCGTTCGACCAGCGGTTGCAACGCGCGCACGTACGGGTCGCTGCGCGCGGTATCGAGAATCAGCTTGCCCTGGTTGGTCGACGAGAGCATGGCGAGCGGTCGGTCGGGCAGCGTGGCGAGCAACGGAACGTCGAATCGCTTGGCGATCTGGTCGGCCGCCATGCCATAGCGCGGGTCGTAGCGGTTGAGTACGAGATGCAGATGCGTACGCTCGACACTCTTTTCTTCCAGATCACGCAGCATCGAGGCGAGCGAGACGATGGCCCCCACGCTTTGATCGACCACCAGCCAGACCTCGTCGGCCGCGCGCACGAGGCTCGCGACGAACGCCGGATTCGAAAAGCCGCCCAGATCGGCCACGATCAAATCGAAGAACGCACGCAACCGGTCGGTGAGCGCCAGCGCGTCGCCCGCAGCCACGCTGCGCATGTCGCCCAGGTCGAGCGGCAGCGGCAGGACCGCCAGACCGCTGGGCGTATGCGAGACGGCCGTGTGCACGAGCGTCTCGTCGAAACGCCGCAGGTTCTGCACTGCCTCGGCAAAACTGAACTGGCTCTGCGTATTGAGATAAAGCAGGCCGTCCCCCGAGGGCAGCCCCAGATCGAGCAGCGCCACATGACCGAGCAGCGAGGCGTCGAACTTGTCGTCCTTGTTCGCCGGCTTCGGGGTCCTGGCCGCCTTGTCGGGGTGGGCGCCCACGAACATTTCCTGTCCGAGCTGCGCCAAATGGGCGGCGAGCGTGCTGCAGCCGACACCGATACGCGCGCCGAGCAGCACCACGAAGCGGCCGTGGCGTTGCGGCGCGGCGATACCCGCCTTCGGCGTTTGATCGATCACCCGGCGAATGACGTCGAGCGCTTCGTCGTGCGGCGATTGCATATCGATGAAATCGTGGACGCCGGCACGGATCGCCGCCTTCATCCCGTCGGCCCGCGCCATCGAGCCCACCGCCACCAGAGGCAGTTTGGGCGCCACACGCTTGAGCATGTGCGCGAGTTCGACCGCGCCGGCGATGCCGCCATCGGGGGCTTCGTCGGCCTGGCCGGTCGGTTCACCGGAGAAATCGAGCAGCACGACCTGCGGATCGAGATCGCCGATGCGTTGCTGCAGTTGCGCCGGACGGCCGGCCTCCTGCAACACCACGCCCTCCTCGCGCAATGCCGCCGAAAGCCACTGACCGTGGCCGGCGTGCGCACTGCAGAAGAGGAAGCGATGCAACTCTGTCATGGTGTCCAGTATTCGCGTCGGTGCGTTCATGTGTGCACTCCTTACTGCCCTGTCCTGGCTCTCGCCCTTGCGCCGCTCGATACCGCCTTCGCGCCCGTATCGGCGTTATTTCGAGAATCCCGGCAATTCGCTGTCGCTCGCCCCGCCCATCAGGTAGGCGCCCCACACCGGCCCCGGACGACGCTCACGCGTATCGCCCGGCAACGGCATCGCGACCCCCTTGGCAACCGGCTTGACCAAATGCGGTGTGACAACGATCACCAGCTCCTTCTCGGCGCTGTTGTACTTCAGATTGCGGAAAAATGCGCCGATGAACGGCAGATCGCCGAGCAACGGCACCTTGTCGACGGCAGCGGTCGTCGTGCGCGAAATCAGGCCGCCGATGACGAAGCTCTCGCCGTCGCCCAATTCGACCGTCGTGTCCGCACGGCGCGTCGTGATCGCAGGAATCTGGGTCGAATCGGTCACGATGGCATTCGTATAGTCGATGTCCGACGCCTCAGGCGCCACCTTCAACGCAATCCGGTTCGGCGACAGAATCGTCGGCGTGACCGTCAGCCCCACACCGAACGGCTTGTAGACGATCGTGGTCGTGCCGAGGCCGCCCGACTGCGGCACCGGAATCTCACCGCCCGCGAGAAAGCTCGCGCTCTGGCCCGAGAGCGCAACCAGCGTCGGTGCGGCGAGCACACGGCCAAGACCGTTCGATTGCAGCAGGTCGATCTCCGCCGACAGGCTGAACGCGCCTCGGGTGATCGAGCCGAAGAACGAGCCGAAGTTCGGCACACCGCTCGTGCCGCCGAACGCGGAGTTGAGCGCCGAGCTCACGCCAAAGCCGCCCGAGCCGCTCTTCTTCGACGCGCCGAAGCTCGCTCCCAACTGATTGAGAATGTTGCGGTTGATTTCCACGATCTTGACGTCGACCTGCACCACGCCGGTCTCCCCGACCGTCGAGCGATCGACAACGACACCGCCCTTGCCCGCCGCATCGACGGCCGCCGATTGCAGCCCGCTGTGTTCGATGACGCTATTCGCATGTCCCTTGATGAGCGCCGCGTTGCCCCGCGCGTCGACACTCGCCGTGCCGGTGTCGCCCAGGGCGCCTTGCAAATCGCCCGTCACGTGCACTTCCCAACGCACCGGCTCGCCACCACGCGGCCATGCAGCGATCTGCGTAGTCCCCGCCTTCTTGCCGACGACCAGCACCGAGCCGGGCCGACCGCCGGAGCCTTTGAGCACGACCACGTCTGCCACGGCCGGATCGGCCACGGCAACGCGCTCGAGCGCGCCCGGCACGTGCAACTCGAACTGATCGTGAACGCCCAGCGTCAGCGATCGCGATCCGGCGCGCGAGGCGGTGCCGGCGGCGTCGGCCAGACGCATCGGCACCGTGGCCCCGCACGCGAGCAGCGCGGCGAAGCACAACAGCGTTCCCGTTACGCGTCTGGTCTCTCGTCTGGCAGTGCGAAGCTGGCTTCTGATCATGGTGTGGCTGTATCGGTCACGGTGTCGGTTGAGTGGCGTAGCGTATTCGGTCGGACGTCCATGGCGTCGGTCGCGAGCGTCAGTAAGCGGCGGTGGTCTGTTGTGCGCCACGCACGACCTCGATCGTGCCACCGCCGCCAGTCCTTGCGCCCGGCGCACGACCGGGCATCGCCGGACGGCGCGGCGGCGCACCCGCAAGCCCCGTCGTGGCGATCCCGGCGTAGGCCTGGTTCTCGGGCGTATCGAGCGCCGCCTTGTCCTCGCCCTTGAGCCCGGCCTTGCCCACGAGCACCGGCGGCGGCGACGGGAACAGCGACGTATCGGGTGTGGCGTCGTCCGCCGGGTTGCGCAGCGCCAGCGTGATCTTGCCCTGCTGCGTGCCCAACACCACACGGTTGACGTCGGCCACCGGCACGGCAACCACGGCGGCGGTCGCCGGCATGGGCGCCTGCGTATTGACGGCAGGCTGCGGCGGTGGCGGGGCTGACGTGGTGGCTGCCTGAACGGTGGATGCCACCCCCGGCGCGGTCGGTGGCGGCGTCACATCGTCGAGCGACGCATTGCCGTAGCTCAACACGCGCACCCGCGACGCGAGCAAACGCGCCTGCGTGTCGTCGACCAGGCCCACGGCCGGCCCGGCCGGCTGATTGGTCTTCATCGTGAAGAAAACATCCACGTAATCGCCCGGGCGGATGCGGTTGCTCACGCCAACGGTTTCGGTGACAGGAATCGCGACGGCCCGCTCGCCCGGCGCGAGCTGCAACGCAAGGCCGCGCGCGAGCGTGTTTTGCGTGATAGGCACACCGGCCGCGACGGCAACGAGCGGCACGCGCCCCACGACATCGGCCGGGTTGACGAAGCCGCCTGCCGTCTGGCTATCGAACTGCACGAGCTTCACGCCGTCTGCCCCGATGGGCTGTCCCGGCGCGAGCGCCTTGGCCGCCACCACGGCCGGATAGCGCTGCGTGAGCGTCTGTGTCACCGGAGAAGGCGTAGCGGCCGGTGCCGGCACGTTGGATGTCCCGAGACGCAACGCGAAGAGTGCCAGCAGCACACCGGCGACAACCAACACAGCAGCGAGAATCTTGGTGGCTTTGTTCATGGCTTGGGGCCTGTCGGCCGCTCAGTCACAACTTGCGGGACGCCGGCGAGCCGGCGGCATGACAACTGGGTAAACATCACATCCCTTTTCGCGTCCGATACAACGACTTTCCCCACTGGCGCGGCGCTCGCCTAACTGCCGCCGAGCGTCGACGTGTCCAGCGTGATCGCGGCGGTACCGACAACGTTCTGCGGCACGAGCGCGCCAAGGCCCGGCCAATTGACGGTCATCGGCTGAGTGAGGGTGAGCGTGACATGAACGATGCATTGCGAACTGGCGCCCACACCCGACGCCGGGCACGGATACGTCGCATCGGGCGTGAAGCTGGTGCTCACGGCCGATGCCGACGGCCAGGTCAACGTGGTGTCGATCGCCTGCGTGGCGTAGCCCTGGCGCTGCGACATGGTGCCGGCGCGCAGCATCGCACGGCCGGCTTCGGAAGCGGCCTGCGTGAGCATCTGACGGGCAAGAATGGTGATGGAGAAGGCGACGGCGACATAAAACGCCGGCAACAGGATCATCAGGATGAGCATGAATTCCAGAGCGGCGACGCCGCGTGAGCGCGCGCATCGCAACCCTGATCCTGCCTGTGCCCCAGACCGCTTCATGACGATGCTCCCCGTCGCGCACGGCACTCTGTGGCCGTGTTTGGCGACGCATTGGCCCTACCCATTTGCGCGGCATCGCCCGCGCCCCCCGTTATCTCGGCACTGCCTGTGGCAGCACTCGTCACCGCTTGACATCGCGCCCGTCGTGGGTGCCCCCCTCGACGTGCCGCTGCCGTTCCCACTGCACTGACTGTCCTTACCGCACCACGAGCGCCGCAACCGCCAGATAAGCCCCGTAGGGCAATCCCGCGCGGCCTGCGCGCCACTGCAAAATTCTTTGCCAGACGGCCGACGTCGTCAGACGTTCACGCCACCGCGCCAGCCACTTCAACCGCCCGCTCAACAACACCAGCGCATGCACGCCTGCCGCCACACTGGCCAGACACCAGACCGGCAGCAGCGCCGGATAACCCGCCACCCATCCAATCAGCGCAAAGAGCTTGACGTCGCCAGCGCCCATCACGCCTCGCCACCAGAAAGGCAGCAATACGATCAATCCGATCAGCGCGCCGAGTCCGTGAACCCACAACACCTGCGGCTCGCCATACCACGCCCGCCACACGATCCACACCGAGGCCAGCGCCCCGATACACAGCAGCCAGGCATTCGGAATGCGGCGAGCGATCAGGTCGGTGATCACGATCGGCACGCACAGCAGCCACAGCAGCGTGAGCACGATGCGCCTCGCGTCAGTGCGTCGCGGCCGACGTGACTGCCGACGTCACCGTGCTGAAGGCACTCGTGAGCACGCCGGTCAGGTTGGTGAAAACCGTTGCGCCGATCACGACGGCAACGATGGCCGCCAGAATCCCGTACTCCAGCGCCGTCACGCCCTTTTGCCGGGACAGTCTGCGCTGCCGACCGGCCACACCTGCTCGCATTGCTCGCATGATCCGCCTCCTCCCGAACACAGCACTTCGCCCGCCCGAACGACGCCGCACATCAAGCGATCAATCGTTGCCCCGTTCGCCAGCCAGAAGCTCGGCGCCATGCGCGCGAGTCGCGCACGGGTGTCCACGGATGTCGATCGTCAGGCGCGAACGCGCAGAACTTCCGACTGACGTCGCAGGGCGCGCGCTACCGTGGGTCAGGAACCCGATGAGGAGCCCGCTGCGGTCACCGCCGAAGTGATCTTCGAGAAGACCTGAGTGAACGCACTCGTGAGGCTCCCATAGACAGTGCCGCCGATCACCACGGCCACGATAGCGGCAAGAATGCCGTACTCCAAAGCAGTTACACCGCGCTCGTCGCGAGCGAACAGTCGAATACGATTGCCGAGTTTCATATCACCCTCCCTCAAAAAAGCGCCAAGCGCCCATTGGCATACAGCGGGACATCGTCGGCCTCTCGGCCGCCGACGCACGCGCGCCATATCGCAGATCAACTCTTGACTTCGGCCTCGGGTTCGTTGCGCCGTCAGGCTGACGAACCTCTTTTACCTTGTACGCCTACATTTCTATGCCGATGGGTACGGCGTATGCGGCGGCGTACTATTGTTTTCGATGCTAATTTAAACTAAAAGATAAAAACTAGAGCCTTGCTTCCAATCGGCCCGGAGAATGTAAGAAAACGTTACCTCCGTTGATCGAACAATACTCCAAAACCAGTTAATGGAACGCCCGCGAGGGAAAACCATGATTGGCGTCGCGCCACATGCGCTCACGCAATATCTGCAGCGCCAACTTAAAGAATGATTCATCCGATTCAGCGACTTCGCGCGATCTCGTTCAGGCCGACGACCCCCGCATTCCTCCATTCAAGTCGCCTCCCGCCTAGACGATCGGCCGCACACCATCGGCCATAAGACCAAGTCCAGCTCGCCTGCGCCGCAGGACCACAGCACCCTCGATTTCAAGTCGATTTGCGTTTCGCGCCACGCATGGCGCCCCGGTCCTCATTCATATTTCCACACCCGGCGGCGACATCGCGCTCGCCCAAGCCGAACACGCCATTGCGTGAAATATCGGCGCGTACGGCATGGCTGCCAATCGGGCATTTTCCGGATCGCTCACACGTCGTCATATCCACCGATTTCGACGTGCCATTTCCGCGATTGCGTTACGTAACGTTACCCGTAACGCACCCCGTAACGGGAACGGAATTTCGCTCGATTTTCGCGGTTTCTCGATGGCGTTAACCCTCGCTCACACCCCGCTTTTCAATTCTCGATCTCTCGATCACAAAGATTCTTGTTTTCCTAAACGCAAGTAAATACAGGCTTTTCAGCCCGTCACAGGAAAAACTAGAGGGTTTATTCAATCCCTGGCTTAACGCTTGGCATGGGTCTTGCGCATATCCCTGCATCGCAACGCTAACGATCACCGGGGGACACCATGATCATTGGCAATACCAAACAAATGATGCAACGCACCGCAGCCATCCCGGCCGGGCAACAACGCATCACGGCAGTACAGCGCAGTGCTGTTGCCGAGAACGATCGTAGAGGCGAAAGCCCAGGGAGGGGCGGTGCAGAAGGCGGTGGCGTACGCGCCACCGCCACACCGGCCGATGCAACCCACACCGGCAGCGCCAGCAATACGAACTCGGCCCACGCGATGACGGGCCCCGATAGCGCCGTCGTGAACGCGCTCCTGTTCGCACTCATCGCTCAACGCATGAACGCCCGGCTGGCAGCGCAAGAACTGCCCGCTTGAACACCACTACAGACCAGAGGACACCATCATGAAAAATATCCAACGCAACCTTCTCGCTTCCGCCTGCCTGCTCGCCATCATCACGATGACCGGCTGCGCCAGCTCCGGCTCGGGCGGCACCAGCGGCTCGCTCGGCGACAGCGGCACCAGTGGCACCAGTGGCACCAGCGCCGGGACCGGTGGTGGCGGCGGCACGGGCACCGGTACGGTCTCCGACGGTTCGGGCTCCGGCAGCAACGGAAGCGGCGGCGGGGGCGACAATGGCGGCGGCGGGAATGGCGGCTCCGGCAGCAGTGCCGCGACCAACCCGATCGGCACCGTGACCGCCACCGCCAGCACGGGCATCGTGACGCAGGTCGGCAAGACCGTCAGCGATCTCGGCACCACGCTCGCCGGCACGCAACTGCCGCTGGTCAGTTCGCAAACGCAAAGCGGTCTGGCCGGCGCCGCCGTCTCCACCGGCAATGCCGTGCAGACCCTCGGCAACGGCCTTACGAACGGTCTCGGCAAACTCGGCTCGGTGAGCGATCCGCTCAATCCGACCCTCGCGAGCGTAGGCGGCGCCGTCACCGACCTCGGCACGGCAGGCACGCAACTGGGGAGCGCCGTTGCCGGCCTCGGCCAGACCGGTCCGCTCGCCAATACGCCGGTCAACGGTGTCACTACGCTGCTCGGCGGCGTTGTGACTTCGGTAGGCAAGGCCGGTCAAGCGCTCGGTGGCGGTCTGACACAAACCATCACGAGCGGTCCCGTCCAACAACTGACCGCCTCGCTGTCGTCGGCGATCACCCCGATCACGAACGTCGTGACGGACACCACGCAAACGGTGGGCAACACGACGGGCCTCGGTACGCCGCTCGCCGGCCTGCTGGCCCAAATCGGCGGCGGTCTGGCCGGCATCGGCACCAAGATCGGCGGCCAGATCAACAACCCGGTAGCGAATGACGTCGGTGGCATCGTGGCAGGCGTCGGTAACACGGTGGCCAGCCTTGGCGGCGCGGTCCATGGCACCCCGACGAGCACCAATCCGCTCGCCCCGCTTACCTCGGTCCTTGGTGGACTCACCGGCGGCCTCGGTGGCGGTGCCGGCTCGGGCCCGCTCGCGCCGATCACCAGCCTCGTCTCCGGCCTGACGGGTACCCTCGGCGGCGCCACTGGCGGCGCTTCGGGCAGCAATCCGCTTGCCCCCGTCACCAACCTCGTCTCCGGCCTGACGGGCGCCCTCGGCGGCGCCACCGGCGGCGCTTCGGGCAGCAATCCGCTCGCTCCGGTCACCAGCCTCGTCTCCGGTCTGACGGGCGCCCTCGGCGGCGCCACCGGTGGCGCTTCGGGCAGCAATCCGCTCGCTCCGGTCACCAACCTCGTCTCCGGTCTGACGGGTGCCCTCGGCGGCGCCGCTGGCGGCGCTTCGGGCAGCAATCCGCTTGCCCCGGTCACCAACCTCGTCTCCGGTCTGACCGGTGCGCTCGGCGGGGCAGCGGGCGGTTCGACGGCGGGCGGCGCACTCGCGCCGGTCACCACACTGCTGAGTTCCGTGACGGGTGCCGTCGGCGGTGCTACGGGCTCGGGAAGCAGCACCAGCGGTCCGCTCGCTCCGGTGACCAGCCTGCTGGGCGGGCTGCTCGGTGCGAAGAAGTAACCGGCCCCCCCTGCATCGACGACGTCAACCAAAGGCAGATCGATCATGACCCGCGCGATTCCTCCGCCCACCTGTGATCGCCGCGACCCGGCCCTTGCCCCAAGGCTCACGCATCGGGACGGGCTGACCCGGGTCCGGCTCACGCCCCACGCTGACGGTGCGCACCGGCACCACAGCGAGCGGCCCCGGTTCCTCAAATGGAAGTAACGACATCGCCGCGCGGCGCTTCGCCGGCACACATTCAGAACGATCAAGAACGATCAAGGGAGATACACATCATGTCCAACGCACTTCAACGCACCCTCCTCGCTTCGGCCGCCATCGGCCTCATCGCCCTCACGGGTTGCTCCAGCGGCGGCGGCGGCAGTGGCGCTGCGCCCGGCACGTCGAGTGCCCCGAATGGCGTCGGCACGACGGCCACCGGCGCAGGCGGGATCGTGAGCTCTGCGGGCAACGTCGTCAGCGCACTGGGCGATCAGGTCGCCAACACCCAACTGCCGCTCGTGTCGTCACAAGCGTCGCAAGGCTTCGGCGGCGCGCTCACGCAGACCGGTAACGCCGTCACCGATCTCGGCAATGGCGTGAGCAGCGGCCTGGGGCAAGTCGGCGCCTCGAGCGACCCGGTCGGCACCACGCTCGCCAGTACGGGCAACGTGGTGACGGATCTGGGCCACGCAGGTGTCTCGCTGGGCAGCGGCATCGCAGGCATCGGCAAGAGCGGCCCGCTCGCCGGCACCCCGGTCGATACGTTGACCGGCGCGCTGGGCAACGTGGTCGCCACGGTCGGCCAAGGCGGCATTGCCGGCGGCGCCATCCTGAAGCAGGCCTTCACGGGCGGCCCGGTCGTTCAGGCCACCACCGCGCTCTCGTCGGCCATTACGCCGATCACCAACGTGGTGTCCGACACCACCCGCACGGTCGGCACGACGACCGGCTTGGGCGGCCCGCTGCAAGGTCTGCTGGGAACGATCGGCAACGCGGTCGGCACGGTCGGCAAGACGATGCAGGGGACCTCGTCGAATCCGGTCGTGACGGCGCTGGGTAACACGGTGATTGCCACGGGCAACACGGTTACCGATGCCGGTTCGCTCCTGAACGGCAGCACTTCCTCTGGCTCGGCCAATCCGATCGGCTCGCTGCTGGGTAACCTCGGCACGACGGCAGCCGGCGGGTCGTCGAACCCGCTCGGCTCGGTCACCGGCCTGCTTGGCGGACTCGGCGGACTCGGCGGCTCGGGTGGCAGCAGCCCGCTCGCACCGGTCACGGGCCTGTTGGGAGGTCTGAGCGGCGCCACGTCGGGTGGCAGCAGCAGCCCGCTCGCGCCGGTCACGAACCTGCTCTCGGGTGTCACGAGCGCGGCCGGCGGTAGTTCGGGCGGCGCCACGAGCGGTCTCACGGGTCTGCTCACGCCGGTGACCAACCTGCTCGGCAGCCTGGCCAGCGTCGGCAAGTAATTGTCAGCCCAGTGTCGTGTCGCGCACATCGCGCGTACACGACTCGATTCATCGATAAGGAGATGCCATGGCCCGCTTCATTTCCGACACCGGCGTTCTGATGCGCGGTCGTGGCGAATCCGCCCCGCAAGTTTCCGAACCCGTGGCCATGCGCGAGACCGGCAACGGTTTCGCCAACGGCCACAGCGATAACACGTACGGCACCGATACCGGTGCCCCCTCCGGGGCGACGCCGACGGCCTCCCCGCTCAACGCAACGCACGGCACCATGAGCGACCGACATACGAACCGTAACGATCTCGTCGCCGGCATCGTCCGCTCGCTCGGACGCCGGCTCGCCGTGTACACCGCGCTCTATCACTCGGCGCTCGCCGAACAGCTCGGTCTGAACGTCACCGATTTGAACGCACTCGATCTGATCCTCGAACTGGAATCGATTACCGCAGGCCAACTCGCCGAACTCATGGGGGTCAGCTCCGGTGGCATCACCACGGTCATCGACCGGCTCGAGCGCGCGGGCTTCGTCGAACGGGAGAAGAACCCCCACGATCGCCGCATGGTGATGATTCATCCCATCGAAGAGCGCTGCGCGCAGATCGAACAGTTCCTGTCGTCGGTCTCGCGCGAACTCACGGCAGTCAGCGCCGCATACGATCACAGCGAACTCGCCGCCATTCACGACTTTCTGGTGCAGAGCATTCGGACCCTCAAGAGCGAGACTTTCCGCCTTCGCTTCGAGGCCGATCAAGACATCGCGGGCCTGGTTTCCCAAAGCCGCACCAAGGTCTGAGCGCACGCGACGGCTGCCCCAACGAGGAGAAACGTCATGTCGAAGATTCTGCGTCCCACAATGCTCGCCGTGCTGGTGGCGGGCGTCGTCGGTGTCACCGGGTGTTCCAGCGATGGCGGCGGCAGCGGTGCCACTGCCAACACACCGACGAACCCCACCAACCCAACGAATCCGAACGGGCCGACCCCGCCCACGAATCCGACCACCAGCAGCACCGGCGTCGTCAGTTCGGTCGGCTCGGTGGTGAGCGCCCTGGGCAATCAAGTCGCGAGCACAACGATTCCGGGTGTGTCCCCGCAAGCCACGCAAGGTTTCGGCGGCGCGCTCACGCAAACCGGCAACGCGGTCACGGATCTCGGCAAGGGCGTGGGCGACGGACTCGGCCAACTCGGCAACACCAGCGCCAACCCGGTCGGCACGTCTCTCGCCAGTACCGGCGGTGTCGTTTCCGATCTCGGCAACGCGGGCGTATCGCTCGGTAGCGGCATCGCCGGCATCGGCAAGAGCGGCCCGCTCGCGAACACGCCGCTCGACACGCTGACCGGTGTGCTCGGCACGGCCGTCGCCACCGTCGGTCAAGGCGGTGTGCAAGGCGGCGCAGCTCTCACCCAGGCACTGACGAGCGCCCCGGTCGTCCAGGCAACGTCCGCACTCTCGTCCGCGATCTCACCGATCACGAACACGGTTGTCTCAGCCACGCAGAGCGTCGGCAATACGACCGGCCTGGGCACGCCAGTGGCGGGTCTGCTCGGCACGCTAGGCGGCGCATTGAGCTCGGCAGGTGCGCAGGTCAAGGCCTCGGCACCGAACGCTGCCGCAGCGAGCCTGGGCAATCCGCTCATGGCACTGGGCAATACCGTCACGAGTGCAGGCGGCCTACTCTCGGGCACCACCAGTGCGACCGGCGCGAATGCGCTGGGTAACGTGCTCGCCAACGTGGGCAACACCACGGTGACACCTACCGCAGCGAGCGGCAACAACCCGCTGGGCGCCGTCACCGGACTTCTCGGCGGGCTCACGAGTGCAACGGGCTCCTCGGGTAGCAATCCGTTGGGGGCGGTGACCGGCCTGTTGAGCGGCATTACGAATACGGCGGGTGGGAGCGGCGGTGGCGCAGGCGGTGCGCTGGCACCCCTCACGACGCTTCTGAGCACCGTCACCGCGCCGCTCACGACGCTGGCCAGTGCCGGATCGGGTAGCGGGAATGGCGCAGGCGGTGCGCTCGCACCGGTGACCGGCCTGCTCGGCGGACTGAGCGGACTGAGTGGATTGGGCAAGTAAGACGCCACGCATCGGTATCGAGTCGCCGAGAGATCGCGAGAGGGGAACGTCTGCGGGGCCGTAGCACCCAACGACGACGGTCACGCCCGGACAGTGAAGCGACACTGGCCGGGCGTTGCCGTGTCGATCGTCCGACGATCCGTCGTGCTCCGCAGATCGCACAAATGTCGGCCTGATGTGTGTCGCGCATGCCCACGCCGCAGCATCGTCGGGAGCGCACGGATGAAAACAAAAGACTCGGACGAATGCACGTCCGAGTCTTTTGTCCGACGGCACGCGCAAACGCGTGCCATGCCGTGCCTAAACGGCTTACTGCTCGCGAATCCAGGTCTGCGTGCGGCCGAGCAGCGAAATCCCGAGGAAGCCGCGAACGTCGAGCTTCTTGCCGCCGTCGACCACCTTCATTTTGCAGCTGTACTCCATGCCGTTCTCCGGATCGAGAATCCTGCCGCCGTCGTACACGTCGCCGTCCTTGCGCACGCCGTGAATGATCTGCATGCCCAGCATCTTCTGGCCCTTGCGTGCGTCCGTGCAAGCTGTGCAGACGCGCTCCGGATCGTCGTTTTCGCCTAGGCCCTTGGTGATCGTGCCGATGTATTGACCGTCTTGCTCCGAAATCGTCACGAGTGCCTTCGGCTTGCCGGTCTTGTCGTCGATGGTCTTCCAGACACCGACCGGCGACAGGTTGTCGGCGGCAATCGCCGCCTTGGCTACACCGCCCAGCAACGCCACTGCGACGAGCGCATGTGCGCCCAGACGCCGCCACGACGTCGCGTTCGAAATCTGCTTCATGATTGTCATCCTCCCGGATACGGAATTGATTGTCGTAGGACTCACGATGGACGTCACCGAAGCTCCGCCACGCGCGTGAGTCGCTTTGAAGATTACGCCAAAGGCGTTACGCCGTGCTGAGGAAGTCCTCTAGCCCAAAGGCGATCCTCCGCCGGTGTCAGGCGTCGACAACATCGCCGGGAAGCGCAGGGAAGCGCGGGGAATCATGGGGAAGCGGCGCTAGGGTTCTCGCGTATCCAGGTCTGCGTACGACCCAGCAACGAAATGCCGAAGTAGCCTCGCACTTCGAGCTTCTTGCCGCCATCGACAACCTTCACGTTGCAGCCGTATTCGATCCCGCTTTCCGGATCGAGAATCTTTCCGCCGGTGTACTCGTCGCGCTGCGCGTCGCGGCGCAAGCCGCGAATGATCTCCAGCCCCTGGAGCTTCCTGCCTTTGCGCCCATCGCTGCATTGGGTACAGCGACGCTCGAGCGCGTCGCGCCTGCCCAGGC
Source organism: Pandoraea sp. (assembly GCF_041919235.1). Taxonomy (NCBI): domain Bacteria; kingdom Pseudomonadati; phylum Pseudomonadota; class Betaproteobacteria; order Burkholderiales; family Burkholderiaceae; genus Pandoraea; species Pandoraea sp. The sequence continues at coordinate 68,491 of NZ_JAYRUC010000008.1, forward strand.
TCTTGGTCAGCGATCCCACGTATTCGCCGTCGTTCTCGGTGATGGTGATGAGCGCTTTCGAATCGCCGCTGTCGTCGACGATGCGCCAGACGCCGACGGGCGTCGGCACGTCCCCGGCCGCAGCCGCGGCGGCGGTCGCGACAATGGTGCTGGCCGACAAGACGCCTGCGACGCACAATCGCCGCCATGACGCTGCACTCAGCATCGCACGCCAGTGTGTCTTCGTACCCAATGCAAGAACGATGTCGACGATTAATTAAAGCGGTGGCAAGGCAATCGCGGTCAGACGCCACTGCACGAGATTGCGTCGTGTCAGCGTGAACGTCACCACGCGCGCCGGACGATCGCTGCGCGAGACGTGCACGAGAAAATGGCTGAAGTCTTGAAACTCGGTGCGCGTGGTGGTGCGCGCACGCGCATTGTCCGGTGCGAGCGACTCGCCACTGCCCGAGGACGCAGCCGCTGCCGGAGGCGCTGCTGGGGCCGTCGGCGTGTTGCCGTCGACCTGCGGCGGCTGAGGCACCGAATCGCGCGGCGCCGGTGCGCCCGGCACAGGCGGCAGTCCGGTGCTGTCGCCGCGCAGCATGGCAGCCACGGCTTCCGGCGTCAGCAACGCTTCGACGACACGATCGGACACCCAGCCGCCCAGCGCGAGCGCCAGCGCCCCGAAGGCGTTGCCCCGCTGCTTATCCATCTGACGTGCGAGTTGGTCGTGAAGACTCGTTTTCAGGCTTTCGCGTACGGCCGGATAATCGACATACGACGAGAGCGCATTGGCGTCGCGCGCGTTGGCGGCATCGCGCGCGCGCCACAACGTGTAATACGGCGTGCCGAAGAGCAGACCCAGCACGACAACCAGCGTCCCCATGGAAATCGCGGCAATTGACACCTTACGCATTGCAAAACTCCGTCGATCAAACAAGGCATGGTAGGCGACGTATCGCAATGCACGCCTGCCGGCTTACATTGCTTTACAAATCATTACAGCACGCGGCCCGTCACCCTCGTACTCTCAAAGCGTAGCCGCAATTCCGCGACACGCTCCGTCGTCCGCCGATCCCGCCGGGCACGACATGCACGGCACGCGGCAGTTCAACCGACAAGGAGGTGGCACCATGCGTCACGTCCGACTTGTCCGGATAATGTGTTGCATCATGCTGGCCGGCGCTTCGTTGGGTGCAGCGGCCCAACCGCCGTCGAGCAGCCGCTTTTTTCACGGCTGGTTTGCGCAAGGCGCCGAACGTCCGGGCGGACGCGGCGATCGCCAGGGCGGCGCGCAGCCCGGCTCGGCACGGCCGCAGCAACCCCAGCCGCAACCGCAAGAAGTGCGGCCGCAGGGCGACCTGCGCGGCGACATCTACAACCATCTCCGCGAGCAGCGCCGACCGCCAGCGTCACCACCTGCCTCCGACCCGCGCCAGCGCGATCGCGGCGCACACACGCGCTGAGCGAACCGCTGAGCGAACGATAGTTGAAGCGCCGGGATCAGCGTGCTGCACACTCAGGTCAGCGAAGTATCCACCACGCGACGCGGGGCTTCCAGATACTCGCGCGACTGCATCTCCACGAGACGGGACACCGTGCGCGCAAACTCGTTGGCCAGCGTGCCTTCCGTGTACAACCCCTCGGGCGGTACTTCGGCGGACATCAACAGCTTGACCTTGTGGTCGTAGAAGACGTCGACGAGCCATGTGAAACGGCGCGCTTCCGAGGCCATGCGCGGCGTCATTTTCGGCACGTCCGACAACACGACGGTATGGAAACGGTTGGCCAATTCCAGATAGTCGTTCTGCGAGCGCGGGCCGCCGCACAGCGTGCGGAAATCGAACCACACCACGCCACCGGCACGACGCAACGCCTTGAGCTCACGCTGCTCGATATGCAACAGCGGACTCTCGTCGGGCACACCGGCGATCTCGGCAAACGCCGAGCGCAATGCGCGATTCGCTTCGTTCCCCAGGGGGTAATGATAAACCTGCACCTGCGCCATCGTGCGCCGACGATAGTCGATGCCGGCGTCGACGTTGAGCACGTCGAGCTGTTCTTCGAGCAGCCGGATGGCGGGCAGGACACGGTCACGATGCAAGCCGTCCGGGTATAGCGTATCGGGACGGTAGTTCGACGTCATCACGAACTGCACACCGTTCTTGAACAACTCGGACAGCAGCCGATGCAGAATCATCGCATCGGCCACATCGGAGACGTGGAATTCGTCGAAGCAGATCAGCCGATACCGCCTGGCGATGCGCTTGGCCAGTTCGTCAAGCGGATCGGGCAACCCCTTGAGCGCCTGCAACTGGTGATGCACCTCGCGCATGAACTCATGGAAGTGCAAGCGCGTTTTACGCTGTAGCGGCACCACCGAGTAGAAGCTGTCCATCAGGAAGCTCTTGCCCCGGCCCACCCCGCCCCAGAGATAGACCCCCTTGGGCAGATCAGGGCGCACCAGCCACTTCTTGAGCGTGTTCGAACGCTTGGCCTTGTATGCCGCCCATTCGTCGTAGCACTGTTGCAAACGCTCGACCGCGCGCTCCTGCGCCTCGTCGGGCTCGTAGCCGCGCGCGGCCAGTTCCTGTTGGTAGTATTCGCGAACGTTCATGCGGTGCGGCGACCGGCCGGGGGGCAGATGGAATCGGGAAAAAACAAAGGCGAGTCGCCTCGCCTTTGTTCGTACGCGTCAGCGAAAAGCAGCTTACTTGTTCAGCGCGCGCTTCTCGACATCGAGGGCGGCTTCGCGCATCACTTCCGACAACGACGGGTGCGGATGGCAGATACGGCCGATGTCTTCCGACGCGGCCTTGAACTCCATCGCCACCACGGCTTCGGCGATCAGATCGGAGGCGTTCAGACCGATCACGTGCACGCCGAGGATTTCGTCGGTCGTGGCATCGGCCAACACCTTCACGAAGCCATCCGACGACCCCATGCCCAGCGCACGGCCGTTCGCCGCGAACGGGAATTGCCCCGGCTTGAACGCACGGCCTTCCGCCTTCAACTGCTGCTCGGTCTTGCCGACCCAGGCGATCTCGGGCGACGTGTAGATGACCCACGGAATGCAGTTGTAGTCGATGTGCGGCTTTTGTCCCGCAATGACTTCGGCCACCAGCACGCCTTCGTCTTCCGCCTTGTGGGCGAGCATCGGGCCACGCACCACGTCACCGATTGCGTACACGTTCGGCAGCTTGGTGCGGCAGTGGTCGTCCACCGGAATGAAGCCGCGCTCGTCGGTCGCCAGACCGATGTTGTTCAGGCCCAGTTCGTCGGTGTTCGGCACGCGGCCGACCGACACGATCAGGCGGTCGACGTCGAGCGTCTTGGCGTTGCCGTCCTTGTCCGTATAGTTGATCGTGACGTTGTTCTTGCCGGTCTTCACGTCAGTGACCTTCACGCCGACATTGATGTCCAGGCCCTGCTTCTTGAATTGCTTGGCCGCTTCCTTGGCGACGCCGGCATCGGCGGCACCCAGGAATTCGGACATGGCTTCGAGCACGGTGACTTCGGCACCCAGACGGCGCCACACCGAACCCAGCTCCAGACCGATCACGCCAGCGCCGATCACACCCAACTTCTTCGGCACGGTATCGAACGAGAGCGCCCCTTCGTTATCCGAGATGAGCTTGTTGTCGACCGGTATGCCCGGCAAGTGACGGGCCTTCGACCCCGTGGCGATGATGACGTTCCTGGCGGTGACCGACTCGGGCGCGGCGCCCGACACATCGATCTGATAGCCGCCGTCGTTCTTGGCGACGATCTTGCCGTGGCCCTGGAGCCAAGTGATCTTGTTTTTCTTGAACAGGTATTCGATACCGCCCGTCATCTTGTCGACGATGCCCTGCTTGCGCGCGAGCATCGTCGCAATGTCGATCTTGACGTCCGACGTGGTGATACCGTGATCGGCCAGATGATGACCGACTTTCTCGAACTCTTCCGACGAGGCGAGCAGCGCCTTCGACGGAATGCAACCGACGTTCAGGCAAGTGCCGCCCAGCACCTTCTTGCCGGCCGGGTTGATCCACTCCTCGACGCAAGCGACCGAGAAACCGAGTTGTGCGGCGCGGATGGCGGCAATATAACCACCAGGGCCGGCGCCGATAACGACTACATCAAATTCTTTTGCCATTTTGATTGTGACTCACTGAAGGTAGACGGCAGGGGGAGGCGCAATGTGCCGGCCACGCCATGCATGGCCGGGCACCGCGCAGTGCGCGCTAACGCTTACAGGTCGAGCAGCAGACGCGCCGGATCTTCCAGCGCTTCCTTCATGGCGACGAGGCTCAGCACGGCTTCTCGGCCGTCGATGATGCGGTGGTCGTAGCTCATGGCCAGGTAGTTCATCGGGCGAATGACGATCTCGCCGTTCTCCACGACAGCGCGATCCTTCGTGGCGTGCACGCCCAGAATGGCCGACTGCGGCGGGTTGATGATCGGGGTCGACAGCATCGAGCCGAACACACCGCCGTTGGAGATCGAGAATGTACCGCCGGTCATTTCTTCGATCGACAGCTTGCCGTCGGCAGCCTTCTTGCCATACTCGGCGATCTTCTTCTCGATGTCGGCCAGGCTCATCTGGTCGGCATTGCGCAGGATCGGCACGACCAGACCGCGCGGCGAACCGACGGCGATACCGATATCGAAGTAGCCGTGGTAGACGATGTCGTTACCGTCGATCGAGGCGTTGACGGCCGGGTACTTCTTGAGGGCGTGGACAGCAGCCTTCACGAAGAACGACATGAAGCCCAGCTTCACGCCGTGTTCCTTCTCGAACTTGTCCTTGTACTTGTTGCGCAGATCCATCACCGGCTTCATGTTGACCTCGTTGAACGTGGTCAGAATGGCGTTGGTCTGTTGCGATTGCAGCAGGCGCTCGGCGATGCGAGCGCGCAGGCGCGACATCGGCACGCGCTGTTCCGGACGGCCTTCGAGCGACGTGTCGCGGCCCACCGAAGCGGCCACCGACGGCAGCGCAGCGCGCGGTGCCGGCGCCGGAATCGGCGCAGCGACTGCTGCCGGCTTGCTACCGGCCGACAGGGCGTCGCCCTTGGTCACGCGACCGTCACGGCCCGAGCCGGCCACGTCGGTGGCCGACAGGTTCTTCTCGGCCAGCACCTTGGCGGCGGCCGGGCTGGCGATGCCACCCGAAGCCCCACCGGCGGCGGGTGCAGCGGCCGTGGCGACGGCTGCCGGCGCGGCGGCTTCCGCCGGCTTGGCGGCGACCGGCGCAGCGGCGCCTGCCTTGGCTTCGGTGTCGATCTTGGCGATGATCTGCTCGGAGGTCACGGTGTCGCCAGCGGCGGCACTCACTTCGACGAGCACACCGGCGGCGGGTGCCGGCACTTCGAGCACGACCTTGTCGGTCTCGACTTCGATCACGGTTTCATCTTGGGCGAAGGCTTCGCCGACTTTCTTCTTCCAGTCGAGCAGCGTGCCTTCGGAAACGGACTCTGAAAACTGGGGGACTTTGATTTCAACAATGGCCATTTCTGGATCCTGGATTCGATAAACGTTCAATTCGGAAATACGGCAGCGGCCGTCCCTGGGGGAGGACGACCGCTGTAAGACCTAACCGGTTACTGCACCACGGTCGCGCCCTTGAGGCGACCGAAAGCCGTATCGAGCAACTGCTTGAGCTGTTCGTAGTGCTTGGCGTAGTAGCCCACGGCAGGCGAGGCCGAAGCCGCGCGACCCGCGTAAGCCAGTTTCTGACCGGCGCTCATGCTCTCGATCAGGTGGTGTTCGATGTAGAACCACGGACCCTGGTTTTGCGGCTCGTCCTGGGCCCACACCACTTCGGTGAGGTTTTCGTATTTCTTCAACTCGTTCTCGAACGCCTTGTGCGGGAACGGGTAGAGCTGCTCCACACGCACGATCGCGACGTCGTTCGACTTGTCTTCGCGACGGCGGGCGATCAGGTCGTAGTACAGGCGGCCCGAGCAGGCGACAACGCGCTTGACCTTCTTGGCGTCGATCGACGCATCGGTTTCGCCGATGACCGTCTGGAAACCGCCCTTGGCGAGTTCCGACAGGTCGCTCACGGCTTCCTTGTGGCGCAGCAGCGACTTCGGCGTGAACACGATCAACGGCTTGCGCAGTTGACGAATCATCTGACGACGCAGCAGGTGGAAGATCTGCGCCGGCGTGGTCGGCTGAACCACTTGCATGTTCGTGTCGGCGCACAGTTGCAGATAGCGCTCGATACGTGCCGACGAGTGTTCCGGGCCCTGACCTTCGTAGCCGTGCGGCAGCAGCATCGTCAGGCCGGAGACACGGCCCCACTTCACTTCGCCGCTCGAGATGAACTGGTCGATCACGACCTGCGCACCGTTGGCGAAATCGCCAAACTGGCCTTCCCACAACACCATCGTGTTCGGCTCGGCAGTCGAGTAACCGTATTCGAAGCCCAGCACGGCCTCTTCGGAGAGCACCGAGTCGATCACCGTGAAGCTGGCCTGGCCGTCGGCCACGTGTTGCAGCGGCACGTACGTACCGTCGTTCCAACGCTCGCGGTTCTGGTCGTGCAGCACGGAGTGGCGGTGCGTGAACGTACCGCGACCCGAATCCTGACCGGTCAGGCGCACAGCGAAGCCCGACGAGACCAGCGATGCGAACGCCAGATGTTCACCCATCCCCCAGTCGAGCGGCTGTTCGCCCGCGCCCATCTTGCGGCGGTCGTTGATCACCTTCTCGACGAGCGGGTGCACCTTGAAGTTCGCCGGGATCGTGGTGATACGCTCGGCCAGGCGCTTGAGTTCGTTCAGCGGCACGGCCGTGTCGCCGGCATCGGTCCACTTCTTGTTCAGGAACGGCACCCAGTCAACCGCGTACTTGCTCTTGTAGTTCGAGAGCACCGGGTCGATGGTGTGATGGCCGTCGTCCATCGCCGAGCGATAGGCCTTGACGAAGCCCTCGCCCTCTTCGGCGGTGATCACGCCCTGCGTGACCAGCTTCTCGACGTATAGCGCGCGCGTGCCCGGGTGTTGAGCAATCTTCTTGTACATCAGCGGCTGCGTGACCGCCGGGGTGTCCTGCTCGTTGTGGCCCAGCTTGCGGTAGCAAACGATGTCCACGACGGCGTCTTTCTTGAACTCCTGACGGAAGTCCAGCGCCAGTTGCATCGCCAGCACGACCGCTTCCGGATCGTCGCCATTCACGTGCAGCACCGGGGCCTCGATCATCTTGACCACGTCCGAGCAGTACGTCGTCGAACGCGCGTCACGCGGGTCCGACGTGGTGAAGCCGATCTGGTTGTTGATGACGATGTGCACCGTGCCGTACGTGCCGTATCCGCGCGTTTGTGCGAGGTTCAGCGTTTCCATCACGACGCCCTGCCCCGCGAAAGCGGCGTCACCGTGAACCTGCACCGGCAGTACGCTGGCCGCGTCGGCGTCGCCGCGACGGTCCATGCGGGCCTTGGCCGAGCCTTCGACCACCGGGTTCACGATTTCCAGGTGCGACGGATTGAACGCCAGCGACAAGTGCACCGGACCGCCACTCGTCGAGACGTCGCTCGAGAAGCCCTTGTGGTACTTCACGTCGCCCGCAGGCAGATCGTCGACATGCTTGCCTTCGAATTCGGCGAACAGATCCGACGGCATCTTGCCGAGGGTGTTGACCAGCACGTTCAGGCGGCCACGGTGGGCCATGCCGATCACGATTTCCTGCACGCCCTTGGCGCCGGCGTGGTGGACGAGTTCGTCCATCGCCACGATGAACGATTCGCCGCCTTCGAGCGAGAAGCGCTTCTGGCCGACGAACTTGGTGTGCAGGTAACGCTCGAGACCTTCGGCGGCCGTCAGGCGCTCCAGGATGTGCTTCTTCTTCTCGGCGGTGAAGTTGGGCGTTGCACGCACCTTCTCCAGACGCTCTTGCCACCAGCGCTTTTGCACCGGATCGCTGATATACATGTACTCGGCGCCGATCGAGCCGCAGTACGTATCGCGAAGCGACTTGAGCAGGTCGCGCAGGCTGGCCTGTTCGAAACCGAAGTACGTGTTCTCGGCCGAGTACACGCTATCCATGTCGGCTTCGGTCAGGTCGTAGAACGCGGGTTCCAGTTCCGGAATGGCCTGACGTTCCTGACGCTTGAGCGGGTCCAGGTTGGCCCAGCGTGCCCCCAGAAAGCGGTAGGCTGCGACGAGCGACTGCACATGCACCTGCTTGCGGGCCACGGCCAGATCGGAGGCACCGGCGTGCGACACGAAGGCGTTGGCCTTGGCGCGCTGGGCGAACGACTCCACGATCGGGGCGTGGGCCACGTCGTTGGCGTTGGAACCATCAACAGCGGGAACGTTTTGCAGCGCGTCGAAATACTGGCGCCAGTTGTCCGGCACGGAAGCCGGATTATCAAGATACGATTCGTACAGTTCTTCGACGTAGGGGGCATTGCCGCCGAAGAGGTACGAGTTCGCTTGGAATTGTTCCATCAAACTCATTTTGCGCTCACCTTTTCTACGAGTGTCTCGAGAAATAGCGGGTTACGAAACCTTCCGCGACACGGCCTGACCGATTAGCGGATTGCGAGAATCAAGTGGTGCTTGGAAGGACCTGATCAATCACGGCGAGGAGCATAGCACGTTTTGCGCGCCGCCACCGAGCCGGAAAGCCGTCGCACGGGGCCTTGCGGCGTGCCCGCCGCATGGGTCCCCATCTGGGCGTCCCGAGCGACCCAAAGCCCGCACAGGACGCACGCATCGTGCTCGCATCCGCCCCCGATTCCCCATCGCCTGCCATCGAATGGGCTGCGAACATGCCGTCATCGCGTGGGCGTCCACGCGGCGCAAAACGACGCAAACGGACGCCAAACGTCGTCAAACGAACCCCCTACGGCACGCGCCTCACGTCCATATGTCAATTGGGAATATAGAAATTAAATTTTATTATTTTAATTTCTAAGAACTCGCCGATATCGTGTTGAGTATCCCCTTGCCGGTCCGTCTGGGGGTGGCTCGACGGGTTCGACCCGCCCGAGCTGCCGCGCGGGCCCGGCCCTTGGAGCCAAGAACGACATGCACGAGACGACGCCCCTTTCCGCCCAGCAGGCCCAGTTACTCAGCCAACTGGTCGACGGTCTTTCCACCGAGCAACTCGCCTGGGTGCGAGGCTTCCTCGCGGGTATCAATCACTCGGTGCGCCAGGCCGGCGCTCAGGCGGCGCCCGTCGCGGCAGCGTCCGGTGCAGCCGCACCGCAGTTGACGATTCTGTACGGGTCGCAAACGGGTCATGCGCAGGAAGTGGCCGAGCATGCCAAAGCGCGTGCAGTCGCCGCTGGCTTCAAGGTCGATCTGTTTGCGATGGGCGATTACAAGGCGTCGCGTCTGAAGAACGACAAGCTGCTGCTCGTTGCCGTGTCGACGCAAGGCGAAGGCGAGCCGCCCGACGATGCCCGCGATTTCTACGATTTCCTGCACGGTGAAAAGGCGCCCAGGCTCGAAGGCACCCGCTTTGCAGTGCTCGGACTGGGGGATTCCAGCTACGAGAAGTTCTGCCAGGCGGGCAAGGACTTCGATGCCCGGCTGAACGCACTGGGCGCCGAACGGCTCGTCGCGCGCGTCGATAGCGACGTCGACTACGACGCCCCCGCCGAGCGCTGGATCGAAGAGACCGTCGAGGCCGTCAAACGCGTGGCGGCACCGGCCGAGGCCGGCCGGGGCACAGGCGTCACGGAGGGGTTCACCCTCGCCTCGTTCGCGAGCAGTGTCGCGCCGGCCGCCGCGTCGAGTCAATACAGTCGCAAGCACCCTTTCGACGCCACCGTAATCGAGAACATCACGCTCTCCGGGCGCGGCTCGTCGAAGGAAGTCCATCACATCGAACTCTCGCTCGAAGGCTCGGGCCTCACGTACGAGCCGGGCGACGCACTGGGTGTGGTCGTGCAGAACGACGCAACACTCGTCGACACGCTCATCGATACGCTCGCGCTCGACCCGCAGGCCACGACGACCACGCACGACAGCACACTGTCGTTGCGAGACGCCTTCCTGCGCGCGTACGACATCACGACACTCTCGCGCGCGTTCCTCGAGAAGTACGCCGCGCTGGCGGAATCGACGGAACTCAAGGCGCTGCTTGGCGCTGGCAACGAAACGGCCTTGCGCGACTACCTCCATGGGCGCGACGTGATCGACGTGGTACGCCAGTTCCCCGCCCGCAAGGTGAAGGCGGCCGAGTTCGTCGGCACGCTGCGCACGCTCCAACCCCGCCTGTACTCAATTGCATCGAGTCTGGCCGCGAATCCGGACGCCGTGCACATGACCGTGGGCGCCGTGCGCTACGAGAGCCACGGCCGTTCGCGTCGGGGCGTGGCGTCGACGTACCTCGCCGACATCGCCCGCGAAGGCGAGACGGTGCCCGTCTACATCGAAGCGAACCGCAACTTCAAGCTGCCCTCGGATAGCCACGCGCCGGTCATCATGATTGGCCCGGGCACCGGCATCGCGCCGTTCCGCGCGTTCGTGGAGGAACGCCAGGCACTCGACGCGCCGGGCAAGAACTGGCTCTTCTTCGGCGATCGCAACTTCCGCACCGACTTTCTCTACCAGCGCGAATGGCAGCGCTACGTGAAGGACGGCGCGCTCACGAAGATCGACCTCGCGTTCTCGCGTGACACCGAAGACAAGGTCTACGTGCAGCACCGCATGCGCGAACAGGGCAAGGAACTCTATGCATGGTTGCAGGAAGGCGCCCATCTATACGTCTGCGGCGATGCCGATCAGATGGCGCGCGACGTGAACACCGCGCTCATCGACATCATTGCGGAGCACGGGGGGGTGCCCTCGGACGCCGCCGCCGAGTATGTGAAGACGCTGCAACGCGAAAAGCGCTACCAGCGTGACGTGTACTGATTGCCGACCGGCTCACCGATCAACGGTCCTCCCGACAAGACCTGCGCGCTCCGCCCGCGCTCACCGATACAGCAGACCTCATGACGCAAACTACGCAAGCCAGCGCCGCCCCATCGGCGGCGCGCTCCGAAGTCGAGAAGATCAAGGACGTCAGCAATTACCTGCGCGGCACGATTGCCGAGGGTCTTGCCGATCCGCTCACGGGTGCGATCTTCGAGAAGGACGCACAACTGCTCAAGTTCCACGGCTCGTACATGCAGGACGACCGTGACCTGCGCGGCGAACGTCAGAAGCAGAAACTCGAGCCCGCATACCAGTTCATGATCCGCCTGCGCATGCCCGGCGGGGTGTGCACGCCCGCGCAATGGCTCAAGCTCGACGACCTTGCGCAGAAATATGGCGGCAACACGATCCGGCTGACGACACGTCAGACGGTGCAGTACCACAACGTGCTCAAGCACCAACTGCGCCCGCTCATCCGGGGGATCGACGAAGTGGCGATGACGAGCATTGCCGCATGCGGCGACGTCAATCGCAACACGCTCGTCTCGAACAACCCGCACCGCTCGCCTGCGCATGCCGAGGCGCTCGATTGGTGCCTGAAGATCGACCAGCACCTGCTGCCGCAGACCACGGCGTATCGCGAAATCTGGCTGGGCGACAAGCGCCTGGGCGCGGGCAAGGAAGATCACGAACCGATCTACGGCAAGCACTATTTGCCGCGCAAGTTCAAGATCGCGATTGCGATTCCGCCGAACAACGACGTCGACCTTTACGCCAACGATCTGGGCTTTATCGCCATCGTGGGCAGCGACGGCAGGCTCGAAGGCTTCAACGTGACGGTCGGCGGAGGCATGGGCATGACCCACGGCGACGCCGCAACCTACCCGCGTACGGCGACGGTCATCGGCTATACGCCGGCCGATCGCATCGTCGACGTGGCCGAGAAAGTGCTGCTCGTGCAACGCGACTTCGGCGACCGCACGAACCGCAAGCATGCCCGACTGAAATACACCATCGATGACCGCGGCGTGGCGTGGTTCAAGGAAACGCTCAACCGTTATCTCGGCTGGGATCTGGCGCCCGAGCGAGCCTTCGCGTTCACGACGAACGGCGATCAGTATGGCTGGCTCAAGGGCGCGGACGATCTGTGGCATCTCACGCTCTTCATCCAGAACGGCCGTGTGAAGGATTGGGAGGATTACCGCCTGATGACGGGGCTGCGCGAAATCGCCAAGGTGCATGACGGCGACATCCGCATCACCGGCAATCAGAACCTGATCGTCGCCCGCGTGAGCGAGGCGCAGAAGCCGCAAATCGACGCGCTGGTGAAGCAGTTCGGCCTGCTCGACGGCAAACACCAAAGCGCGCTGCGCGTCAACTCGATGGCCTGCGTCGGCTTCCCGACGTGCGGGCTGGCGCTGGCCGAGAGCGAGCGTGCCCTGCCCGGCCTGGTCACACGGCTAGAGAAAGTGCTCGACGACGCGGGTCTTGCGGGCGAGCCGATCACGCTGCGCGCCACAGGCTGTCCGAATGGCTGCGCCCGACCGTACATTGCGGAAATCGGTCTGGTCGGCAAATCGGCCGGCAAGTACAACCTGTACCTTGGCGCAGGCTTCCATGGCCAGCGTCTGAACAAGCTGTACAAAGAGTCGGTGAGCGAAGACCAGATCGTCACGGAACTCACGCCGCTCTTCCAGCGTTACGCGAAGGAACGTAATGCCGGCGAGAAGTTCGGCGATTTCCTCGTGCGGGAGGGCGTGGTCAAGGAAGTGATCGAAGCCCGCGAGGACTTCCACGGTTGAACACTTGCGCGCGCCGGAGTCGCTACGCGATCGGTGAGCGTGCGTAGAACGAGCGGATGAGCGAACGTGCGGACGTTCGCGCGTTCGGCCCGCTGACCCTCGCTGCCCCTCGCTGGCACTCAGTCGCTGCTGCCCGAATACGGCACCATGCAGTGCTTGACGGTCGCCTCGTAGTCGCGCGACAAATGGCTGCCGGGAATCTCGAAGTACTGCACCCGTGCGCCGTAGCCACCTTGCATGATGTCGACGTACGGGTTGTAGATGGCTTTGCCCTCGGCGTTCTGACCGCGATACACGCGCACGCGATCGGCCCCTTGACGGGCATACGACGTCGAGTCGACGTTCGGCGACAGCTCGCTCCAGCCGTGATAGACGCAGTTGAGCACCATGAACCGGTCAGCGCCGGTTCCCTGGTCGAGCAGTCGCCCCGCTGCCGGATCGGGCCGGCTCATCTGGTTGATCGGGCCACATCCTGCCACTCCGCCGGCCAGAACCGCCACTGCCGCCATCAGCGCCACTCGCTTCATACTTCGACACCCTAAACTGAGCAAAAGATGGGCAATGTTACCCGGTTCGGCGCGCCGCCGCCATGAACACGCCCGTCCCGCCGCCGTTTTGCGACGCCGCGCCTTGCCTGCCTCAAGCTGCCAGGGACAGCGGCACGGCACGCAATGCGGGCCGTCTCGCGCCGCCCGATGCCGGCGCGTCGTCGCCCAAGCGGAATCGCGCCATCTCCTCGCGCAGCACGTTCGTCTGGTCCTCCAGCGACGCGGCGGCGGCGGCGGCCTGCTCCACAAGCGCCGCATTCTGCTGCGTGACGGTATCCATTTGCGTGACCGCCTGATTCACTTGCTCGATGCCGCCGCTCTGCTCGTCGGACGCCGCAGAAATCTCCCCCATGATGTCGGTCACCCGTTGCACCGCCTGGAGAATGTCGTCCATCGTGCGCCCGGCCTCCGCCACCAGCGTGGAACCATCGGCGACCTTCTGCGCCGAGGTCTCGATCAGCGCCTTGATCTCGCGTGCAGCGGTCGCACTGCGCTGCGCCAGCGTGCGCACTTCACCCGCCACCACGGCGAAACCCCGTCCCTGCTCGCCTGCGCGCGCGGCCTCCACGGCGGCGTTGAGCGCGAGAATGTTGGTCTGGAAGGCAATCCCGTCGATCACGCCAATGATGTCGACCACCTGCGACGAACTGGCCGAGATGCCTTGCATCGTGTCGACCACGCGGGCCACGACCTGACCGCCGCGCGACGCGATATCCGAGGCGTTGACGGCCAGTTGGCTCGCCTGACGCGCGTTGTCGGCGTTCTGCTTGACCGTCGCCGTCAGTTCTTCCATCGACGAAGCCGTCTCCTCCAGCGACGCAGCCTGCTGCTCCGTGCGCGCCGAAAGGTCGGTATTGCCCGCCGAGATTTCCGCCGTGGCCGTCGCCATCGCATCGCAACTGCGGCGCACGCCGCGAATCGTGTCCGCGAGACGCGCCTGCATCGCTTCGAGTCCGCGCATGAGCATCGACATTTCGTCCTTGCCGCGCACCTGTACCGCATTGTCCAGCCGGCCCGCCGAAATGTGCTCGAAGTGCGCCAGCGCCTCGCTCAGCGGGCGCATGATCGCACCACGCAACGAGAAGTAGCAGGCGATGGCCATGAGTACGCCGAGCGCCGTCGCGCCGATGCTCAACCAGCGAAACGCCGCCAGCGTCGCCATCGACGCGTCGTAGGTATCGTGACCGAGCTTCAGCTTGTACGCGGCGAGCGCATCGCTGGCCGCCGTGAGTTCCGCGTAACGCTTGGGCAGCACGTCCATCGTAAGGTGATCCATGGCCGTTCGATCGCGCGCGTCGATGGCGGCGAGCATCGGCGTCATGCCCTGGTCGAAGAATCGCGTGCGCCGGGCGGCAACTTCGTCGGCCATGCGCTGCTCCTCGGCGCCACGCGGCAACGCCTGATAGGCGAGCCATGCCGCGTTCGCGTCCTTGATCATGCCGCGTGCACGCGCGGCGATCTTGTCCCCATCGGGCGATTCGGGATGAAGCACCACGCGATCGAGAATGGCCCGCGTGCGTGCAAGCGTCGCGTTGTCTTTGCCCAGCTCGACGGTGGCGGCGAGGTGATGGGCATAGGTTTCGCGAAGCGCGTCGCCGGTGCGTGTCATGCCGGCAATCCCCAGTGCGCCCAATAGAATCAGTAATGCAGCCAGCAACGCCATCGTCATGCCCAGGCGTGCCTTGATCGAGAAGCTACGCAACATGCTGTTGTCTCCGTCGTACGTAGTGGGTTCCATCCCCTGCCCGGCCTCTGTCGGGCCGGTACTATGTGTCACATCGGCGCGTCGGACGCCAGACTTGAGCATCGTGCGGGTTTACGTGCCCATGCGCCAAGGCATCGATCCACAGGCGTTCGGTGCGAATCGAGCGACCGCGATCGAGCAATGTCGAGCGATGGCGAGCGATGCACCACGCGCCGCCCGTCTCGCACCTCGAAACAGTCAGTGTCGATGAGCGGCGACGCGTCACCGCCGATGACAACGGGGAGTGGGCTCGATCTTATGTCATTTTTATAGATACCTGCGATATATTCGAATCATGATCGAAGGATTGGAAAAACTGCTGGCCGCCGGTAAAGACAACGCGTTGCTGCGCTTCGGACTCGGCAAGGCCTATCTGGACGCGCACGACTTCCCGGTCGCGGCCGATCATCTGACCCGTTGCGTGGCGTTCGATCCGGCGTACACGGCCGCCTGGAAGTTGCTGGGCAAAGCGCGGCAGGGCGCAGGCGATCGGGACGGCGCGCGTGAGGCATGGACACAAGGAATCGCGACCGCGCAGGCGCACGGCGACCGGCAGGCCGAGAAAGAAATGACCGTCTTTCTCAAGCGGCTGGGCTGACGCCGTCTCGATCGACGTGCGAAATTCACTCAACCGGCGTGTACGTTGCTGACGTGGTATCGTGCGGCTTGCCCTGTTGAGATGCCATCGACATGCCTGCAACCTCGACTTGGCTTGCCTGGCAGGCGCACAAACCGGGCGACGGCCGAGCCATTGTCCGAGCGCCAATCGCGCGTGTTCGCCCCGAAGCGTGGCATACTGCTCCGATTTCGCCGCTCGGCGGGGTTCCACTTACCGCTGGCCGGCTGGCCTGTTCCCATCCTGCAATTTTCGTTGGGTATGTCCTTGAAGCATTGTTTGCCGCCTCGTGCACCGTCTCATCCGGCGCACCGCAAGTCTCCCGTCGTTACGCCCCAGGCGCTGTCGCCGCACGCCGCCTCGCCCTCCGCTCCCGGTGGGCAACGCGGCTTCGGCACGCTCGCCGCCGTCCTTGCCACGTTGGTAGGCCTGGCGGTCGTGGGTGCCCTGCTCGTCGGTTACGCGCTGATCGTCATGCGTCCGAACCTGCCCTCGCTGGACGTCATTACCGATTACCGGCCCAAGGTGCCGCTGCGCGTCTATACGTCCGATAACGTGCTGATTGGCGAATTCGGTGAAGAGCGCCGCCATCTGGTCACCATCGATCAGATTCCGGACGTCATGAAGAAGGCCGTGCTCGCGATCGAGGACTATCGTTTCTACGATCACGGCGGCGTCGACTTCATCGGCATTCTGCGTGCCGGCGTGTCGGACGTGCTGCACGGCGGTGCGGCGCAGGGGGCCAGCACGATCACGATGCAGGTCGCGCGCAACTTCTTCCTCTCGCGGGAAAAGACAGCGACGCGCAAGATCTACGAAATGCTGCTCGCCTACAAGATCGAGTCGGCCCTGTCCAAGGACAAGATCCTCGAGCTGTATATGAACCAGATCTATCTGGGGCAACGCGCCTATGGTTTCGCGAGCGCCGCGCGCATTTACTTCGGCAAGGACCTGAAGGACATCACGCTCGGCGAGGCGGCCATGCTTGCCGGATTGCCCAAGGCGCCGTCCGCCTACAATCCGATCGTCAACCCGAAACGCGCGAAGATTCGTCAGGAATACATCCTCAAGCGCATGCTCGATCTGGGTTACATCTCGCGCAGTCAATACGAAGACGCGTTGCACGAGTCGATCCGCACCCGTACCTCCGGCAACGAGTACAACGTGCATGCCGAGTACGTCGCCGAGATGGTGCGCCAAGCCGTGTACGACGAGTACAAGGAAGACGCCTACACACGCGGCCTGACGGTCATCACGACGCTCGACTCCAAAAAGCAGGAAGCGGCGTATGACGCCGTGCGCATGGGCGTGCTCGACTACGAGCGCCGCCACGCATACCGCGGCCCTGAGGACTTCGTCGAGCTGCCGGCCGCAATGCCCGATCGCCAGCAGGTGATCGAAGACACGCTGCTGGAGCATCCCGACAATGGCGATTTGATTGCGGCGGTGGTGGTGTCCGCCAGTACGTCGCAGGTCACCGCGGTGCCGCTTTCGGGCGACGCGGTGGTCGTGAGCGGCGACGGCATCGGTTTTGCCGCCCCCGCGCTCTCGGCCAGGGCCAGCGAAAAGGTGCGCATCCGTCCGGGCTCGGTCATCCGCGTGATGAAAGATGCGCGCGGCAAGTGGCGCATTACGCAGTTGCCGGAGGTGCAAGGCTCGCTCGTCTCGCTCTCGCCGGACGACGGTGCGATTCGTGCGCTGGTCGGCGGCTTCGATTTCAATCAGAGCAAGTTCAACCGTGCGACGCAGGCATGGCGTCAGCCAGGCTCGACCTTCAAGCCGGTCGTGTACTCGGCGGCCATCGAGAAAGGCGTGAGCCCGGCGACGATGGTCATGGACGGCCCGCTCAATCTGCCACCCGCCCAGACCGGCGGTCAGGCGTGGGATCCGCATGACGACGACGCCTTCAGCGGTCCAATGACCGTGCGCGAAGGTCTGCAACGCTCGAAGAACCTCGTGGCGATTCGTCTGCTGCAATTTGCCGGCACGCAATATACGCAGAGCTACGCCACGCGCTTCGGCTTCGACGCCGACAAGGTGCCACCGTATCTGCCGATGGCCCTCGGCGCCGGGCAGACCACGCCGTTGCAACTGGCCGGCGCGTACGCGGTGTTTGCGAATGGGGGCTACCGTGTCGCGCCGTATCTGATCAGCGAGATCCGCGACGCGCACGGCAACGTGCTTAACAAGGCTACGCCGGTGGTTGCAGGCGTGAACGCCGCTCGCGCCATTTCCGCGCCGAATGCGTACATCATGAACAGTTTGCTGCAAACGGTGGCGCAGCGCGGTACCGGCTCGGGCACGAACGTACTCAAGCGCACCGATCTGGCAGGCAAGACCGGAACCACCAACGACGCACTCGACGGCTGGTTCGCCGGCTATCAACATTCGCTCGTCGCCGTGGCGTGGCTCGGCTTCGACCAGCCTAAAACGCTCGGCAGCCGCGAATTCGGTGCGCAACTGGCGTTGCCGGTGTGGATCAAGTACATGGGCGTGGCGCTCAATGGCGTGCCGCAGCAGCAAATGGCCATGCCCGATGGGGTCAGCGTCGTGAACGGCGAGCTTTACGAGAGCGACAAGATGCCGGGCAATGGGTTTGTTGCAAGCATTGGTATCGACGACAACAGCGGCGGCTTCTCGTTGCCGTTCTTCGGCAACAATGCGCCCTCGCCTTCACCCGCCGCCCCGCCGCCTGCGGCTGCACAGCCTCCGTCGCCGGGCGGGGTCGATGCCAGCGAGAAAGCGCGCATTCTCGATATGTTCAAGCGTCCGTG
The DNA here is from genome assembly GCF_041919235.1 of Pandoraea sp. Classification (NCBI taxonomy): domain Bacteria; kingdom Pseudomonadati; phylum Pseudomonadota; class Betaproteobacteria; order Burkholderiales; family Burkholderiaceae; genus Pandoraea; species Pandoraea sp. The sequence goes on from NZ_JAYRUC010000008.1 coordinate 86,816, forward strand.
ATCGCGACCTGACGTCCGCCCGGTGTCATCGCGACGCGCACAAGGCACGGCCACCTGACGGGTGGCCGTTTTTCACAAGGACGCCCGTTCCCTGCCACAAGCGCAAGAACGTACAAGCGCGCGGCCCGGCGCGCACGCTATGCTCACGGCGTCCACCTTCAACCGTCCCTCCTCAGGAAAGTCTCACCATGCCGGCTCCGACCCGTGCGGCAAGTTTTGCCGCAGGCGCCCGTGACACCTTGCCGATGATCGTCGGCGCAGCCCCGTTCGGCCTGATCTTCGGTGCGCTGGTCGCCACCACACCGCTGGCGATGTGGCATGGGCAACTCATGTCGCTCACCGTTTTTGCCGGATCGAGTCAGTTCATCGCCGCCGGGCTGTTCGCCACCGGCGTGGGCTATCTCGTGCTCTGGGCGACGACGCTGATCGTCAATCTGCGGCATATGCTGTACGCGGCCAACCTGTTGCCGCACGTGGGGCATCTGAATTTGCGCTGGCGCGTCTTGCTGGGGTTCCTGTTGACGGACGAAACGTTCGCCGTCACCAGCAGCCATTTTCACCGTCATCCGGACGACCCCATGGGCCACTGGTATTTCCTTGGCTCGGGGCTGTCGATGTACATGAACTGGCAAGTCTGGACGCTTGCCGGACTGCTGTTCGGCGCCGCGTTCCCGCGCTTGCAAACGCTGGGCCTCGACTTCGCAATGGTCGCCACGTTCATCGCGATCATCGTGCCGCAGATGGCTCGCGCGCCGTGGGCCATCGCGACCGTCGTTGCAGGTGCGGCCTCGTATCTGTGTCACGACTTGCCGTACAAGCTCGGCTTGCTCGTCGCCGTGGCGCTCGGCATTGCGGCCGGCATGTTGGCGCTGCATGCAAAGCGCCGCGACGGTGCGCGGCCGTCGCGCCCGGCGCGAGACGGCAGCGTCGCCACGAACCGGTCGGACAAGCGTACCGGCGCGCGCTCGCAGGACACCTCTGCGGGAGGCGCACAATGAACTTTGCGCTGGCGATTCTCGGCATGGCGACGGTGACGTTCGCCGTCAAGGCCGGCATCTTCGTGCTGGGCGACCGCGTGCGGTTTCCCGAGTGGCTGCGCGAAGCGTTGTCGTTCGTCCCGGTGACCGTGCTCACGGCAATCATCGTGCCGATGACGCTTGCCCCGCACGGCAACGGACTCGAGTTGACGTGGCGCAATCCGCAACTCGTCGCGGCGCTTGTGGCGATTGCCGTATGCGCGGCGACGCGTCACCAGTTGCTCACCATCGGCGCCGGGCTGGCCGTCTTCTTCGCGTGGCAGTTCGGGGTGCTGGGCTAAAGCGCCGAAGCGCTAAAGCGCTTGGCTCGCGTCATTCGCGTCATTCGCATCGTCCGCGTCATGCATCAAAAAAAAGCGCCTCGCGTGAGACGCGTGGCGCTTGGTGCATCTGCCATGCAACGGCGTACAGCGTGTCAGAGGGCTGCGGTGTCGAGCGTCCCTGCGCGATAAGCGGTGACAAAAGCATCGAAGTCACCGACCTGCGTGCGTTCGAGTTCTGCCTGGGCATCGAGCGACTTGCGCGCCAGCGTTTCGAAGTGCTCGACAACGCTCGCCGCGAGCGGCCTGTCGCGCAGTGTCTGGGCATGCCGCTTGCTCTGTTCGAGCGCGAACGCCTGGAACGCGCCGCCTTCCGTGCCACGCAGCGGTTCGAGCGCGGCCATCACCCGTGCGGACGGCGTGAGCGACACGTCCTGCACCTTCGCGCGCTGCAGCGACATGGTATGCGCGTAGTGCGCACCGCCGCGCTGTGCGTCGAATGCGGCTGCCGTGCGGTCGATGCGATCGAGCAATGTCTCGGCCCAATCGAACAGCGTGATCTCTGCGCCCCCGCGATGCAGCACGAGGGCCGGCTTTCGACCTTCCTTGACGACGTGGGCGAAATTATCGCGATTCTCCATGTTCTCGGCGTTGGAGCATGACGGGCTGTCTTCGAGCGCGCAGAACAGCAGGAAGGCGTCGATGAAACGTGCGGTGTCGACATCGATGCCGACGGGCTCGAAGGGATCGATGTCGATGCAACGGACTTCGACGTACTGCACCCCGCGACGCGCAAGCGCCTGCACCGGCCGCTCGCCGCTGTGCGTTACACGCTTGGGACGAATGGTCGCGTAGAACTCGTTCTCGATTTGCAGGAGATTGGTCGAGAGCTGAATCCATTCGCCGTTGCGATGGGTGCCGAGCGCCTCATAGGCCGGATGCGGCTGGCTCACGGCTTGGGTGAGCGCGTCGATATAGCTGGGCAGGCAGTCGTAGCAAGGCGAGACTTCGGACTGCGCGCTGTTCTGGTAGCCGAGGTCGCTCATGCGCAGGCTGGTCGCATACGGCAGGCCGAGCGTGCCTTCGTCGAACGCATCGAGTCCATGGGCACGTCCGCGCAGGAACTCGGCGTGGAGCACTGGCGACGCGCCGAACAGATACATCAGCAGCCAGCTATAGCGACGGAAATTGCGAATGAGGGCGACGTAGCGGGCCGACTGATAGTCGCGCGCGGACTGCGTGGCGCCTTCACGCGCTCGCAGCAGTTCCCACAGCGGCTCGGCCAGCGAAAAATTGTAGTGAATGCCGGCGATGCATTGCATCGGCTTGCCATATCGCAGCGCGAGGCCACGTCGGTAGACATGCTTGAGCATGCCGATGTTCGACGTGCCGTAGTCGGCAATCGGAATCACGTCTTCCGGCGGCAGCGCAGGCGGCATCGAATCGCTCCACAGCAATTCTTCGCCGAGCTTGCGATAGGCGAACTGATGGATTTCGTCGAGACGCGCGATGACATCGGCGGCGTCGCGTTGGGGCGGCGTAATGAACTCGAGCAACGACTCGGAGTAATCGGTCGTGATCTCGTCGTTGGTCAGCGCCGAGCCGAGCGCGCGCGGATGCGGCGTCAGGGCGAGCGCGCCATTGGCTTCGACGCGCAGGGTTTCGCGCTCGATGCCCGACAAGCCCTCGCCGAGCAGCCCACGGTGGGCGGGCTGCATGATGAGGGCCAGGCGCCGGTCGAGCGGCTCGTGAGCGGCATGCTCTCCGGTGTGTTCGGTGTGTTCGTGTTGACGATTCTGTTTTTCCAACTTCCATCCCTCTGGGCAGGCGCAATGCTTGAACGCTCGATACGTGGCACCGCGCGAATTTGGCCTGAGCATAACTGAAAACGCCAAAGCGCGTCGGACGCCGTCGCAGCCTCAGGCGCTGCCTGAGCCCGCCTGCGCGAATGCCGCATTGGCGGCCCGGTGCGCCGCGTCGATACTGGCGCCATGATGCATACCCAACACCTGACCGGCCTCATCCCCCTGCTCGCGCTGGGGCTCGTGACATTTTTGCTCGCCGGCTTCGTCAAAGGCGTAATCGGGCTGGGCCTGCCGACGGTAGCCGTCGGACTACTCGGGCTGGCCATGCCCACGGCCGAGGCCGCTGCGCTGCTCATCGTGCCGTCGCTCGTGACCAATGTCTGGCAGTTGCTGGCGGGTCCGCGCTTTGCCGCGCTCGCGAGACGTCTGTGGCCAATGTTGACGGGCATTTGCGCCGGTACGTGGGCGGGCAGCGGATGGCTGGCCGGCGGCGGCCATCTTGCCGGAATAGCGTTGGGCGTGGCACTTCTCGCTTATGCAGTGCTGGGACTCGCAGCGGTTCGCCTGCGTGTGCCGCCCCGCTGGCCCGCCGCAGGCGTGAGCGCGCTGGGCGGCGGCATTGGTGTGATCACCGGGCTGGTCACGGCGGCGACCGGCGTGTTCGTCATTCCCGCCGTGCCGTTCCTGCAGGCGCTCGATCTGGACAGCGACGATCTGGTGCAAGCGCTCGGTCTGTCGTTCACGGTGTCGACCGTGGCGCTCGCCGCCGGGCTGGCGCACGACGGCATCTTCCACGCGCATGCCATCGGCGCTTCACTGCTGGCGCTGGTCCCCGCGCTGGGCGGCATGTGCATCGGGCAGTGGGTACGTGCACGCGTGAGTGCGTCCGCCTTTCGGCGGTGCTTCTTCGTGGGGCTCGCCATGCTCGGGGCAGAGCTGGTGATTCAGCACATGCGCTGAGCGCGGGCGCGACGCGATCGGCTCGCTCCGGCGACGTCACTTGAGTTCGGCGAAATCGACGTCCCAGAACTCGCTCTCGCGGCGGCTTTCCAGGTTGCGCCCCGCTTCTGTGCGACGCAATTCAACGCGACGAATCTTGCCGGAGATCGTCTTCGGCAGATCGCAGAATTCGATGCGCCGGATGCGCTTGTAGGGCGCGAGGTGATCGCGGCAGAAGCGCAGAATGTCGAGTGCGAGTTCGTGGTCGGCGTGAAAACCCGCGCGCAGGGTGATGAATGCCTTTGGCACGGCCAGCCGTACCGGATCGGGACTCGGCACGACACCCGCTTCGGCCACGGCGGGATGTTTGATGAGTTCGCTTTCGAGCTCGAACGGGCTGATGCGATAGTCGGACGCCTTGAAGACATCGTCGGCGCGTCCGATGTACGTGAAGTAGCCGCGCTCGTCGCGCATGGCCACGTCGCCCGTATGGTAGTACCCATTGCGCATGACCTCGACGGTCTTCTCCCGGTCGTCCTCGTACCCTTGCATCAGGCCGGTCGGACGCGATGCCAACACGAGGGCGATTTCCCCCTCGTCGGCTTCGGCGCCGCCGTGATCGAGCAGCACTACGCGATACCCTGGCATCGGACGCCCCATCGCCCCGGCCTTGACGGTCTGCCCCGGCGAGTTGCCGATCTGGCAGCAGGTCTCGGTCTGGCCGTAGCCATCGCGAATCGTGATGTTCCAGGCGCGCCGGACCTGATCGATCACTTCGGGATTGAGCGGCTCCCCCGCGCCGATCAATTCTCGGAACTTCACCGCGTGGCGCGAGAGATCTTCCTGAATCATCATGCGCCAGACGGTGGGGGGCGCGCACAGCGTTGTAACGCCGCAGCGCGCGGCCGTCTCCAGGGCGGCACGGGCGTCGAAGCGCGAGAAGTTGTAGATGAAAATGGTTGCGCCGGCGTTCCACGGCGCGAAGAAGCAACTCCATGCGTGCTTCGCCCAGCCTGGCGAACTGATGTTCCAGTGGATGTCACCGGGTTGCAGGCCGAGCCAGTACATGGTGGCGAGATGGCCGACGGGGTAGCTTTGGTGCGTGTGCAGCACGAGCTTCGGACGCGACGTGGTGCCCGAGGTGAAGTAGAGCAGCAGCGGATCGGTCGCGAGCGTGGCGCCGTCGGGGATGAATTGATCCGAGGCATCGTAGGCTGGCGCGAGCGGCGTCCATCCGTCGGGCGGCTGATCGCCGACGGCGATGCGTCTATAGTCGCCGGGCAAGTCGGCGAATTTGTCGGCGTCGCGTGCGGTGGTGACGACATGGCGCACACGACCGCGTTCGAGCCGGTCGGCGAGGTCGCTTGCGGCGAGCAACGTGGTGGCGGGAATCATGACGGCGCCGAGCTTCATGCAGGCGAGCATGAGGTCCCAGAGTTCGACCTGATTGGGCAGCATGAGCAGCACGCGCTCACCGCGCGAGACGCCCTGCTCGCGCAGGAAATTGGCGACGCGATTGGAGCGGGTGGACATGGCGTCGAATGACAGACGCACTTCACGCCCATCTTCCTCGACGACCCAGAGGGCCGGATGATTGTTGCCGCGGGCCTGCGGATCGAAGAAATCCAGCGCCCAGTTGAAGCGGGTGAGCACGGGCCAACGGAAATCACGGTACGCCACATCGTAGTGGGCGCGCTGCGCGAGCAAAAGATCGCGTGCGGCCTCGAATCCCTGGATCTGCGGCATCGCTTGTCTCCGAGCCCCAATGGACAGGATTGGGCAGAATTCCATTATCGTGGCCCCTCCCGAATGCGACATTCGGGATAACCATCACGAGGCGAGGCGGGAAAGCGCGCGGCGAGCAGTGGTCGCGAGACCGACGATCGATGCGGCGATGGAAGGCCGGCCGACCACAAAAAATGTGCGTCGAATGCGCGCGTCCTCTTTCTTTTCTGCGAAAAGCTCTGCTATAATCGCGGTCTTTCGAGCAATGCTTCTAGACGACGCATTTCTCACGGGGCGTAGCGCAGCCTGGTAGCGTACCTGCATGGGGTGCAGGTGGTCGGAGGTTCAAATCCTCTCGCCCCGACCAGAATTAAACCCGCACAGTCATTGGCTGTGCGGGTTTTTTCGTATGGCGTGGGTGATGGCACCGAATACCCCGACATCGGGTGTCACCCAATGTTCGAGGCACCGCGTAGGAATGCTACGCAAGCGTGAAATCTCGGCGCGTTTCGCCGGGACCATCCAGCCCCCCCTGGCGCCCCGCCCCGTCACACTCGGCGCTCAGGCCGTCAGGCGCTCGAGCAGCGTCCTCGGACGCCCAGCGCGACCGGCCGCGGCAAGCGCCGCCTCGTGCCAGCGTGCCGTGGGCACGTCCAACGGCGAGAGCAGGCTATCAAAGCCGCACGCCCACAGCATCGCCAACTGATCGGGCAACAACGGACCCGAGGCGCGAATCGCCCCTTCGAAATGCCACGTTTCGCGCAGAATCTTCGCCAGCGTGAAACCGCGCCCGTCGCGCGTCTTCGGAAATTCGATCACGATGAGTTCAAGCCGCGGCAATAACGGCGCAATGCGCGCCGGTTCGTCGTGCCCCTGCACGTGAATACCGGCCGGCGCCACGCCCCGCTCGTCCGCAGCGAGCCACGCATCGAGCGGCAGTACACCTTTGTTGCTTTGCTGTGCCGGTGCTTCCGGCACGTCCGCACCGAGATACGTCCACACGTCGGCCACAGGCAATCCGTTCCGATCAATCAACATGCAAAGCTCCCTTGAATTCTTCCGCGCCGACGCGTCCAAGCGTGTCGATGAAGCGCTCGCCCTCGTTTCGCAGCGAGCGGTATCGCTCGAGAATGTTCTCGATCACTTGTGGCACCGCCTCGTAGGTGACGCCCGGGCCGAGAATCTTGCCGACGGCCGCGTTCTCGTCGGCCGATCCGCCCAGGGTGATCTGATAATTTTCCTTGCCCGCCTTGTCCACACCGAGAATGCCGATATGCGCGACGTGATGATGGGCGCACGCGTTGATGCACCCAGACACGTTAAGCGTGACCGGCCCGATATCGCGTTGCTGCGCCTCGGAAAAACGCAGCGCGATGCGTTGCGCCACCGGCACCGAGCGCGCATTGGCGAGCGCGCAATAGTCCAGGCCCGGGCAAGCGATCGCGTCCGATATCAGCCCAATGTTGGCCGTCGCCAGACCGGCTTCTTTCAAGCGCAACCATAACGCATGCAGTTCGTCGCGCTTCACGTGTGGCAGCACCAGATTCTGTTCGTGCGTAACACGCAGTTCATTGAATGAGTAACGCTCCGCCAGATCGGCCAGCAGCAACATCTCCTGCGCGCTGGCGTCGCCCGGAATACCGCCAGCCGGCTTGAGCGAGACGACCGCACTGATATAACCGGGCACCTTGTGCGCGTGCGTGCAGGTATCGACCCAGTGGCGAAATTCGAGCTCGCGCTCACACGCCTGTGCAAACGCTGCGGACTCGCCCGGCAACGTCTCGAACTCGGGCACGACGAAACGCGCGCGAATCGCCTCGACGACTTCGTCGCCCAGCGGCCGGTGCGAGAGCGCAATGCGCGCAAACTCCGCCTCGATCATCTCGATGAACTTCGCGGGCTGCATCTCCTTGATGAGGATCTTGATACGCGCCTTGTAAATGTTGTCGCGCCGCCCCAGCGCGTTGTACACGCGAAGAATGGCCTCGACGAAGCGCAACAGATCCGCCTCGGGCAACCACTCGCGCACGAGCGTGCCGACGATCGGCGTGCGCCCCAGGCCACCCCCCGCGTAAATCCGGAAGCCCACCTCGCCACGCTCGTTCGTGCGCGCGAGAATGCCAATGTCGTGAAAGCGCACAGCGGCTCGGTCCGTCTGAGCGCCGGTGATCGCGATCTTGAACTTGCGGGGCAGGTACGTGAATTCCGGATGGTCGGTCGACCATTGACGCAGAATCTCGGCATACACGCGCGGGTCGACGACTTCATCCTCCGCCGCCCCCGCGAACTGATCGGTCGTCACGTTCCGAATGCAGTTGCCGCTCGTCTGAATGGCGTGCAGATCCACATCGGCGAGCACCGAAAGGATCTCGGGCGACGCCGCAAGCGTCGGCCAATTGAACTGAAGGTTCTGGCGCGTGGTGAAGTGGCCATAGCCCTTGTCGTAACGGGTCGCCACATAGGCGAGCTGACGCAGTTGAATCGCGCTCAGCGTCCCGTACGGAATGGCAACGCGCAGCATATAGCCATGCAATTGCAAGTACAGGCCGTTCATCAGACGATAGACCTTGAACGCGTCCTCGCTGAGCTCGCCGGACAGCCGACGGGCCACCTGCTGCCCGAACTCGTTCGCGCGATCCTTGAGAAACGCGCGCTCGGCCGGGTCATAGCGATAGATACCGGCATGCTCCGGTGCGACGTTCAGCGCCGGCGCATGCGCCAGCGCGCCCTGAACCGTGCTTTGCGCGGCCTGCTTGCCCAGGTCTTCTCGAACCGACGGCCCGCGCGCGCGCAGTTGCTCACGAAAATCCACCGGGACCGGGCCGGCCTCGCCTGCGTGCGCCGGGCGCGGCATCGGATCGACGATCAGGTTGGCCGCCTGGGCGCGCTGCGCAGCCGTTTGCGCCTGATCGAGTTCCTGCGCGTCGAACACATGCGCATTGGCCAGGTCATCCACCCAGTTGTGTTGCTTGTCCAGCCAGACGACCAAGCCGTCTTGCAGCCGGTTTGCCGAAATCAGGTTGCCTGCATTCATTCCACGCTCTCAATACTTGTAGTCTGGGTCGCAAGTCGCGAGTCGACCGGCAGGCTATCAAGTGGCGCGGGAATATACGACCATTTAGTAGTTATGTAGGCATTACGCGATGTTGTTTGGACCCGCCGGCCGCGACACCGCCTCATGTCGCCGTCAAAAATAACTGTATTTTTATACAGTACTCATGCTACATTCCCGATCATGCAACTTCTTCGTGAGTGACACCATGAGCGACGCAAAATCCATCAAATTCATCGTCGTACCGTATCGGAAGAATCAGAACGGCGTATTGCAGCCCGGCGAGTTGCGTCAGGCAAGCACCGAGTTCGGCGCGGTACGCATTGCCCAATCCATGGCGTCCGGGTTTGCCGGCGTTGCGGCGTATGAGGTCCTGGTCGACGAAGAAGACGGCACGATGGATGCGCCGCGCATTCTCTTCCAGGAAGGCGCTATTCCCGCCATGGCCGAGTAATAGCCGAGTAGCCGAGTAGCCGAGTAGCCGAGTAGCCGAGTGGCTGAGTGGCTGAGTGGCTGAGTGGCTGAGTGGCCAAGTAATGGCCGATTAATGACCGACTCAGTGCGCTTGCGCTGACCCGCCCGCTATTGCGGCTTCGACGGCCGCTGGAGGCTGTCGAACGTCCGCGTCTGACGCGGATGTTCAAGATCTCGTGTGTCGAGCGCGCGGCGCGTTGCTGCGAGCCCCGGGTCGCTCGGCCCCTTGGCCGGCCCATTACGCTCACCTGCCGTGCGGTTGATGGTGTCGCTCGCGCTCTGGGCATCCGTCACGCTGGCCTTCGGTACGCCGAGCGCCGACGCCGCCGGGCCAAGCGTTGGCGATTGATTCGACTGGCGGAGACTCTTGAGCTCCCCGGCGCCCAGATACGACTGCGCATTCGCGTGACCGACTATCAATGCGCCCGTCATGCAAAGGCAGGCTGCAACGCATTGGCTTTGACGCATAGTTCTCCCTGTTGAATTGTTCGACACGTTCGACATGTTCGACGTGTTCGACGTGTTCGACGTGTTCGACGTGTTCGACGTGTCCGACGTGTTCGACGCGGTTGACCCTTGACGCGGTGGACGTGGCTGATGTTTCGACGCGACGGGGTGCGCGCTTGCGCGATGCCCTTCGGGGGGGCTTTTCGCTGCGCTCGCGTCGCCGCCGTGTCTCAGCGCTTCGGTGCGATATCGTCGAGCAGCGGCACAATGGCCAGCACAATGAGTACCACCGCGAGCGGAACCGTCGCAACGAAGCCCAGATGCTTGAATCCGAGCGCCCCCGTCAGCCCCCCCAGAAAAAACATGCCCAGCAACATGCTGAGCAACCGCAGCTTTTGACGATCCCCCTCCACGCGCAGCAGATCGCCCGCGACCCCGGGCCGGTTCCAATAGCCCAGCTTGCCCAGCTCGATACCGATGTCCGTCACCAGACCGGTGACGTGCGTCGTCCGAATCTCGGCCCGCGAGATCTTGGTGATGATGGCGTTCTGCAGCCCCATCACATAGCAAAGCAAGCCGACGGTCGCCGGGACATATAACAACCGATGGTCTTCGAGATTGGCGCCCATCACGCCGAACATCAGCAAGAGCAGCGCTTCGAGCATCAAGGGCACGGCGTATTCGCTATGCGTGCGATGGCGCCGCCCCCAATGAATCAGTACGGCCGAGGTCGCCGCGCCGAGCAGAAACGCCAGCAAGGCGCTGAACCCGGCCAACACCAACACGAGTTGCCCGAGCGCCAGGTTATCGGAGAGCGAAGCCACAATGCCCGACATGTGCGACGTGTATTGCCCAACAGCGAGAAAGCCGCCGGCATTGGCCGCCCCCGCCACAAAGGCGAGCGAGCAGCCCAGACGCCGGTTCGCCGCGTCAGTGCGCACCGGCTGGGTGAATCCACGGAGATATTTGATTGGCATGTCGCATAGGTCTCGAGCGTCGCACATCGATATTCTAATGCGCGCTGACCTGACGTCGACGTCAATCTCGCGCCAAGTCACAGCCCGTCGGCCTCAACAAGCGCAACGCCGGGCGCCCCGAGGCACCCGGCGCTATCCATCGTGCCCGCGCATGAGAGACACGCGCGAGGGCAACGGCGTCGAGCTGACTGCCCGGTCGCTTACTGCTCGATCTGACGGTTCCAGCGCTGATCCCACTGCGCGCGACGCTGGTTGATGGCGTCCCAATCCACGGTCTTGATGTTTTTCACCAGATCGTCGATCTTGCCCAGACGCTTTTGCATCGCGGGCGGCACGGTGGCTTGCGGGTTGGTCGGAATGTACGCGCCTGCAGCGGCGGCCAGCGTCTGCCCTCGGGCCGACAGCAGGTACTGCGCGAGCTTCTGCGCCATGGCGTTATCCGGGCTGTTCTTCACAACGCACAAGTCGACCAGCAGTTGCACGGCACCTTCCTTGGGTGCCACATACGCCACCGGAATGCCCTTGTCCTGCAGCTCGCTCACGGCCGTCGGGGTCAGCGGGAAGATCGCCGCCTCACCCGTCTGAATCATTTCGGAGAGCTTCGCCGAGTTCGGAATGTACTCGACAACGTTCGGACCCACGGTAGTCGCCCACTTGGTGAAGCCCGGCTCGACATTGGTCTCGCTGCCGCCCCAGATCCGGTTCAGCGCCAAAAAAGCATGCAATCCGAACGTGCTGCTCGAGGCCGACTGGAAGACAACCTTGCCCTTGTACTTCGGATCGGCGAAATCGCTCCACGACGTCGGCGGCGCCCAGCCCTTTTCCTTGAAGATCTTCGTGTTGTAGCCGATACCGGTCATGCCCAGTTGGACCCCGGCGCTCATGTCATCCTTCACGCGCGCGAACGGATACAGCTCCTTGAGCGCGGGCGAATCGTCGAGCTTCTGGCACACCCCCATGCTGATGGCACGCGCCATCACGCCGTCGTCCAGAAACACCACGTGCATCTGCGGGCTGTTACGGTTGGCGAGCAGTTTGGCGAGCACGTCGGACGACGTACCGGGCACCACCACAACCTTCACATTGTTGGCCTTCTCGAACTCGGGGAAGACCTGACTCGTGTAGGCCTTCTCCATCGGGCCGCCGTTCATGCCGATGTAGAGCGTTTTCGATTGCGACCAGGCCGCGCCGCTTGTGCCCAATGCCAGCGCCGCAGCGCACATGACGACCTTTCGGGATAGCTTCATCGTGGTTCTCCTTGCGTTTCCAGGGTGTAAGGAAGGTTGTTTCGGGACGGACTCAGAATTCAGGGAAGTCGTTTGCCTACCGGGCCTCGGCCATGGCGGGCGCGAACCGGTCGACGGCAAACGCCGCGATCGGTGTCGCGCTCTCGCCGTGCGTGACCAGATCCGCCAGCACTTCGCCAACGCCGGGGGCGAGCAGGAAGCCGCCCCCCGAGAAGCCGAAGGCGTGCACCAGGCGCGGTGTCGTGCGGCTCATGCCGATGATCGGGTTGCCGTCGGGGGTCTCGCCTTCCACGCCGCTCCAGGTACGAATGAGCAAGGCGTGGCGCAGCGCCGGCAGCAACGCGCAGGCTTCGCGCATCACCGCGCGCGTGGTGTCGGCCGATGCCTGCGCATACTCGCCGTCGCCGGTTCCGCGCCCGCCGCCGATCACGCAGTTGCCGCGCGCCACCTGCCGCGCATAAACACCGCCCCCATACACGCCCAGGTTGTGGCCAATGAATTTGGGCAGCGGTTCGGTGACCCACATGTTCGGGTAGATGGCATGCATCGGCACTCGCTCGCCGAACGTGTCCGCGATGTGATTCGCCCAAGCGCCCGACGTATTGAGCAGCCAGTCCGCGCTCACGTGCAACGCCTCGCCTTCGGCGGGCTGCGCGGTGAGTTGGAAGCGCACGCCGTCGTGGGCCACCGACGCGACAGGTGTGCACTCGTGCACGTGCGCACCGAGCGCGCGGGCGGCCCGAGCAAACGCAGGCGACACGAGACGCGGATTGGCATGCCCATCGCTCAAGCACAGCGAGCCGCCAACGGCGCCCTCGCCCAACCACGGAAAACGCTGGCGGAATTCGGCGCCACGCAGCACGACAGTCGCGAGACCGTAACCGCTTGCCATCGCCGACCAGGTGTCGAGCGGTTCGAGATCGCTCTCGCGACGCGCGAGGCGCAGATGTCCCGAGCGCACGAATTCGCCGTCGATGCCGATCAACGCCGGCAGGCGGTCCCAAAGGCTGCGCGCGCGCATGGCGAGCGGCAGTTGTTCTTCCGGGCGACCCTGGCAACGCACGCCACCGTAGTTCACGCCGCTGGCCTGCGCGCCGCAATAGCGCCGCTCGAACAACGCGACGCGCAAGCCCCGCTCGGCCAGCGCGCGCGCAGCCGACGCACCGACGAGCCCGCCACCGGCGACGACGACGTCGTAATGCAATGCATCACTCATCGCGCGCCTCCTCGGGAATGGCCGCAACGTCCTGGTCGAACAACATCGGGGCAATCGGAATCGGTTTGATCGGCGCCTGCGCGCGCAGACGCCCCACCTCGGCGAGCGTCTGCCCGCTCGCCTGCGCCAGAAGATGGCATGCGGCTTCGCCACACATGCGCCCCTGACAGCGGCCCATACCGACGCGCGTGAGCGCCTTGAGGCGATTGATTTCGGTCACGCCGTCGTGACGCACGCAATCGCGTAACGTCTGCGCGTCGATTTCCTCGCATCGACACACGAGCATGTCGCCCGGCCAACGCGCCGCCGGATTGTCGGGCAAGGCAAACGCCTGCTCGATCCCCACGCGAAAGCGCTGAATGCTCGCCAGCTTGCGTTCAATGCGCGCGGCGCCGGGCCCTTCAGGCAGGGTTGGCGCCACACTACCGAGATCGTCGAGCAAGGCGAGTGCCGCGCGGCGGCCGGCGAGTTCCGCCGCGTCTGCCCCGGCAATACCGGCGCCGTCACCGGCCAGATAGATGCCGGGCTGCGAGCTGCGGCCAGCGGCATCGCGCTCAGGCAACCAGCACTGGTTGAGGTCGTCGAAGACGAACCGGCAACCCGCCAGATCGGCCAGTTGTGTCTCGGGACGCAGGCCGAAGCCCAGTCCCACGGCACTGCACTCGAGCGTCTGCCGGCGGCCGTCACGCTGCCAGCGAATGGCGCTCACCCCCGCCGCGCCCTCGATGCCCTCGATGCCCTCGATGCCCTCGATGCCCTCGATGCCATCGAGCGTCACGCCATGCTCGATGCGCACGCCATGCGCGCGCAGCCATCCCACGTAATAGAGTCCCTTGGCGAGCGTGGCCGGTTGATTCAACATACGCGGCATGGCCTTGGCCTGACGTGCGAACGCACTCGTATCGAGCACGGCCGCCACGTTCGCGCCGGCTTTGGCGTACTGGTACGCCACGAGGTACAGCAGCGGCCCCGTGCCCGCGAACACCACTTGCTCGCCAATCGCGCACCCCTGCGCCTTGAGGGCCACTTGCGCACCGCCCAAGGTGTAGACGCCCGGCAATGTCCAGCCCGGCAGGGGGAAAACGCGATCGGTCGCGCCGCTCGCAATAATCAAATGCGTGAACGGCACCGGCATTTCGCAGCCGCCGTGCAGCGTGTGGAGCCGCTTCGGATCGCACGCCCACACGAGGGTCTCGGGCCGATAGTCGATCTGCGGCAGCAACGCGGCCATCGTGCGGTGAATGGCGTCGGCCTTGGCCGCCTCGAAGCCGTACAGCGCTTGCTTGGTCCGCGTGAACCCGTCGCCGGCCGGCGGCTGACGATAAATCTGCCCGCCCCACCGAACGTTCTCATCCACCACGATCGGGCGCAGGCCGGCTGCCACGAGCGTCTGCGCGGCGCGAACGCCGGCAGGACCGGCCCCCACGATCACGATCTCGGCGCGCTCAGACATGCGAGCCTCCGTGACATTCGTCAACGTCGGCCGCGTGCGTCAGAACGCGCATGCCGGCACGCACCAGGGTCGAGCAGGCACGCAAACGCGTGAGTTGTGCGTCACCCTCGGGCGCAGGCTCGGTCTCGCAACGTACCCAGCAGTCCTGACACGCGCCGATCAAACAAAAGCCCGCGCGCGGCGCACCGCTGAATTCGCTCACACGCACGTGGCGTTGATGCGTGAGGATCGCGGTGAGCAGCGTGTCGCCCGCGAGCGCCTGCACCGGCTCGCCGTCGAGATAGAACGTGACGGGCGAGCGTGCCGTCTCGGCCAGTCGCACCAGTTGCGGATGAACGGGTGCGCGCGGGTCTTGCGAAGCAGAGGAAGAACGGGACATGAGAATCGTCTTTGAGCGCACGTTCAATGCTGGCCGATCAGAATGCGGTTCAGGCCGTAGATGCGGTCGAGCAGCAGCATGGCCCCCAGCGTCACGGCAATGACCAGCGCCGAGACCGATGCCATCATCGGATCAATCGATTCGGTCGCGTACATGTACATGCGCACGGGCAGCGTGACGGTCTGCGGCGAGGTGATGAAGACCGACATCGTCAGTTCGTCGAAACTGTTGATGAATGCGAGCAGCCAGCCACCGGTGATGCCGGGCAGAATCATCGGCATCGTCACGCGCCGGAAGGTCGTCCATGCGCCCGCGCCGAGCGACTCCGCCGCGTGTTCGACACTGCGGTCGAGCCCGCTGATCGACGCCAGCACGAGGCGCATGATGAACGGCGTCACAACAATCATGTGCGCGAAGATGAGCGCCGCGAACGAACCGGTCACGCCGATCATGGCAAAAAAGCGCAGCAGCGCAATGCCAAGCACAAGGCCCGGAATCACCAGCGGCGAGAGCAGCAAGCCGTTGAGGAAGTTACGCCCCGGAAAGCGCGAGCGGCCGATGGCGAGCGCTGCGGGCAACGCGATCACGAGCGAGAACGTTGCCGACAGGAACGCCAGCTTCAGACTCGTGAAGAACGAGTCGATGAAATCGGGGTAGTCGAGAATCGCGCGGAACCAACGCAGCGATACCCCGCGTGTGGGCAGCGAAAGCGTTTGTTCCGGCGTGAATGCGACCAGCACGACGATGATCATCGGCGCGAGCACGAAGAGGATAACGAGCGTATGGAACGCAAGGGCCAGAGGACTGTTTTTACGCATGATGGCGAGTGGGTTCTGTTCTGCGGAAGACGTGCCCTGGCCTTAACCCATGCTGCGCGAATAGCGGCGCTCGAGCAGGCGATAGTACGTCAGCATCACGATGAGGTTCGCCGCGAGCAGCAGCATGGCGATGGTCGCGCCCAGCGGCCAGTTCAGCGAACTCAGGAACTGGTCGTACACGGCGGTGGCGGCCACCTTGAGGCGGCGTCCGCCCAGCAGACTCGGAATCGCGAACGCGCTCGCGGAAAGCCCAAACACCATCAGGCTGCCCGACAGAATGCCCGGCACCAGTTGCGGCAACACGATGCGACGCAGCGTTGTCGCGGGCGACGCCATGAGCGACAGGGCAGCGTTCTCCGTTTGCGGATCGAGCCGTTGCAGTGACGTCCACACGGGAATGACCATGAACGGCAGCATCACGTGCACGAGTGCAATGACAATCGCGAAGTTGGTGTATTCGAGCTTGTACGGTCCCATGCCGAGCAGGCCGAACGTCTGATTGATCAGGCCGCCCGCGCTGAGCAGCATGCTCCAGCCGAACGCACGCACCACGATGGACACGAGCAACGGCGAGAGAATCACCAACAGAAAGAGCGAACGCCATGGATCGCCCATGCGCGAGAGCACATAGGCTTCGAACGTGCCAACGACGGCGCACACCGCCGTGACAGTGAGCGAGATGCCGAACGTGCGCAGGAAGATCGTGTGGAAGTACGGATCGAACAGCACGTCGGCGTAGTTTTGGAGCTGGAACGCCGCAATCGGTCCGCTCGCGGGATCGAACCGATAGAACGTGAGCGCGAGCGTCATGAGCAGCGGGATCAGCACGAGCGCCACGAACAGCAGCAAGGCCGGAGCGCTCATTACCCACATTGGCAGATACGCATGCCAGGGGGCTCGCGTGACGCGCGCAGTCTCTGTGGGCGCGACTTGCAGCGTCTCAGCCATGCGCGTGCTCTCCTGCGTTCGGGGTAATGAAGCGCACCGCCTCGGCCTGCCAATCGAGGCCGACCGGCGCACCTTCGGCAAGCGGCTCGCCGCCTTCGTTCTGACAGCACACGAGCACCTCTCCGAGCGGACTCTCCACGCGGTACAGCCACTGGCTGCCGAGGAAGAAGCGGCTCGTTACCGTGGCCGATACGCGACCGGCCGACGGCGCGCAAAGACGGACCTTTTCGGGACGCAGGCAAATCGTGATCGCGTCGCCCACGGCCATGTTGCGCTCGCTCGGCGAGAGATCGGACAGCAACGCCCGCTGGGTTAGCTGGGCGCCCAGCTCGACGTGCAGATGCTCGCCGTCGCGCGCCGCCACACGGCCGGCCAGCATGTTGGCCTTGCCGATGAACTTCGAGACGAACGGCGTCTGCGGACGCTCGTAGGCACGGTACGGTGTATCGACCTGCGTGATGCGACCGGCCTCCATCACCACCACACGATCGCTGATCGACAGCGCTTCGGACTGATCGTGCGTGACCATGATCGTGGTCGTGCCGATCTTGCGTTGAATGGCGCGTAGCTCGAACTGCATGTCTTCGCGCAGCTTGGCGTCGAGGTTGGACATCGGCTCGTCGAGCAGGAGCACCGGCGGCGCGATCACCACCGCACGGGCAATCGCCACGCGCTGACGCTGACCGCCCGAGAGTTCGCGCGGAAAGCGATGACCGAGCGCGTCGAGGCGCACGAGGGCGAGCGCCTCGCGAATACGTGCCTGACGCTCGGCTTTATCGATGCCACGCATCTCCAGACCGAAACCGACGTTGTCCGCCACCGTCATATGCGGGAACAGCGCGTAGCTCTGGAAAACAATGCCCAGGCCGCGCTTGTTCGGACGCATGCGAGTGATGTCGCGCCCGTCGAGCGTGATACGCCCGGTCGTGGTGTCGACAAACCCCGCGATCATCTGCAACGTGGTGGTCTTGCCGCAGCCCGAGGGGCCGAGCAGTGAGACAAACTCGCCCTTCTCCACCGAGAGATTGACGTTCGAGACAGCGCTCAACTCGCCAAACGTCTTGGAAACATCCGTCAAAGTCAGAAAAGACATGATCACGACCTTCGGGCACATGCGCGCCGCAAGAAATGCAATTGCATCGAACAGTAGCGAGCCAAATTGCTTGTCGCAAGACAACGATTCCACGAAACGAGATAAATATTCCAATTATTTCAATTGACGGAATGTTTGGCGAATGGGCATTCGATTTCGTTTCGTGTCGACGTGTCGGGACAATCCCTAACATGCAATAAGCATTGGTTGTTTTTGCCTGGTCCGATGAACTTCGCCAGTTTCCAATCGATGTCGGCTTACTGTAGTATTTCATTTGACGGAATATTAGAGCCTCCAATGATCATCTCCGATTCACCGCGCACGTTGAAGTCGTCGACGCTGGAAACCGCTGGCACGGGCATTCTGCAACGCACCTTTGCCGTCATCCGCGCGCTGGGCGACGCGAAGCCCGAAGGCGAGCGTGTCACGCACATCGCCAAAGCCGTCGGCCTGAGTCAGGCGACGGTGCACCGAATCCTGCATGCGCTCATCGCCGAACAGGTTGTGGAGCAGGACGAGACGTCCAAGCTCTACCGGCTGAGCATCGACTTCTTCGCGATGGCTGCGCAGGCCGGCAATCCGAGCGGCATGCGCACGCTGTGCCGTCCGTCGCTGCTGCGCCTTTGCGCAAGCCTCGGCGACACCATTTTCCTGCTGGTCCGCAGCAGCTTCGACGCCGTCTGTCTCGACATGTGCGAAGGCCCCTTTCCGATTCGCTCGTTTACCGGCGACATCGGCGGACGCGTCGCGCTGGGGGTCGGTCAGGGAAGTCTGGCGATTCTCGCCTTCCTGCCGGAGGCTGAGCGCGAGGAGATCATTCGCTTCAACGTGCCGCGTCTGCGCGGTTACGGCGTGCTCGACGAGGTGTACCTGCGCACCGAGATCGAGCGCGTGCGCCAACTGGGCTATGCGGGCAGCAACAGCGGCGTGCTCGACGGCATGGCCGGGGTCGCCGTACCGGTATTCGATCGCACTGGGCACGCGGTGGCCGCGCTGAGCGTGGGCACGCTGGCGGCGCGCCTGTCTCAGGACCGCCTGCCGATGGTGGTGGAATTGCTGCGGCGTCAGGCCGAGTTGATCGGCCCGCAGACCAATCCGTTCGACGTCGCCATGCGCCGTCCGATGCACGGCCTCACCCGCGCGCTCACGACCGAGCCGCTGGCCTGACGGCTATCGACCGGTGGCGCCGGACCGGAATCGCTGGAGTCGCTGGAGTCGCTGGAGTCGCTGGAGTCGCTGGAGTCGCTGGAATCGTCGGAGTAGTCGGAGTCGTTCCCTCACGGTCGGCATCGCTAGCGATGGCCGAAAATGGCCAGCCCCGAAGGCGCAGCTCTGCGAAAATCGCGAGCGGGTCCGGCAGCGCGCGCAATCCCCAGTTCCCCAACCTCATTGGCTACCGGCCCTTTGTGGAGAGATGGCATGGCATCAGGCGAACATCAGTACACGGTCAGCGTCGAGTGGACCGGCAATCAGGGCAGCGGTACGTCGGGCTATCGCGAGTACGGGCGCAATCACGTCATCCGTGTCGACGGCAAGCCGACCATCCCCGGCTCGGCCGACCCCGCCTTTCGCGGCGACGCGGCGCGCTGGAATCCCGAAGACCTGCTGGTGGCGTCGGCAAGCGCCTGCCACAAGCTCTGGTATCTGCACCTGTGCGCCGAAGCGGGCGTGGTCGTCGACCAGTATGCCGACAACGCCCTCGGCACCATGGTCGATACCGCGCAGCAAGGCCGCTTCACGCGCATCGTGCTGCGCCCGCACGTGACGATCCGCGCGGGCAGCGACGCCGCGCTGGCGGCAGCGCTGCATCACCAGGCGCACGCGAAATGCTACATCGCCAACTCGGTCAACTTCCCCATCGACTGCGAGCCACGCATCGAGGTGCTGCCGGGCTGACGGGGCGATCGAGCGACGGCAGGTCGCGAGTTACGAGTTAAGCGTTATTTAAGCGTTACTTAAGCGTCACATTACGCGGCGAGTTGCTTCGCCAGTTCGGCATCGCGGTGCTGCGCGCGCACGAACGAGTCGCGCGCGCGAAAGCGCTCCACATAGGCCTTCACGGCCGGCGTCTCCGGTACGAGCTTGAACTGGGTGAGAAAGTGCATGGCATTGCCCCACAGGGCGTCGGCCGCCGTGAACGACTCGCCCAGCCACCACGGCCCGGCGTCCCGCGAAAGATGCCGCTCCAGTGTCCACATCACCGAATCGTAGTCGCCATACGGCGAGCGTGAGCGCTCGGCACTTTCGCGCCCCAGGGACTTGTCGACCACGGCCGGCTCGACGCACGAGCCGTAGTAGACCATCCAGCGCAGATAGGGACCCCGACGCACATCGCCCGGCATCGGCGCGAGCCCTTTCTCCGGGTACAGCTCGGCGAGATACATATAGACGGCCGCCTGCTCGGTCACGATCGCATCGCCATGGCGCAGGGCCGGCACCTTGCCCATCGGATTGACGTCCAGATACTCGGAGCCGCGTTGCTCGCCCGTGGCGAAACGCAGCAGGCGAAGCTCGTGCTCGGCCTGCAACTCGTCGAGCAGCACCAGCACGCCCGAGGAGCGCGTATTGGGGGCGTGATAGAACGTGATGCGTCGGTCAGTCGTCATCGGGGTGTCTCCAGTCAAGAGCCCGTCGGGCGGCAAGGACATCGATATGTCCTGAACCGTTTTTCGGCCATCGTCGTCGGGTCACCGAAAATGTTACTTCATCGCACCCGGCCCGCACAGATCGCTTACCGGTCGAGATGCGCCATCGAGACCCCGGCATCGCCGAGCATCCGCATCAACGTGAGCGCATTGCGCTGTCCCTGATCCTCGTAGTTGTTGTTGAACACCACATACACCCGGGCGACTTCCCTGGCGATGACGCGAATCGGATCGACGAGCGCCGCCAGTTCCGCGTCGCGATAGTCGTAATTGAAGCGGTCCGACGCAGCCGTCATCTCACGCACATTCCACGTCGCGTGATTGCGCCCATGCAGTCGCACGACGGCCGCAAGCGGCGTGGTCGTCGCCCAGACCTGAGGAATGCTGTTCGCGAAACCCTGCGGCTCGTCGACGACGGTGTTGACCCAGCCCAACCCACGCAGCCACGCCAGCGTTGCGTCGCCGTGCGCCCCATCGAACCATCCGCGATGGCGAAACTCCGCGGCCACGCCGTAGCCCCGCATCCGCTGCGCACAGGCCTCGACGTGCGCGCGGCTTGCACGATCTCCCGTCAACCACGGGGGGAACTGAAAATGCACCAGTCCGAGCTTGCCCGCCCGACGCAGCGGTGCGAGCGCGTCGAGATAGCGCCGCCAGATCTCGTCTCTGAGCGCCTCGGGAATGTCCTTGTAGTAGACGTTCGCGCGCGGTCCCGGCGCAAGCTCGGGCTGCAGATCCCTGGGCAGCGCAATGCGAGGCGTCGGGTGCCCGGTGAGCAAACGGAATGCCTTGACGTTGAAGACGAATGGGCCCGGTGTGCGCTCGACCCAAAGCTGCGCGTTGGCGGCCGACGGCATGGCGTAGTAACTGCTGTCGACCTCCACCATCGGAAACCGGCTCGCGTAGTATCGAAGGCGCGCCTCGGCCGACGTATGCCCCGCCGGATAGAAACGCTTACAGGCAATGAGCGACTTGTCCGTCCACGACGCGGTGCCGACATACACGTTGCGGCCAACTGCTTCCGCGCTCGCTGCGACGCCGGGCGCATCGTTCGTCGCCCGATCGGTGTCGCTCGTGATTGACGATCGCGATTCGTGCATCCGAAGGTCTCCCGTAACGGCAGTCGTTGGAGGGTTCTGCACCAGTATAGAGGGCGCGGGCAGGCATCGTATGGGGACCGGACTGGGACGAACGCATGGCACACTGCATGCACATCTGATCCGGCACGCGCGTCCCCGCGCCGTGCCGTTTGCACGGCCCGCGGCTCACCCTGCGGGCCGCTTTTTCGGATGTCGACCTTCGACATGGGTGTCGCCGGCATCTCGCCTGCCGCGCTATCATGGGCCGCCCGATATAACGCCACGCCTGCCAAGTGCCCGCCATGACCGAACGCCTGCCCGTCGAACTCCCCAAAGCGTACCGCCTGCTCAACCACGGCCCGACCGTTCTCGTGGGAAGCGCCCACGACGGACGCCGCAACGTCATGGCCGCCGCCTGGTCGATGCCGCTGGACTTCTCGCCGCCGAAGGTTGCCGTCGTCATCGACCGCAACACGCTCACGCGCGAATTGGTGCAGGCCTCGGGCGAGTTTTCGCTGAGCGTGCCCGCGCGCACCATCGCCCGTGAAACGCTGGCTGCAGGCTCGGTCTCGGGACGCGATGCCGACAAGTTTGCCGAGGGCGTCGGGCTGCAGGCCTTCGAGGGCTCGCATATCGCTGCACCGCTTATCGGTGGATGCCTCGCATGGCTCGAGTGCCGCGTGATTCCGGAGCCTCACACCCAGGATCGCTACGATCTGTTTCTCGGTGAGGTCGTGGCGGCCTGGGCCGATCCGCGCGCGTTTCGCGATGGGCACTGGCAGTTCGAGCCCGGCGCGTCGCGCAGTCTTCACTACATTGCCGGTGGCAACTTCTTCGAAACGGGCGAAGCGTTCGACGTCAAATCATGAACCACGCGCCGCCCGATTCGCGTCACCCCGACACCGTGCACGACAGCGCCCACGAGATCGCGCAGGCCGCTCGCGCCCTTTGGCGCTTGAAAGGCACGGACCGCACAAACCGATCGACGCTACCGCATTTGCCAAGTGACGGCAGGCACGGCAGAATTGACGCCGTTGCGAACGTTATCGATCACGAGTCGCCTTTGGCGCCTCCCCGGTCGCCAGCGCCCGCCGAACAGTTTGCAAACTCAGCAAACCCTTTCGGGCAGTTGCCGGACTCGCGGCCAGTTCCCGCGCTACCGGCACTGCAATCGTCCACCCGCTGGGCCTCGCCCACCCGTTGCGACATGACCGCATCCGGCGTCGAATCCTCCTCACCGCACGTGCCCATGCCCTCATCGAGTCAGGCCCCGACGTCCAGCGCGCGCCCCGACGAGGCCGAACGTCTCGCGGCGCTGCGGCGTTACGCCATTCTCGATACGCCCCCCGAGCCCGCGTTCGATCGCATCGTGCGGCTGGCGTCCCACTTGCTCGGCGCGCCGATCTCGCTCGTCTCGCTCATTGACGAATCCCGCCAGTGGTTCAAGGCGCGTCAGGGCCTCGAGGTCTCGCAGACCCCGCGCTCGATCGCCTTCTGCGCACACGCGATTCTCGGCGACGACGTACTCGTCGTGCCCGACGCCCGTGCCGACCGGCGCTTCGCCGATAACCCGCTGGTCACCGGCGCACCGAATATTCGCTTCTACGCGGGTGCCCCGCTGCGCACGCCGGAAGGTCATCGGTTGGGCACGCTGTGTGTGCTCGATCGCCGCCCCCATACGCTCGACGACGAGAAACGCGCCCTGCTCGCAGATCTGTCGGCGCTGGTCGTGGACGCCCTCGAGCTGCGGCGCGTCAATCAGGTGCTCGGCGACATGGCCATGCGCGACGGTCTGACCGGCGCACTCAATCGCCGCGCGTTCCTCATGCAAGCCGAACGGCTGTTTTCGAGCATCCGCGCTCAACAGCGTCGCCTTTCCGTGCTGATGCTCGACATCGACCACTTCAAGCGGGTCAACGACACGTGGGGCCATGCAATTGGCGATCGGGTCATCGTGGCGTTGACGCTGGTCTTGCGGGCGACGCTGCGCAAAGGCACGGTGATCGGCCGGCTGGGCGGCGAGGAGTTCGCCGTGCTGCTGCCCGAAGCCGACGCACAACGCGCCATACAGGCCGCCGAGCGCCTGCTCGTCGCGATCGGTGGCGCCAGCGTGCCCGGCCCCAACGGGCCGGTGCGTTTTACCGCGAGCATCGGCATCGGCAGCCTCGCCCCGGAGGACACCGATTTCGGCACCTTGCTTCAACGCGCCGACCGGGCGTTGTATTCGGCCAAGCAGGCCGGCCGCAACCGCGTGGCCGTCATGTAACCCTTCACCCGCGACTGACGAAAGCAAAGAACATAATGGGCAAAAGTCGACTGGAAGCCTTCAGTGATGGTGTGATCGCCATCATCATCACGATCATGGTGCTGGAGATGAAAGCGCCGCACGGCAGCGAACTGGCGGATCTCCTGCCGGTCGCACCGACGTTCCTTACCTACGTCCTGAGCTACGTCTACGTCGGCTTGTACTGGAACAATCATCACCATCTTTTCCATGTCGTTCAGCGCGTCTCGGGCGGCGTGCTCTGGGCCAACCTGCATCTTCTGTTCTGGTTGTCGCTGGTCCCGTTCGTCACGCTCTGGCTGGGCGAGAACCATTTCACCGCCTGGCCGACGGCGCTCTACGGCGCGGTACTGTTCATGGCGGCCGTGGCGTATTACATCCTCACGCGTGCGCTGCTCGCCGTGCATGGCGAAGGCGGTAACGGGAAGCTTGCCGCAGCCGTGGGGCGCGACATCAAAGGCAAGCTGTCGGTGGTGGCCTATGCGCTGGCCATCGGGCTGGCGTTCGTGATGCCGGCGGCCTCGCTCGCGCTGTACGCCCTGGTCGCCGCCGTATGGCTGATTCCGGATCGCCGGATCGAGCACGTGATTTCACAATAAGACGTCGGCGGGCGCGCAGAGCAACACGCGCTGACAGTCGACGCGCAACGGGTTTTTACGTAGTATCCGCCCCATCATGCAAAACGTAATCTTTGAACTGACGGGCGAATTCGTCGCCCTGAACGACTTGCTCAAGCTCACCGGCCTCGTGGATTCGGGCGGCGCAGGCAAAGCCATGGTGGCAAGCGGCGCGGTCAGCGTCGATGGCCGGCTCGAAACACGCAAGACATGCAAAATCCGCGTCGGGCAGACGGTGTCGGTCGATGGGGTGCGCATTCGCGTCAAGGCAGCGTGACGCCTCGCGCGGCCGCAGGTCGCTATACTTGAAAGCGCTTTCTAGTGTGTTAGCCCAAGTCACACCCGACAATGTCCGCAGGACGTCCGAGGAGGCCCTCGCAATGGTCGTGCCCGGTTCACCGACTGCCGCCGGTGCCACGCCGGCGCTGGGGCGCGACGCGTTGCTGGCGGCGCTCGACCGCTCGCTGGGCATGCTCACGCTCACGCCGGACGGCATCATCGTCGATGTCAACGACAAGTTGCTCGGCATGTTCGGTTACGCGCGCGCCGACCTGCTCGGCGAGTCGCACGGCGTGTTGTGCGAGCCCGGCGATCCCACCTGCGGCGACGCCCTCGCGGATGTCGCGAACACCCGAAGTCCGAACACCCGACAAGTCCGCCGCCGTCGGCGCGACGGTCACCCGGTCTGGCTTGAAGCCACCTACAACCCGGTTTTCGACGACAACGGCGCGCTCGCCTTCATCATCAAGCTCGCGGTCGACGTGACTGCCCATGTGGAGCGTCAGGCGGCCGATGACGCGCGCATGCACCTGCTCTCGCTCGGCGTCGACGAGACCGACAACGCCGTGCTCATCACGGACGCACACGGAAGCGTGTGCTACGTCAATGCAGGCTTCACGCGCATGCTCGGCTACACCGCGAACGAGGTCGTCGATCCGTCTGCACACACCGTATCGGGCGAGGCGTCGGTCGGCCACTTCGCCGAGAGCGCATCGGCGGTCGACGTCAACGAGGCCCTCAAGGGTTGCCTCGTTTCCGCGCGCGACGGCCGGAGCTGCCATTGCGAAGTGCTCGTTCGCACAGCGCAGCATCAGCCGCTTTGGGTGTCTGTCGTGACGAACCCGATCCTCGACGCGAACGGCAAACTCATCAATGCCGTGGTGCTGTTCACGGACATCACGCAATCGAAGATTCAGGAAGTGCTCCAGCACAAGGCGCTCGCCGCAATGGTGCGCGATGCGCCCCTCGTGGAAGTGCTCACGCTCATCTGCCGCGAGCTCGAGCAGATCGCCCCCGAGGTCGTGGCCTCGGTCGTGCGCATCGACGCCGAAGGCCGGCTGCGCCCGCAGGCAGGGCCGAGCCTGCCGGCGCAATACCACAAGGCCATCGACGGCTTGGCCATCGGCCCGAACGTGGGCACGTGCGGCACGGCGGCCTTCCTGGCCCGGCCGGTCATCGTGACCGACATTGCGCACGACCCGCGCTGGGCCGATTTCCGCGACATGGCAGCCGAGTTCGGACTGGCCGGATCGTGGGGCATGCCGATCATCGCAAACGATGGACGCGTACTCGGTGTGCTCGGCTTCTATTACCGCACGGCACGCGGTCCGGACGCCCTGCATAAGCGACTCGTCGACGTGTGCGTGCACTTGTGCAAGCTGGCCTTCGAGCGCGACGAGTCGCGCACGCGCATCCGTCAACTGGCTTTCTCCGATAACCTCACCGGCCTGCCCAATCGAAGCATGCTGAGCGTGCTCGCGGCGCAGGCCATCGCCAGCGCCGCAGAGCTGAACACGCGCATGGCTGTCATCTTCATCGATCTGGATCGCTTCAAACAGGTCAACGACTCGCTCGGCCATCAGGCCGGCGACGCGCTGCTGCGCACGATCGCCCAGCGTCTGCGGCGCTCGCTGCGCGGCGCAGATATCGTTGCGCGTCTGTCGGGGGACGAGTTCGTGGCCATGCTCACCGAATGCGACCCCGAACGGCTCGATATTGCCCTGGAGCGCATGCGCGGCGCGTTGCGCGCGCCATGCCAGGTCGATGGCGTGACGCTGGTGCCGTCGGGCAGCTTCGGCATCAGCCTGTATCCGGCGCACGGCACGGAATTCGACATCTTGCTGCAACGTGCCGACATGGCGATGTATCAGGCGAAGATGACCAGCCCAGGCAGTGTGCGCTTCTATAGCGAAGACCTGAACATCCGCGCGCAGGAGCGGCTCGAGCTGGAGACCGCCATGCGCGACGCCCTGCTGTGCGGCAAGCTCCAGCTCTTCTATCAGCCACAGATCAATCTGCCCGACGAGTCGGTATACGGTGCCGAGGCGCTGGCGCGGTGGACACATCCACAGTATGGCGACATACCGCCGTCGCGCTTCATTGCGCTGGCCGAGGAATGCGGTCTGATCGGCGAACTAGGAATCTGGACGTTGCGCGAAGCGTGCGGTCAACTCGCGGATTGGCGGCGGCGCGGTGTAGGTATCAGCAATGTGTCGGTCAACCTCTCGCCGACCAACTTCCACGATCACAATCTGCCGCGCATGATTGCCGAGGCATTGTCCGATCACGAACTGCCGCCGTCCTGCCTGGCCATCGAGATCACGGAAAGCGTGTTGATGGATCACAATCCGAGCACGCTACGCATCATCGACGAGGTCCAGGGCATGGGGGTGCGCCTGTCGATGGACGATTTCGGCACCGGCTACTCGAGTCTGGGCTATTTGCGCCGCCTGCCGGTCTCGGAACTGAAGCTCGACCGCAGTTTCGTGCATGACGTCACGCGCGACGAAACGGTGCAGGCACTGACCAACGCCATCATCAGCATCGGCCGCAATCTGCATCTCACCGTGGTGGCGGAAGGGGTGGAAGACGAAGCCCAGCGAGATTTGCTCGTTGCGCAAGGCTATCGTGTCGCGCAGGGGTACCTGTTCTCGCCCGCCCTGTCGGCCGCCGACCTCGAACGCTGGCTCGACCAGTGGTCGGCACGGCGACACTCGGTGACCCCGGTTGCCTCCTGAATCACGGCGCGAGCCCCAGTTCCATCTGATGCAGCGCCGTTTCCACGGCCTGACTCTGCTCGGCGTCGAGCGCTTCGGCCGCGATGCTCGTCTCACGACGGTAAATCATCTCGCCATAAACGTTGGCCAGAACACGGGCCGACGGGCACAACGACCAGTGACTATCGGCAGCCTGACGGCCCGTCCAGTAGTTGATCGCCTGCTCGATTTCGGCGATGGAATAGATGGCTTTCATGAGATGTTCTGTCTCGCCGTGAAATGGAATGCTGTAATTATATACAGTACCCGACGAAGCGGCGAATCGCGTCGCGTCCGGGTCCACACATGCGTCGATTCTCGGGCGCATGTTTCGGAACTGCAACACACGATGCGAGGCAAACCATGCGAATGTGCCACAAGCCTCAAACAATTCCATAAAAATCATAGGCTTATAAATCCCGGCACGATACTGGCTTCGGGTTCGCGAAAACGCTACGCAGGCGCTCGCGATGCTCGCCCGGCGCAACGTCCCAACAATCGCCCCGACGGAGCCCGCCATGCCGCCGAGTCACATTACGCGCCCGCCCCCATCCGCCGTCCGCCATGCGGCTTCGCTGCGATTCGGCCTCGTCACGCTCTGCCTGCTGCTGTTTGCGTGGTGCGGGGGCCGCGCCCACGCGCAACCGGCGCCACCTGACGCGACCGCGCCCGCCGACCCGTTTCATCAGCCATGTGTCGCCGTTCGCGGTTCACAGGGAACATCCTCGCGCGACGCGTTCGGCACACGCCGCGCCTTGGCCCCCCGTCGGATTGCCGCGATGCCGCCCGCCACGGCCCGCGCCGCTCGCAAGCAATACGTCGATCTCGACAACCGTTGCGCCACGCCGCCTGCGTTCGCACCGACGCGTGACATCGACTCGACTTCCATCTGGTACGTAGATGCTCTTGAAGGACGCATGCACGCGCGCGCGCAACGTTCCGGTGTCCGCACATTACGCACCTAGCGCACCTTACGCGCTCGCGTGTTCTGAGCAGTGGTGCGCGACGTTTGCTATGCTGCGTGTTGCGCGCGCCAACCCTGTCGCGCGCGTAGATTTTCCGGAACTGCAATGCCCGCCAATTCGCCCGACACGCCCGACACGCCCAACGCACGCGACAAGTCACGTAGCGCCAAATCCTCGCCCGCCAGCATACCGCCGCCGCCGGGCGCGCTGCCGCTTGCCTGGATCGGATTGCTGGCTTCTGCCGCATGGGTGCTCAAGAGTGCGCACCCTACGTGGGGTGTCGGTGTGATGTGTCTTTGCGCGGGCCTGATCTCATCGTTCGGTGCGCGTCGCCGCGCGAGATCGCCATGGCCCGCGTTCTTCACCGGCCTGCTGCCGGTCGGCGTCGCGTTGTTCTTCGCGCTGCTCATGTTGCGCCCGCTGTTCCGGTAACCGTCTCGTCGCATCGATGAGTTACCCACAGCTTCTGTGGATAACCCACTGGATAACCCGGCACCACCCGGCCAAGACGCCCGCCGTTACACGCTGTCAAGAGGATTGCCCGTTTCGGCGTCAGCCTTGGGCAAATTTTTTAGGCTTGACGTTTTGCCGTCCTTCTGTGCCCAGGCGCCACGGCTTTGACATGACGCAATCCCTGCGCAATTGCTCCCTCGATTGGCGCGAAAACCCTGGCCGTCGCGCTCAGGAGAGGGTTCGCAGCGTCAGGGAATCGGCCTATGATGGAAGCACGCGATACCTCGCCATGCATGACCTGGGATCCCTCACAGGATCCGCCGTTCAGCGGCCGTTTCGCTTTTCAGTGACTTCCGGAGAACGCTTCGTATGACTCAATCCGACAAACCGTCCCTTACACCTGCCGCATCACCTGCCGCATCACCTGCCGACGCCTCCCAGTCCGAAGCGGAGCGCGTCCATCTGGACGACCTGCTCGCGCACCACTCGGTCACGGAAACCGTGGACCGTGCGTCCGTGATCGACCTGATCAACGAGTTACGCGCTCCCGAAGTGAAAACCCCCGAGGACCGCGAGCGGGTGGTCAAGGAAAGCCGGTTGTGGAAAGAGGTCTCGCACCGCGACACCGCCATATCGCTGCTCAACTCGCTCGCGCAAATGGCGCCCATCTTCCTCAACCAGATTCACTGGTAAGGTCTGCCGCGCCGGTCGTCCCCGGCGCGCATGCCGATTGGCGCTGCCCCGAATGCGACGTATCGACGGCAGATTTCGTGCTATCCGAGATCTGATTTACATCGCCGCAAAACGCCCGACACCGATGTTGCGCAGGTCGATCAGGCGAGCACGGCATCAGTGATGCCAACCCCATCCACGGCCCCGGCCGCGCCATCCGCGGTCATATCCGCCGCCGTAGTAACCGCCCGAAACCCCGAACGTCACGACCGGCGCGGGCGCGACTGCGTAGCCCGGCGCGTAGCCATAACCGTCGTAGTAGGCGTTATCGTATGCCGATGGCCCATACGGCACGGCCACACAACCGGCCATCATCACGGCGACGGCAGCGCCGCCCGCCAGCATGAGTAAGCGTTTCACGATGAAGTCTCCCGCATGAGTTGTCCGAGTCTTGCACCGCGGCAATTGACCACTGGCGCTCAACGTCCCGTCGATCTTCGCAGCGTCGGGTTGACTCGTTAGACATACAGGTTCGCGCAAAATGCACGCGAGGTGCAGCTTCTTTGGTTACCAAACGTGACATTGGTAACCGCGATGGCATCAGGCGAGCGGCCCGCGTCCACTCGATGCCCCCACTGGACTCAGAATACCCAGCAACGGTCGCGGCCGGCACGTTTGGCGCGGTATAACGCCATATCGGCGCGCTCGATCATGCTGGTCGGCGAATCTTCCTCCTGCCATTCCGTGATACCAAAACTCGCCGAGAAACGCAGCGGCGGTTCGCTGCCTTCCAGCGATTCGCGCTTGCAGCGCTCGCGAATGCGGTCCGCCACACGCAGCGCGTCGCGCTCGCTCGCGCCGGGCAGCAGAATCGCGAACTCCTCGCCGCCGATGCGCCCGATCAGGTCGTCACCTCGCAACGTCGACGAACACACCAGCACAAAGCGGCACAGGACCTGATCGCCAATGGCGTGCCCGTACGTGTCGTTGATCGATTTGAAATGATCGAGATCGGCCACGATGAGGCTCATTGGCTCGTTCTTGCGTTGCGTGTTCTCCAGCAACCGCTCGAAGCGATGAAAGAAGTAGCGGCGCGTCAGGCTGCCCGTCAACTCGTCGTAACTCGCCTCGAAGGCCAGTTGATGATTGGCGGCTCGCAACGCCTCGTTCGACTGACGTGCCTCGCGATGCTGTACACGCTCACGCCAGTAAGTCCAGCCGGCGAGCACCACAATGACGACGCCGCCCAGATACAGCAGGAAACATAGCGCGAGATCCTTGGCATGCTGGCGCGTGAGCGCCTCCCAGGCGTCGACGCCCTCTACGGCGTAGACGATCAGGCCGTTGCTCGAACTCGGACGCGATGCGATGACGAAAGGCTTCCGGAATTCGTCGAACGCCGACATTCGCTCAAGCAGTTCCTGCGACACCCAGGCGTTCGCCCGCCCCGGCGCCTGCTTGAAGGTCGAGATAGGCATGCGCGCGAAATCGTGGCGCTGATACAACGCCAGCCGCTCGGCGTCGGACAGCGTTCCAAGCTTGCCATCGAGCATGAAACGATTCTCGAAACGCGGGTCGTTGGCCATGATGACAACGCCGTTGCCGTCAACGATGAACGACTCGCCGCTGCCCACCCAATGGCGCAAGCGCGCGAGACCGATTTTGGTCATCACGACACCGATCAGCGTACCATCGCGATAGACCGGAACGCTGAAATAAAGGCCGGGCGCTTCATGCTCCCAGCCTGCGGCATAGCGTTCGAAACGCGCACCCAACAGTGCTTGGGTGACATAAGGCATGCCGGCCACGGACTGCCCGATCGGCGACGGTGCATCTCGGAAATTACTCGCGGCCACACAGATACCATGCAGGTCGATCACCCACACCCGATCGACGCCGAAGTATCCCTGTGCACTGCGTAGAAATTCGTTGGCGCGCTCAACGACGTCGGCCGGCGCCGCCCCGCCGCTCGCCGGGCGCAGCACATCGCGCAGCAGATCCACTTCGGCCAACGTGGAGGGAATGGCCCGCACCATCGCCAGATCCGTGTTGATGGCGTGAACCATGCCGTCGGCGACCCGGTCGGCCAGCATTTGCCCAGCGTCGACACTCTGTGCAAGCTTATCTCCAACCAGCGACGTGGCCGTCCGATCCGCCGCAACCCAACAGGCGGCCAGCACGCCGACCGAGACGCTCGCGGCATAAAGCCAATGCCTTATCCTCATCCGAAAATCAAACGCTCGTTCTCATATTATTCACCTCTTCCGTTGGCCGGGTATTCGCCTCACCCAAGTCGCATTTCCGTCATGTCCCCGGACAGAAATTCTGGTCGCGACCGGCATTCGTCGTGTCAGCGAATTGCCGCCAATTCCGATCTGCGCGTCGAACTTTTTCCTCGCTTCCGATCCTCGGCTTGTCGCGCCCCGCGCCTTCGGATTCCGATCTTCATGCACCGCACATCTTCGTCATTGCAGGGCATCGAGCGCCCTGCACCCGCACCGTTGCCCAGTGCGGGCTGCCGCGTCGACACCCTCCGGGCGCGTCGTTCGTTACCGTGGCGACGGCCGGGCAATTCTATAGCACGCCGACGAAGCTCCCACACGAACAACCGATCCAATGATCGATTTATTACGAATACCTATTTAATTCATCGATTAACAGAGTACTTCCATTTTCAAACTCCAAGTTCCTTATCTGCAAATGCCAAATCGAGCGATTACCGCATCAAGCTTGTCGATTTCGACCGGCCTGGAGAATAAATAACCTTGTGCGCACAGCGGCACAAAATGACGCAACCAATCCAGTTGCCGATCGTTCTCCACACCTTCGACGATCAATTCGATCCCCAGCGAACGCGCAATATTGACGATGTTCGAAATCATGAGGCACGACCGCGACGAATCGGGAATCGACTCCACAAATGATCGATCAACTTTGAGTGTATCGACGGGGAAACGCGTCAGGTAGGACAACGACGAATATCCGGTACCGAAGTCGTCCAGTGCGATGCGCACGCCCGCGCGCTTGAACTGCTCGATTTTCATTTCCACAAGCGCCGGATTCTTGACCATGACCGATTCGGTGATTTCCAGCTCCAGACGACTCGGCTCGATGGCGTGCTCCTTCATGAGACGTTCCACGAGCTCGCCGATGTCACCGCGCCAGAACTGCACCGACGAGACATTGACGGCGAGCCGCAGCGACGCATTCGGCGTGCCGCGCCAGGCGGCCAATTGTCGGCACGCTTGCGTGAGTACGAACTCGCCGATTGCCACGATCTGCCCGGTCGTCTCGGCCAGGGGGATGAACTCGCCCGCATTGAGCACGCCGCGCTCCGGGTGACGCCAGCGAATCAACGCCTCCAGGCCGCGCACGCAGTCCGACTCGAGCGCAATGATCGGCTGATACGCAAGGAAGAATTCGCCATTGGCCAGTGCTTGCTCCATCTGGCGCTCCCAAACGACGAGTTGGTGTGCCTGATACGTCATCTGCTGCGTATAGACGCGCACCAAGCTCTTGCCGGCCTCCTTCGCCGAGTACATGGCCAGGTCCGCCTTCTTGATGAGATCCGCTTCGGTCTCCTCTGGCTTCGACCAGAACGTCACCCCGATGCTCGCGTGCAACGCGAACGACGTGCCGTCCGCCACCATCGGCGCCTTGAGCGCGGCGAGCAGCGTTTCGCCAAGCGGTTCGGCGTCGAGCGGCACGCCGTCTCCCGCCACCAGCACCATGAACTCATCGCCGGCGAAGCGCGCCAGCATGGCGCCTGGCGGCATGCGCGGGGCGAAGCGCTCGGCCACTTGGCGGATGATCTCGTCTCCGTGAGCGTGGCCAAGCGTGTCGTTCACGCTCTTGAAGTTGTCGAGATCGATGTGCAACAGCGCAACTTTGCCGATTTGATCGGGATCGGCCAGCGCGCGACGCAGCGACTCCATCAAGGCGTATCGGTTGGGAAGACCAGTGAGCGCGTCATACGAGATCAGGCGTGTGAGCTGCTGGTCGCGACCGATGAGTCGCTGCATCAGATAGGCGATCATTGCGAAGAACACTATGAGCGCCACCGACACGAAGGTCGCCATCGTCAGATAGACCCGCACCACGTGCCGGTATTCGGCCAGCTCCTCGTCCATCGACAAGCCCACTTGAACGGCCAACGGATAATCGCGCAGATGGCGATACGCCACGATGCGCTCAATGCCGTCGATCGGATCGCGTTGCACGCCGGAGGTACGCTGCTCTGCCGAGAACGGCGGCAACTCCCCTGAGCCTGCAACGGCGACACTTGCACCGGTGCTACGCGCGAGGACCGTGCCATCGTCGGCGATCACGGCGATCTGGCCGTACTGGCCGAGCATGGCGCTGGTGTAAAAATCGGAGGTGAAGTAACCGGGCGCCTGCGACACAACGACCACTCCGGCGAAGCTGCCATCGGGGTGATTGAGACGCCGGGAGAACTGAAGCACCCACTTGCGCGACACCCGCCCGAAGACCGGATGACTAATGAACAAGCTATCGTTCGCGTCGTCGCGATGTACCCGGAAATGCTCTCGGTCTGCGATGTTGACGCCGGCGGCGCCGGGCATCGTCGCCGCGGTGACGTCGCCTTTGGCGTCCACCACACTGACGAGCACGAGGTAACGATCCGCGACGATACCTTTGGCAAGCGTTTGCTTCAGATCGAAGTCGCCGCGACTGCGCTCGAATTCATATTTGACGAACCGGGTGACTTGATCGACCTGACGGATCGCACGTAGCGTCTGTTGCTCGAGCGCGGTCGCCACGGTCGATGCCGATGCCGCCGTATCGCGCAGAATGACCTGGTGCTCGATGGAGATGCGCCACAGCACGGCCGTCCAGACCAGGGCCAGAATCAGGACGCCGAAAATCAGGATCGCGGCGATTGAGCGATGGGACGTCGTCCAACGTCCGTGTCGCGTTTCCGTCGTTCTCGGGTCCGCCATAGGTCGAGATCCTTTTATCCTTCGCGCGGCTGCGCGAAACGGTCGGTGTTGCGCCGGTTATCAACAGGATCCAGGGGGCGTCAGACACACGCCATTGTTTCAGGCAAGTGTAAGGCAATCGCAGCACGCCCGGAAGCCGTTGGGCGTCTCACAACGTTTGAGGGTCCGAACCCAATCGCACCGGGCGCGCGCCTCCCCGCCACGGCGGCGTACCCTATTTCGGATTACGGATATTTCGGCAACGGCCGCATTGGTGGAATCCCTTGGTTCGCGCGACCGGGTTGCCCGACCTCGCTCGGAGGCGACTGAATGCCAACGCTCGGGGCCGGGCAAGCCGACGCGTGGCGGCCTGACACCGGAGGGAATGGGCATGCGCGATGGCCGCAACGCGGCCATCCACTCAGGATTTGAGTAAATCGATGACAGCTTCGAGACGATGACGCAAATCAACCACGTCGAGCACGCCATCCGGCTCGCTCGACGGTATCTGCCCGCCCCCTTCACCGGCGCCGCCCCCCGTCGCACGCGGGCCTCGCGGTGTATCGGCTTCGAGACGGTTACGAGCACCGTTGATGGTGAAGCCCTGCTCATAGAGCAGTTCCCGGATACGCCGGATCAGCAGGACTTCGTGGTGTTGATAGTACCGTCGGTTACCGCGTCGCTTGACGGGGCGAAGTTGCGTGAACTCCTGTTCCCAATAGCGCAGAACGTGCGGCTTGACGCCACACAGCTCGCTCACTTCACCAATGGTGAAGTAACGCTTGGCGGGAATCGGCGGCAAGGCAACGTGATCCATCGCGGCGTTAGCGGAATCGGACGACGGTTAGATTGCGAATGAAAACCAGCGGATGAAAACTAGCGGCCGCCACAGAGGGCGGCGGCCGGGAACTACTTGCTCAGCACGCCGGATTCCACCATCGACTTGAGCTTTTGGCTCGCGTGGAAAGTGACAACGCGTCGTGCGGCAATCGGAATGGCCTGGCCGGTCTTCGGATTCCGACCTGGCCGTTGTGGCTTGTCGCGCAACTGGAAGTTGCCGAAGCCGGAGAGCTTGACGCTATCGCCAGACTCGAGCGCGTCGCGGATCGACTCGAAGAACGCCTCGACCATATCCTTCGCTTCGCGCTTGTTCAGGCCCACGTGCTCGAACAACAGCTCGGCCAGTTCGGCCTTGGTCAGCGTCGGCGCTTCGGTCGAGACCTCGTTCGTTTCGCTGCGACCCAGCGCGATACGTTGCGCCGCCAGCATGGCTTCAAATTCACCAGGATTCATTTCGTTCATACGTCCCACGCGATGGCGATGACAGTGCGATAACCCAACTCGCAAGCGGATTTCTACTGAGTTTCAGGCGCGCAAACGTGCGCCGAACCCTTCTACCCGTTGTACCAGTGCGTTAATAGCACCCTGGACCGTCTCGTCCTGCAACGTACCCGAGGGGTCTTGCAGAGTAACACGAAACGCCACGCTTTTGTCCTGCGCGCCAAGCGAGCCAGACACCGCGCCGGCCTTCGGTCGGAACTCGTCGAACAACCTTACCGATTGCACCACGCTGCACGCCGGATCGTCGTGCCGCGCCGCCAGCATGGCGTCGAGCAACCCTTGCACCGGCTGTGCCTGATCCACCACCAGCGCGATATCGCGCGTGACCGGCGGGAACTTCGAGATGTCCTCATAGCTCGCGACATCGCGCACGAAGAGTGCCTCTGCTTCGATCTCGAACAGCACCGGCGCATGCGGAAGATCGTACTTCTGTT
The DNA here is from genome assembly GCF_041919235.1 of Pandoraea sp. Taxonomy (NCBI): domain Bacteria; kingdom Pseudomonadati; phylum Pseudomonadota; class Betaproteobacteria; order Burkholderiales; family Burkholderiaceae; genus Pandoraea; species Pandoraea sp. The sequence continues at coordinate 123,151 of NZ_JAYRUC010000008.1, forward strand.
GCCAACGCGGATGCAACTCACCGAGGTAACCGACACGCTTGCCATCGACTTCGATCGCCGCGCTGCGCCCCGGGTGCAACGCCGGATGTTCGGCTTTCACGAAGCGCGCCGTGCGCGGGGACAGCAAGGCTTCGAGATCGCCCTTCACGTCGAAGAAGTCGACCTGACGCGTCGCCGCCGCCCACTGCTCCTCGAGCACCGGGCCGTAGGCCAGCGCCGCAACGGTGAGCGGCTGACGGTAACCGCCCACGCTCAACTCGCCCGAAGCGATCGTGTTATCGCGATGATACGTGCGGCCGATTTCGAACACGCGCACGCGCGACGCCTTGCGATTCAGGTTGTAGCGCGTGGTCGCGATCAGGCTGCCGATGAGCGTCGAGCGCATCACCGCAAGGTGGCTGGCAATCGGATTGAGCAGCTTGATGGGATGATCGTTACCGGCAAAGTCGGCTTCCCACTCCGCGTCGGCGAAGCTGAAGCCCACCGTCTCGTGATAATCGCGCGCCGCCACCGCGTGACGCACGGCGTGCTGCGAGCGGCGCCCCTCCTGCGTCGGTCGCATTTCGCTGGCGGCGACCGGCGGATTGGCCGGAATCCGATCGAAACCGTAAATGCGTGCGATCTCCTCGATGAGATCTTCTTCGATCTCAATGTCGAAGCGATACGACGGCGGCGTGACTTCGAACACACCGTTGTGCAGCGTGAAGGGCAACCCCAGACGGGTAAAGATCGCGCTCATCTCCGGCTCGGTGACCGGCACGCCCAGAATCTTGACGGCACGGGCAACACGCATCTTCACCGGCGAACGCTCGGGCAACTTCGCGACCTGATCGTCGAGCGGCCCGGCCTGACCGCCACAGATCTCGAGCACCAACTGCGTGGCGCGCTCGAGGGCACGCACGTTCCCGGCGAAATCGACACCGCGCTCGAAGCGGTGCGACGCGTCACTGGTGAAGTTGTACTTGCGCGCGCGGCCCTGAATCGCTTGCGGGAAGAAGAACGCGCCTTCGAGAAAGATGTTCTGCGTTTCCAGCCCCGCCTTGGTCGAATCGCCGCCCATGATGCCGGCAAGGCCGATCGGGCCGCTGGCATCGGTAATGGCGAGCACGCTCTCGTCGAGCGTCACGATCTGTTCGTTGAGCAGCTTGAGCGTCTCGCCCGCACGCCCGAAGCGCACGTCGATACCGCCTTGCAGACGATTCAGATCGTAGACATGCAACGGCTGGCCCAGCTCGAGCATCACATAGTTGGTGATGTCGACCAGCGCGGAAATGCTGCGCTGACCGGCACGCTCGAGTCGCTCCACCATCCAGCGCGGCGACGCAGCGGCAGCGTTCACGTTACGGACGATGCGGCCACCGAAGCGTCCACAGCCTTCCGGCGCGCTGATGCGCACCGGTAGCGTGTCGGCGATCGTTGCAGCTTGAGCGCCTTGAGCGCCCTGTCCCGGCAAATCCTTGAGCGGTGCGCCGGTAATCGCGGCGACTTCGCGGGCGATACCGAGCAGCGACAGGCAATCGGCCTTGTTCGGCGTGAGTTTGACGACGAATACCGTGTCGTCCAGATCGAGATACTCACGGATATTCATGCCGACCGGCGCATCGTCCGGCAGGATCATCAGACCGGCATGATCTTCAGAGAGCTTCAGCTCGCGCGCCGAGCACAGCATGCCGAAACTCTGCACGCCGCGCAGCTTGCCGATCTTGATCTGGAACGGCGCACCACCGGCTTCAGCCGGCGGCAGCGCAGCGCCCACGGTCGCGCATGGCACCTTGATGCCCGGCGCCACATTTGGCGCACCGCACACGATGGTGAGCGTCTCGCCGGTGCCGGCGTCCACCTGGCAGACGTTCAGGCGATCGGCGTCCGGATGACGCGCGACTTCGAGCACCTTGGCCACCACCACGCCGGTAAAGGGCGGCGCGACCGGGTCGGTTTCCTCGACTTCGAGCCCAGACATCGTCAGGGCGTGCGCCAATGCGTCCGTCGACAAATCCGGGTCGACCAGGGTACGCAGCCACGATTCAGAGAATTGCATGGATCAGTTCGCTCGCAGTTAAGTCTTCACTTCCGAGAGCCCAGCGGCAGCGACTTCGCGCGCCCGCCCGGGGCTGTCGGCATCGATTACATGAATTGGCGCAGGAAGCGCAGATCGTTCTCGTAGAACAGGCGCAGATCCTGCACGCCGTAGCGCAGCATCGTCAGACGCTCGAGCCCCGAGCCGAAAGCAAAGCCGATGTAGCGCTCCGGGTCGAGTCCCATATTGCGCACCACCGTCGGATGCACCTGCCCCGAGCCCGAAATTTCCAGCCATTTGCCGGCGTTCTTGCCGGTCTCGAATTGCATGTCGATCTCGGCGGACGGCTCCGTGAACGGGAAATACGACGGGCGGAAACGCACCTGAATGTCGTCGCGTTCGAAGAACTTGCGCAGGAAATCGGTATACACGCCCTTCAGATCGGCGAAGCTGATGTCTTCGGCAATCCACAGGCCTTCGACCTGATGGAACATCGGCGAGTGCGTGGCATCGGAGTCGACACGATAGGTACGGCCCGGTGCGATCACCTTGATCGGCGGCTTGTTCATGCGTGCGTAACGCACCTGCATGGGGCTCGTGTGCGTGCGCAGCAGCAATGGCTTGCCGGCGTCGTCGTTACCTTCGATATAGAAAGTGTCCTGCATCGAGCGGGCCGGGTGGTTCTCCGGGCTGTTCAGTGCAGTGAAGTTGAACCAATCGGTCTCGATTTCCGGGCCGTCGGCCACATCGAACCCAATGGAGCGGAAAATCTGTTCGACGCGCTCCCAGGTGGTGAGCACGGGGTGCAGGCTACCGGCGCCCAGGCCTCGGCCGGGCAGCGTGACATCGATCGCTTCGGCGGACAGACGCGCGTCGAGCAGCGCATCGGCCATGGCCTGGCGGCGCGCCTGCAGGGCGCCTTCGATCTGTTGCTTGGCCGCATTGATCCGTGCGCCCTCGGTCTTGCGCGTCTCAGGATCGAGCTTGCCGAGGCCTTTGAGCAACTCGGTCAGTTGGCCGGTCTTGCCGAGAAAGCGCGCTTTCTCGTTTTCCAGCGCGGCGGCGTCGGGAGCGGCGGCGAACGCACGCTGCGCATCGCTGACGATAAGTTCCAGATCCATATGCTACAGACTCAAGTTAGGCGGTCGGAATGGCCGCATGGACAAGCGAAAAGGCGAGCGAAAAACAAAAGGGGGCTCCGGTGAGAGCCCCCTCTTGGCGAATGGCACGCGGTTAAACGCGCTATACGCTAACTACAGCTTAGGCTGCGACGGCGGCTTTCACCTGAGCGACAATCGCGGCAAACGCCGGCTTGTCGTTGATGGCCATGTCGGACAGCACCTTGCGGTCGAGTTCGATCGAGGCCTTTTTCAGACCAGCGATGAACACGCTGTAGGTCATACCGTGCTGACGCACACCTGCATTGATACGCGCAATCCACAAAGCGCGGAACACGCGCTTCTTGTTACGGCGATCGCGATAGGCATACTGCCCGGCGCGCATGACCGCTTGCTTGGCAATGCGAAAGACGTTATTGCGGCGGCCGCGGAAACCCTTGGCAGCAGCGATGACTTTCTTATGGCGGGCCCGTGCGGTGACCCCACGTTTGACTCGAGGCATGTTTCTCTCCTATCTAAGTCGGGGTTTAAGCGAAGGGCAGCATTGCGCGTACGGAGTTCATATCAGACTCATGAACGCCGACGGCACCGCGCAGGTGACGCTTATTCTTGGTGGTCTTCTTCGTCAGAATGTGACGCTTGAAGGCCTGACCACGCTTGACGGTACCGCCAGGACGCACGCGAAAGCGCTTCTTGGCACCGCTCTTGGTTTTCATTTTGGGCATGAAAAACTCCGGGTTTTTAACATGATCACAGGTGTGACGCCAAAATCGCGCCCCTTGTAGAACCCGGGATCACTTGTGTTCAGGGTCGGACTGCACCCTGCATCGCTGCTGCGTCCTTGCGGGGCGCGGCGGCAATTTCTTACTGCCCGGCGGCATCACTCGATACCGCCACGGCGTTACTTCTTCTTCGGCGCGATGACCATGATCATCTGACGACCTTCCATCTTCGGCATCTGTTCCGGCTGGCCGAACTCTTCGAGATCGGTCTTCAGACGTTCCAGCATACGGGCGCCGATTTCCTGGTGGGCCATCTCACGACCGCGAAAACGCAGCGTGATCTTGGTCTTGTCACCTTCTTCGAGGAACCGCCTCAGATTGCGCAACTTGACGTTGTAATCGCCGTCGTCGGTGCCAGGCCGGAATTTGACTTCCTTGATCTGAACAACCTTCTGCTTGAGCTTGTTCTCGTGCGCTTTCTTCTGTTCCTGATACTTGAACTTGCCATAGTCCATCAGGCGGCACACCGGCGGCTGCGCTTGCGGCGCGATTTCCACCAGATCGACGTCGGCCTCTTCGGACATACGGAAAGCGTCGGCGAGTTTCATGATGCCGAGCTGCTCACCGTCGACTCCGGTTAGACGCACTTCAGGCGCAGTGATTTCGCCATTGATGCGATGCGCTTTATCGGTAGCGATGTTGCTTATCCTCGAAAAATAACAAAAATTTAGCCGCGCTGTCCGACAGGCGTTAATGGAACGTCGCGCATTCCTGCACAAGACGTTCGATGAGCGCGTCAACGGGCATTACGCCCAGATCCGCACCGCCACGGGCACGCACGGCTACCGTATTTGCCTCTTGCTCCTTGTCCCCCACTACGACGAGATAGGGGACTTTCTGCAACGAGTGCTCGCGTATTTTATAGCTAATTTTCTCGTTGCGCAAATCGCCGCGAGCCCTAAGCCCTTGTTCTTTCAACTTTTTCGTTACTTCAAGGGCGTAATCGGCCGTTTTTTCGGACACATTCAGCACAATCACCTGCTCCGGCGCGAGCCAGACCGGCATTGCACCAGCATGGTGCTCGATCAGAATACCGATGAAACGCTCGAGCGAACCCAGGATCGCACGGTGCAGCATGACCGGGCGACGGCGGTTGTTGTCCTCCGCGACATACTCGGCCCCCAGACGCTCCGGCATCGAGAAATCGACCTGCATGGTGCCACACTGCCACTGGCGGCCAAGCGCATCCTTGAGCGTGTATTCGATTTTCGGCCCATAGAACGCCCCATCCCCCTCGGCGATCACGAACTCGCAGTTCGAACGGCGCAGCGATTCCATTAGCGCAAATTCAGCTTTATCCCAATTCTCATTCGAGCCGACACGGTGCTCAGGACGCGTTGCGACCTTGTAAATCATGTCCGTGAAGCCGAAATCCTTATACACGTCGTGCAACAGGGCGGTGTAATTCACGCATTCTTCGAGAATCTGGTCTTCCGTACAGAAGATGTGACCGTCATCCTGCGTGAAACCGCGCACGCGCATGAGGCCGTGCAAGCCGCCCGACGGCTCATTGCGGTGACATTGACCAAACTCGCCGTAGCGCAGCGGCAGATCGCGATAGCTGTGCAGCGCCGAGTTGAAAATCAGGACATGTCCCGGACAGTTCATCGGCTTGAGTGCATAAGCACGATTTTCCGACTCCGTCGTGAACATGTTGTCCTTGTAGTTATCCCAGTGTCCCGACTTTTCCCACAGCGCGCGATCGAGAATCTGCGGTGCCTTCACTTCCTGATAACCGTTATTGCGATAGACGCGGCGCATGTACTGCTCGACCTGCTGCCAGAGCGTCCAGCCCTTCGGGTGCCAGAAGACGAGCCCCGGCGCTTCCTCCTGCATATGGAAGAAGTCCAGTGCGCGGCCGAGCTTGCGGTGATCGCGCTTTTCCGCCTCTTCGAGCATGTGCAAGTACGCGTCCTGATCTTCCTTCTTCGTCCAGGCCGTGCCGTAGATGCGCTGAAGCTGCTCGTTCTTGGCATCGCCGCGCCAGTAGGCGCCCGCGACCTTCATCAGCTTGAAGACCTTGAGCTTGCCTGTCGATGGAACGTGCGGACCGCGGCACAGATCGACAAACTTGCCTTCACGGTACAGACCGATTTCGTCCGTCGCCGGAATCGATTCGATGATCTGCGCCTTGTACTTTTCCCCCATCGACATGAACAGACGCACGGCATCGTCGCGCGCGAGCACCTCGCGCGTCACCGGCTCGTCCTTCTTGGCCAACTCGTGCATCTTCGCCTCGATGGCGGCGAGGTCTTCCGGCGTGAAAGCGCGGTGGAACGAGAAGTCGTAATAGAAGCCGTTCTCGATGACCGGGCCGATCGTGACCTGCGCCTCGGGGAACAGCTCCTTGACGGCGTAGGCCAGCAAGTGAGCCGTCGAGTGGCGAATGACGTCCAGGCCGTCCGCGTCCTTATCCGTCACGATGGCGAGGCTCACGTCGCGTTCGATCAGATAGGACGTATCGACCAGCTTGCCGTCGACGCGGCCCGCCAGGGCCGCCTTGGCCAGCCCCGCGCCGATCGAACCGGCGACTTGCGCCACCGTGAGGGGGGCTTCGTACTGGCGTTGCGAACCGTCAGGCAAACGTACCGAAATCATGTCGCACTCCCATGCGCAAAAACGTCACGCGCGGCCAACGCCACGCGGCAAACCACGAAAAAAAACGGCCTCGACTGTCGTCGAGGCCGTCTCTTCATTCCTTACATCCAGACGAAAAACACCCTCGACTTAATGTCGCACCTTCACCACTGTGAAAGTTCGGGCGATCTTCAGCATGAGTGTTTTTCCAGCGCCTGTGCCTGCGGGGTCTCGCGGACTGTGATGCATCAAATTCGTTGGTAGGCTCGATTGGACTCGAACCAACGACCCCCACCATGTCAAGGTGGTGCTCTAACCAGCTGAGCTACGAGCCTACTACAAGAGAACGAGATTCTAGCAAGATTTCAGCAACTCGCCAAGCGATTATTGTGCCTGCCGATGAAAAGGCACGGCAGACAAGCCGTCGATGCGGGTTCGCCCACACGATCGAATCGCCCTCGTCACGCGCGTGCACAACATACCGGCCAGACTTCTGTCGGCAAGGCCGCCGGGCACCGCTTACCGCCGGCGCGACGACACCACGCCGGACACCCCGGTGAGTTGCGCGAGCGCTCGCTGCAGTTGCCCACCATCGCGCACTTCAACGGTGAACTGCATGAACGCCTGAGCGCCGCGCGACTGCGTGCTGACGCCCGTGACATTGAGCTTCTCACGCGAGAACACTTCGGAGATGTCGCGCAGCAACCCTTGACGATCGGTCGCCTCGATCTGGATATCGACCGGATACGCAGCAACGCCGCGTCCTTCGAGCACGTCGGCCGACCACGCCGTCTGAATTACCCGCTCGGCCGCCCGGGCCTTCATGGCTTGAAAACTCGGGCAATCCTGGCGGTGAATCGATACGCCCTTGCCTCGCGTGACAAACCCCACAATCGGGTCCGGCGGTGCCGGACGGCAGCACTTGGCCAATTGCGTCAACAATGCACCGACCCCGACGACCAGCACACCGCTCTTGGCCCCCTGGGTGACACTGGTCTCGAGACTCTTCTTCGCGACAAGCGTGTCCTCGTCGCGCGGCTCCGGTCCCGGCAGGTTGCCCGAAAGCGCTTGCTCGACGTGGCGCAGGCTGAACTCGTCCTTGGCGATCGACGCGTAGAGATCGTCCGGTGTCCGGAATCCAAGCCGAGCGGCCAAGTCCTCAAGATTGACCGACGTCTTGCCTTCACGCTGCAACGTCTTGTCGATCAGCGTGCGGCCTTGAGCGATCGTCTCCTCGAGATCGATGGCATTGAACCACTGCCGCACCTTCTGGCGCGCCCGGTGGCTTTGCAGATACCCCAACTGCGCGTTGAGCCAGTCGCGTGACGGTCCGCCCTGCTTGACCGTCACGATTTCGACCGTCTGGCCGTTCTGAAGCGGCGTATTGAGTGGCACCATCGCGCCGTCGACGCGTGCGCCACGGCAGCGATGCCCGAGCTCCGAGTGCAAGTGATACGCGAAATCGACCGGTGTCGCGCCCTGCGGCAACGAGATCACACGCGCCTGAGGTGTGAGCACGTAAATGTGATCGTCGATCGTCGCCCGCTTGAGCTGCTCCCAGGGCTGCATCGCCCCCTCGACGCCCACCGTGTCGGCCACGTCGTCCTTCCACGCGAGCAACTGGCGTAGCCATGCAATCTTCTCGTCGTAGGCCTCGTTCGCCGAAAACGCACCGCCGTAGCCCCGCTGCCCCGCTTCCTTGTAACGCCAGTGCGCCGCGATACCGTACTCGGCGAAGTTGTGCATCTCATGCGTACGAATCTGCACTTCGAACGCCCGTCCGTCGTCGCCGATCACCACGGTGTGCAGCGACTTATAGCCGTTGGGCTTCGGGCGCGAGATGTAATCGTCGAACTCTTTCGGAATTGGCTGCCAAAGGTTATGGACAATGCCCAGTACCGTGTAGCAATCCTTGATGTCGTCGACAATCACGCGAAACGCGCGCACATCGTACAACTCGGCGAAATCGACGGCCTTGCCGCGCATCTTTTTCCAGATGCTGTAGATATGCTTCGGTCGCCCGGACACCTCCGCCTTGACACCCGCGCGCGCCAATTCGTCCTGAAGCCGCTGGATCGCCCCTTCGATGAACGACTGACGCTCGACTCGCTTCTCTTCGAGCAACTTGGCGATCTGCTTGTACGTGACAGGCTCGAGGAAGCGAAAAGCGAGGTCTTCGAGTTCCCACTTCAGTTGCCAGATACCGAGGCGATTCGCGAGGGGTGCGTAGATCTCGAGCACCTCGTGCGGCATGTCTTCGGGCGGGTCTTTCTTCTGCGCCGCATACCAGCGCAAGGATTGCAGACGCGAGGCCAGCCGGATCATCACCACACGGATGTCCTGCGCGAACGCGAGCAACATCTTGCGCAGCCCTTCCACCTGGGACTTGCGCTCTGCCGCGGCGTCGCGATCGCGCCCGTCGGACGGCATGGCCTGCGCTGCACGCGAGCCCGCACCCGAGAGCCGCTGCAGACGACGCACGTCGATCACCAGCGCGGCGACCTCGGCGCCAAACGTCTGCGTCAACGTGGATTGCGGATCTGGCAGGAATTCGGCGGCAGAAAAGAGCGCCGCCGCCTGATGCGTCGCCTCGTCCACGCGCAGCGTATCGAGAATCGCGATCATGCCGCGCGCGTGCGCGACGATCGGCTCGCCGGACGAAAGCACCTGGTCACCGCAGAGCGCCTCGGCAAACGCGAGTGCGTCGTGGAGCGTAGCGGGCAGGGGTGCGTCACCCACGCCCGGGGCCGAATGCCTGGCGTCGGGCGCCGTGGTGGAATTCGTGCCAGCGGATGTCGGTGTTTGATGTGAGTTCATGTCGGAACGTGGGCCAACGTGCGCCCGTGATGATGCGGGTCGTGCGCTCAGCTTTCGCGCTGCGCCGCGACGACCACGATTTCAACGAGCATGGCAGGGTCGGCGAGCAACGCCTGCACGGTGGCGCGCGGGGGCGCGTGGCCGGCCGGCACCCACTCGTCCCACACCTGATTCATTTCGCCGAAGTACTTCATGTCGGAGATGAAGATCTGGCACGACAAAATCAGTGACTTGTCGCTATTCGCCTCAGCCAGCAGACGATCGATATGGGCAAGTACCTGACGCGTTTGACCGGCCATGTCTTGCGAGCGATCATCCGGCGTCTGACCGGCCAGATAGACGGTACCGTTGTGCACGGCCATGTCCGACCAGCGCTTTTCGACGTAGAAACGTTGTACTGCCATGATGTAAGACTCCTCGTGTTCTTCGAACGTCGGACTCGCCACCGAACCCGCCCGCCAAGGCGGGTGTCAGTCGTCGTGTCCGTCAAAAAATCGGCGCGCGATCGCGATCTGATCGGCATGCACAAAGGTCGGCGCGTGCCCCACGCCCGGTATCTCCACCGCGCGCGCGCGCTGCGCGTGCACCAGCATTTGTTCGAGCGTTGCGCGCGAGAGCAGATCCGACTGCTCGCCGCGCACGATCAGCATGCGCCCGGAAAACGCAGCGAGCGACGCCCAGAGCATCCCTTCGCCCGCCGCAATGGCCTGGGGCGGAATGCCCGAAAATGCCGTCCCGATGGAGGGATCGTAACGCAATACGTAGCCGCCGCCGTCGGCCTTGAACAGCGGTTCGGACAACGCACGCCATTCCTCACGCGTGTGCGGGCCGAACGCCGACGAGATCGACCAGAGATAATCGGCGCCCTCGTCGATCGAGGCAAAACGCTTCGGTATGCCGACATATTGACCGATACGCGTCAGCGCACCGGCATCGATGTGCGGCCCGACATCGTTGAGCAACATATTGCGAATCGGCGTATCCGGCAAACCGGCGAGCCCCATGCCGATCAATCCACCCATCGACGTGCCGAACCAGTCGACCGACGCCACACCGAGCCGTGCGATCAACGTCACCATATCGGCGACGTATTGCGGCACGACATAACCCGCGGGATTTGCCAACCACGACGACTGCCCGCGCCCGACCACATCTGGACACACGACGCGGTAGTCGCTCGCGAATGTCTGCGCCAGAACGTCAAAATCGCGCCCGCATCGCGTGAGTCCATGCACGCACATCAGTACGCGAGGATTCTCCGGGTCGCCCCATTCCGCGTACGCCATGCGATGCAAACCCGACGGACTCAGACACTGAACATTCGACAGACGCGGTGCGTGGCTCAACATGGCGGACTCATCGGATTGGCTTCCAGACCCGAATTCTACCGCGCTTGCCACGAACCGTAAGCTAGAATGAGGCGACTCATGGGCCGCATCAAATGGCAGGTCGCGGCGGGCCCATCGACATGGCTCCAATCCCTCCCCCTCCACCTGCACGGAGACGAAGTAATGCTAAAAGGAAAAATCGCCCTCGTGACCGGCTCGACCAGCGGCATCGGTCTGGGCATGGCACAGGCGCTCGCCGCACAAGGCGCAACCCTCATCACGAACGGCTTCGGCGACGCCGATGCTGCGCGAAAAGCGATTGCCGACGCCGCCGCCAGCGCCGGCCACATCGATGCCAAAGTCGGGTATCACGGTGCCGACATGAGCCGTGCGAGCGAGATCGAAGCGATGATGCAATATGCCGAGTCGACGTTCGGCGGAGTCGACATTCTCGTCAACAACGCAGGCATTCAGCACGTTGCCGAAGTTCAGGATTTTCCGACCGAGAAGTGGGACGCGATCATCGCGATCAACCTGACCTCGGCATTTCATACCACGCGGCTGGCGCTTCCCGGCATGCGTACCCGCAATTGGGGACGGATCATCAACATCGCGTCGGTCCACGGACTCGTGGGCTCGGCGGGAAAATCGGCGTATGTCGCGGCCAAGCACGGTATCGTCGGCCTCACGAAAGTGACCGCACTGGAAAATGCGCAGACCGGCGTGACGGCCAACGCCATTTGCCCCGGCTTCGTGCTCACCCCGCTCGTGCAGAAGCAAGTCGACGACCGTGCCGCGCGAGATCAACTCTCCAGCGACGCCGCGAAACGCTCGCTGCTTGGCGAAAAGCAGCCGTCGGGCGAGTTCGTTACGCCCGAGCAGCTTGGCGCGCTCGCCGTCTTCCTGTGCAGCGACGCCGGCAACCAGGTGCGCGGCGTGGCTTGGAACATGGACGGCGGCTGGGTCGCACAGTAATTCCTGCGCTCGGCGCCGACCACCTTCGAATCGCCCGCGGACGACGCGCGGGTATCGGAAAAACAAAACGGGCGGGGAAATCCCCGCCCGTTTTGCCTTCCACCGATCACCGAGGTTCAACGGCCACGGCGATCCTCAGCAAAGCTGCGCGTCAAACGCCCTCTCCCGCTCGAGAGCACCGGGAGCACCGGGAGCACCGGGAGCATCAGGAAAATCAGGGCGCGGCCGACACATCGCCAAAACCTCAGACGGCGCTCGTATCGAGCGGTGCCCCGGTCTTCTGCGAAATCTCTTCCTTCGTCACGCCCGGCGCAAGCTCGACAACCTTCAGGCCGTCCGGCGTCACGTCGATCACGCCGAGGTCGGTGATGATGCGATTGACAACGCCCACGCCCGTGAGCGGCAGATCGCACGCCTTGAGAATCTTGTGAGCGTCGCCCTTGGCCACGTGCTCCATGAGCACAACCACGCGGCCAACGCCCGCGACGAGATCCATCGCGCCGCCCATCCCCTTGATCATCTTGCCCGGAATCATCCAGTTTGCGAGGTCGCCCTTTTCGCTGACCTGCATCGCCCCGAGAATCGCCAGATTGATGTGACCGCCCCGGATCATCGCGAACGAGTCGGCCGACGAGAAAATCGACGAACCCGGCAGCGTCGTCACCGTTTGCTTACCCGCGTTGATCATGTCGGCATCGACTTCATCTTCCGTCGGGAACGGACCAATGCCCAGCAAGCCGTTCTCCGATTGCAGCCACACTTCCATACCCTCCGGCACATGGTTCGCCACCAGCGTGGGCAAACCGATGCCGAGGTTCACGTAAAAGCCGTCTTCAAGCTCTCGCGCCGCGCGCGCAGCCATTTCATCACGATTCCATGCCATGGTTATCTCCTTGATCTCGGCGCTTACTTGGCACGTACCGTGCGTTGTTCGATGCGTTTTTCCGGGTGTGCGTTCAGCACGATGCGTTGCACGAAGATGCCGGGCAAGTGCACGTCGTCCGGATCGATCGAACCGGTCTCGACCAGCGTTTCGACCTCGACAATCGTGATCTTGCCGGCCATGGCGGCCATCGGATTGAAGTTGCGGGCGGTGCGATTGAACACCAGATTACCGGCGCGATCGGCCTTGGCGGCCTTCACCAGCGCGACGTCGGCGCGCAACGAGCGCTCCATGATATAAGTCTCGCCATCGAACTCATGCGTTTCCTTGCCTTCGGCGACGACGGTACCCACGCCCGTCTTCGTGAAGAATGCCGGAATGCCGGCACCGCCGGCGCGCAACTTTTCGGCCAGCGTGCCCTGCGGCGTGAATTCGAGTTCGAGTTCGCCGGCCAGATATTGGCGCTCGAACTCCTTGTTCTCGCCGACGTACGACGAAATCATCTTCTTGATCTGACGCGTCTCGAGCAACAGACCGAGGCCGAAGCCATCCACACCGGCGTTGTTGCTGATGCAGGTGAGTCCCTTGACACCCGAGTCGCGCAGCGCAGCGATCAGGGCCTCCGGAATGCCACACAGGCCGAAGCCGCCGACGGCGAACGTTTGGCCGTCTGCGACAACATCGGCGAGCGCCTCCTTGGCGCTGGCGTATACCTTGTTCATCGTTTGTCCCTTTCCCTCGGTTGAGAATTGAAATTATGACGCGCTCTCACGCGTTGCGAGGCTTGCGTCGCCCCGCGAATTTCCGCAGCCACGCACCTCATGCAATCATAAAGCTTACGGTGGCAGGCAAATCGGGCACAATACGTGAAATTACATATCTCCCTGCGCGCCGAGCCGCAGCACGCGATGCACCGGCCCGCGGCTCGACCGGATCTGCACTACCCCCATGCCGACGTTCGACTACCAGACAGCTTTCCATATCGCCCCCGTCGGCCTGGTTATCTCTCGCCAGCGCATCATCGAGGACTGCAACCGCCAACTCGGCCAGATTTTCGGCTACGCGCCCGAAGCCCTTATCGGCCAGTCGTTCCAGGTGCTGTATCCGTCGCCCAAAGAGTTCGAACGCATTGGCGAGCGCATTCCACCGATCATGAGCGCCCAAGGGGTCTATTCCGACGAGCGCATCATGCGACGTGCCAGCGGCGAACTGTTCTGGTGTCACGTGACGGGACGATCGCTCGACGTGAAGGACACGCATGCCGCCGGGCTCTGGACCTTCGAAGACATGTCCGCCACACGCCGCGTCGCCGTGGCGCTGACCGCCCGCGAGCGCGAAATTGCAGCGCAACTCGTGCAAGGCAAAACGAGCAAGCAGATCGGCAAGGTTCTCGACATCAGCCCGCGCACCGTCGACATCTACCGCGCGCGCCTGCTGCAGAAGTACGGCGCCGGCACCGCCACCGAACTCGTTCAACGTCTGCTCGGCAACTGACCGACCCGCGCGAGCGGGTGGGGGTGCCCCCACCGCCGCTCACGTCTTCGATACGGGGCTCACACCATCAACGCCCGCACCGCTGCCGGCAGCGGTACCGACTTCTCTTCCTTGTAGTTCACCCAAACGATCTTCGCGCCCCCCTCGGCAACGAGCACCTCAGGCGTATCGGCACGCCACAGTGCAAAGCGAGTGTCGACACTGCTGCGCCCCAGCGCACCCACGTACATGCGGCAATCGATATCGCCCGGATAGCGCAACTGACGCAAGAACGTCATGTTCGCATTGATGATCACCGGCCCCTCCCCCGTCGCGCTTTCCTCCGACGCAATATTCAGCGACTCCAGCCACGAAATACGCACCTGTTCCATATAACGGAAGTAGACGGTGTTGTTGACATGCCCGAATGCATCCATATCGCCCCAGCGAATAGGCATGCTCATGCGAAAGACTTCCTTGTACTCTGCCGACACTGCAAATTCCCCATGTAGAAAAATCGACGCCCTGCCGCGCATTGGCAGGACGTCATGGGGATAAAGTGTAGCGCTTCGGATCGATTGGCGCGCGTCAACGCGTCGCGACTCGCCGCGCCCGGCCGCCTTTTCGGAATGTCGTGAGCCCGCCGCCTCGGACATTTCCGAGGCATGGCGGCGCAACTACTTGCGAAAACCGACCTCGTGCGATTTGCCGATCGTCGTGTCGCCATTGACGGCGGCTTCAGCCTTGTCGACCAGATCGCGCCCGACGAGGGCCTTCCATTTGGCATAGACGGGACGCGTGGCATCGACGAAGCGCTGGCGTTGTTCCGGAGTGAGTCGGGTGACCTTCACGCCGCGTGCGGCCAAGTCGTCCCATATGCCACGCCCGTTGCTCAGAAAATCCTCGCGTGCCAGGGTCACTTCGAAGCGCGCCGCCTCCATCGCCGCGTCGCGAACGATATCGCGGTCCTGTTGCGTCCAACTATCCCAGACCTGCCGGTTGACGACGAACACAATGGGATCGGCCACGTAATCCCACACCGTGACGAAGCGCTGCCCCACGGTGTCGAGCCGCACGTTGTTGAAGACCGTGATCGGATTTTCCTGGCCATCGATCTTGCGTTCGCGCAGCGCCCGCATGGCGTCGTTCCAAGTCATCTGGGCCGGCACGGCACCCAGTGCCGTGAAGATGTCGTTGAACAGCAGCGAGCCAACGACACGCACGCGCAGCCCGCGCATATCCTCGGGCGAGCGAATCGCCCGGCGAGAATTGCTCAGTTGCCGAAAACCGTTCTCGCCCCAGGCGAGCGGCACGACCCCCTGCTCTTCCACACGGCGGAACAGTTCACGCCCCACTTCGCCCTGCGTGATCGCGTCGAGAGACCGATAGCCACGCAGCAGGAACGGCAGAGAAAAGAGATTGAATTCGGGAATCGCCGAAGACCAGTTGATCGTCGAGCCGACCGCCATATCGATCACGCCCTGACGCAATGCGGAGAATTCGCGCGTCTGATCGCCACCCACGAGCGCGGCGCCCGGGTGCAGTCGTATGTTGATGCGTCCGTGCGTGCGCTCGCGCACCATATCCGCCCAGAGCTGCGTGCCCTTACCCCACGGGGTCCCCGCATCGGGCACGATCGATAACGCGTATTCGGCTTTATAGGGATGCGCGGCCACCGGCAGCGCGAATGAGGCGAGGGCAAGCGCGACTCCGACGAGCCCCCGCCAGCCTTGATTCGGCATGTTGTCCTCAAGATGATTCGGGATCCGACGTCAACGCGACGCCCTTCACAATCCCGTGAGCATCAACGAATTATGCGCTCATCGTCATGAGGCTGACTGCCTCGGACAATCCCCGATTGCCGCATTGCAGCGAGCCTGCGCAATCGATCGAACCATCGCCAAATCCGACCTGACAAGACTTAGACGACGGCCAGCCCATCGTCGATCGTCATGATCGAGCCATTGATAAATCTGGAATCGTCTGAAGCAAGGAGCAGAATCAGCCCGTCGAGATCGCTGGGCTCGCCCACACGCTGACGAGGCAGCATCTGGATCAGCTTGCGACCGGCTTCGGTCTGCCAGTGTTCGTGATTGATCTCGGTGTCGATATACCCGGGACACAACGCGTTGACGTTGATGTTGAAGCGCCCCCATTCCAGCGCCATCGCGCGCGTCATGTGGATGACGGCCGCCTTGCTCACGCAGTACACACCGAGCATGGAGATCGCCCGCTGTCCGGCCACCGACGCCACGTTGATGATGCGATGTTGTCGCTGCGGGTCACCCTTCGCGCGCCGAATCATCCGTTTGGCGACTTCCTGCGCCACGAAGAAGGTGCCGCGCGTGTTGGTGTCGAGGACGAAGTCGTATTCCTGCGGCGTGACATCGACTAACCGTTGCTGGGTCGAAACGCCTGAGTTGTTGATGAGAATGTCGATGGCACCCGCCTCGGTCTCGGCATGGGCCACCCCCGCGCGAATGCTGTCGTAATCGGTCACATCGAGCGGAACGACGTGGGCCGCGCCGCCTTGCGACTCGATCTCCGCGCGCAATTCCTTGAGCCGCTCCACACGTCGACTGGCAAGCACCACCTTTGCCCCAGCCTGGGCAAGCACCTTGGCAAACTGCATCCCCAGCCCGCTCGACGCCCCCGTCACCATCGCCACTTTGCCTTCCAGATTCAGCGAACGCCCCATCGTCTTCTCCCTCAAGCCCGGACAGCCATTGAAAAACGGCAACGCCGCATGGCTTGCCGCTAGAGCTTCCTACCTACCAAACTGAACGATCGTGCTATTAATATGCGGTTGCGAGGTGTTCCCCATTCCCGGAAAATGGCCGCACCCACGAATTCTAACGTTTATAACAGGAGCATCAATGGATCCCAAGCTGCTTGAGCAGTACGGCCCGAGGGAGTCGATGGAGTACGACGTCGTCGTTGTCGGCGGCGGCCCGGCCGGCCTGTCCACGGCAATCCGTTTGAAGCAACGCGCGCAGGAGGCGGGCAAGGAAATTTCCGTGTGCGTGCTGGAAAAGGGCTCGGAAATCGGTGCCCACATCCTGTCCGGCGCGGTCATGGATCCGCGGGCATTGACCGAGCTCATCCCCGACTGGAAAGAACGCGGCGCGCCACTCGACACCCCCGTCGTCGAAGATCGCTTTCTGTTCCTGAACGAGACCGGTGCGACCGCCACGCCGTCGTGGTTGCTGCCTGCCTGTTTCCAGAATCACGGCAATTACGTCATCAGCCTTGGCAACGTCGTGCGCTGGCTCGGCCAGCAGGCCGAAGCGCTGGGCGTCGAGATCTTCCCGGGCTTCCCGGCCGCCGAGATCCTGTACGACGAGAACGGCGCGGTCATGGGCGTGGCCACCGGCAACATGGGTGTCGGCAAAGACGGAGAGCCGACCGAGAACTTCCAACTCGGCATGGAGTTGCATGCCAAGTACACGATCTTCTCCGAAGGCGCCCGCGGCAGCCTCGGCCGCCAGTTGATGCGCAAATTCAATCTCGATAGCGGCCGCGATCCGCAGGCCTACGGTCTGGGCATCAAGGAGCTGTGGGAAATCGATCCGGCCAAGCACAAGGAGGGCCTCGTCATCCACACGGCCGGCTGGCCGCTCAATGCGCAAACCTACGGCGGATCTTTCCTCTATCACTTGCCGAATCACCAGGTTGCCGTCGGCTTCATCGTCGGCCTCGATTACAGCAATCCGTATCTGTCGCCGTTCGAAGAATTCCAGCGCTACAAGACGCATCCGTCGATTCGTCATTTCCTCGAAGGCGGCAAACGCGTCTCGTACGGCGCGCGCGCCATCACGGCAGGCGGATTGCTGGCACTGCCCAAGCTCGTCTTCAAGGGCGGCGCACTGGTCGGTTGCGAGGCGGGCTTCCTGAACGTGAGCCGCATCAAGGGCAGCCACGCCGCCATCAAGAGCGGCATGATGGCGGCCGACGCCGCGTTCGACGCACATATCGCCGAGCGTCAGCGCGACGAGCTCACGGCCTATCCGGCAGCGTTCGAGCAGTCGTGGCTGCATGAAGAGCTCAACAAGGCGCGCAACTTCAAGCAGTGGTTCAAGAAGGGCCTGACCGTGGCCACGCTCATGACCGGCATCGAGCAAAAATTGCTTGGCGGCAAGATGCCCTGGACGATTCACCGCAAGAAGGCCGATCACGAATGCCTGCTTCCTGCGGCGCAATGCCAGCCGATCGTCTACCCGAAGCCGGACGGCAAGCTCACGTTCGATCGTCTGTCGTCGGTCTTCATCTCCAATACCAACCACGAAGAGAATCAGCCGGCGCACCTCACGCTCAAGGATCCCAGCGTGCCGGTCGGTATCAATCTGGCCGAGTACGCCGGACCGGAGCAGCGTTATTGCCCGGCCGGCGTCTATGAATTCGTGAAGAACGACGACGACGCCGAACGTTTGCAAATCAACGCCCAGAACTGCGTCCACTGCAAGACGTGCGACATCAAGGACCCGACGCAGAACATCGTGTGGGTCACCCCGGAAGGGGGGGGCGGGCCGAACTATCCGAACATGTGATGGCGTACTGCCGCCGGTTCGTCCGGCGGTTTTTGTTTGAGCGCACTATTGCCCTATTGCCCCATCACCCCATCACCCCATCACGCCGGGGCGTCGCAATGTCGGTTCCATATCAACGTCAACGGGAAGGAGGCGTGATGTCGAGAATTTCCGCAAGGCTGCCAGGCTTGGCACTGATGGCCAGCCTCGCGCTCAGCGGCAGCGCCGTGCAGGCAAAATCGGTGTCCTACCTGTGTGACAACCGCCACGTCGCGTTGGTCGTCTATGACGATCACAACCTCGGCGGCAACGTTACACTCTATTGGCTGGGGAAGCGCGAGGTCCTCAAGCCTGCACGTGCCGCGAGCGGGGAAAAGCACGTCGGGCCGACGCTCATCTGGTGGAGCAAAGGGCCGGAAGGCACGCTCTACACGGCCGGGGACGAACGCCCTGTTACCCATTGCAAGGAATAGGACGCAAAAAAGCCAGACAACTTGTCTGGCTTTTCGCTTCGACGCAGGTCAACGACGCGCGGTAGCCACCACGCGACTCGTCAGCCCCGCGCCTTCACTCCGGTGCGCGCGCGGCGATGACCGGCGTGCTCACCTGCGCGTCACCGCACTGCGCGCGGTGACGCAGCGCATGATCGATCAGCACAAGCGCCAGCAACGCTTCAGCGATCGGCGTCGCACGAATACCTACGCACGGATCATGGCGGCCGAAAGTCTCCACCATCGACGGCTGACCGGCAACGTCGATCGAACGACGCGGCGTACGAATACTCGACGTGGGTTTGATGGCGATCGACACGTCGATGTCCTGCCCGGTCGAAATGCCACCGAGAATGCCGCCGGCGTTATTACCGACGAAACCTTCCGGTGTCAGTTCGTCGCCGTGCTCCGTCCCCTTTTGCGTGACGCTGCGAAAACCTGCGCCGATCTCCACCCCCTTGACCGCATTCAGCCCCATCATTGCGTGGGCGATATCGGCGTCCAGACGATCGAACAGCGGCTCGCCAAGCCCCACCGGAACACCGGTCGCCACCACACGAATCCTGGCCCCGACGGAATTGCCTTCCTTGCGAAGGTCGTCCATATACGCTTCCAGTTGCGGGACGATTTCCGCATTGGCCGCAAAGAACGGGTTCTGCGACACTTGCGACCAGTCCGTCTGCGCAACTTCGATGTCACCGAGCTGCGTCATGCAGCCGTATATCTGTACCCCATACCGCTCGGCCAGCCATTTTTTGGCGACCGCCCCCGCCGCGACGACCGGCGCCGTGAGACGCGCCGATGAACGTCCGCCCCCCCGATAATCTCGCACGCCGTATTTTTGCAGATAGGTGTAGTCGGCATGTCCGGGGCGGAATGTCTGGACGATATTGCCGTAGTCCTTGCTGCGTTGATCGGTATTGCGGATAAGCAGCGCGATCGGCGTACCCGTCGTGACGCCTTCGAACACGCCGGAGAGAATCTCGACGGCGTCCGGCTCATTGCGTTGCGTGACGTGGCGAGACGTGCCAGGACGGCGCCGATCCAGTTCCATCTGAATGTCGGCCTCCACGAGCGCCATTCCCGGCGGACAGCCGTCGATCACGCAGCCAATGGCCGGGCCATGCGACTCGCCGAAAGTGGTGACGGTAAACAGAGTTCCAAGCGTATTGCCAGACATACGGGGATCAGGTTTGGGGAGGACGGGAAAGGCCTATTATGCCAGCGATCCCGCTGCGCCGCCCCGTCCCGTGCGGCACACCGTGGCGCAAAATGACGCAATCGCGGCATTTTGCGCGCCGATCTGGCACGGCTTCGGAGCGTTCCGAGCCGCGTCGCGCTCAACGCCGGACGCGCCCGCTCAGACCGGCCAGGGTCCACGAAGCTTGAGCACCTTTTCGCGCAGCGCCTCGGGAGTGGCTTGGGCGGGCGCCACCGGCTCACCGATGACCAGCTCAAGCCTGTTCAGAATGCCGCGCTTGAATGGCCGCGTCATCGCCGCGCCGCCATGTCTCGAAAAGAAACTGCCCCAAAGACCCCGCAAGGCCATCGGCACCACCGGCACCGGCGTGCGTTCGACAATGCGCCGCACGCCCTGGCGGAAGACCTGCACTTCGCCGGACGCCGTCAGCTTGCCCTCCGGAAAAATGCAAACGACCTCGCCCGCGTCCAACGCTTCTGCGATCCGCTTGTAGGCCCCGTCGAGCCCGGCCGCGTCCTCGTGGGCGGGGGCAATCGGAATCGCGCCCACCGCGCGGAAGAACCATGACAGCACTGGAATGCGGAAAATCCGATGGTCCATCACAAAGCGAATCGGCCGCCGAATCGACGCGCCGATCACCACGGCGTCGGCGAAGCTCACGTGATTGCAAACCAGCAGGCATGGCCCGTCATCCGGGATCTGGTCAGCCCCTTTGACGTCAATGCGATAGAGGGTGTGCAACAGCAGCCACATCACGAAGCGAATCAGGAACTCCGGGAGCAGCGTGTATAGATAGATCGCAACCAGCGCATTGAGAATGCCGGTGAATAGATAGAGTTGATCGATGCTGAAGCCGGCGCTTGTGATCGCCATCGCCATGAGTGCCGACACGACCATGAACAGCGCGTTGAGAATATTGTTCGCCGCGATGATGCGTGCGCGGTGCGACGGCGCGCTACGGCTTTGGATCAACGCGTATAACGGCACGCTGTAGAAACCACCGAACATCGCGAGCAGGAACAAATCCGCCAGAATGCGCCAATGGCCGGGCTGCGCGACGAAGTGCCCCACGGTCTGCAATGCGGCGCCGGTGGCACCGGCGCCGCCGCCCCGGCTCGCAAAATATAGATCGACAGCGAACACGGTCATGCCGATCGAGCCAAACGGCACCAGACCGATTTCCACCTTGCCGCCCGAGAGCCGCTCGCACAGCAGCGAGCCGGCCCCGATACCCAAGGAGAACATGGCCAGCAGCAGCGTTACGACGCCTGGGCCGGCCCCCAGCACGTCATGGGCGAAATTGAAAAACGAGGCGAGAAAGGTTGCCCCGAGAAACCAAAGCCAGGAAATGCCAAGCAGGCTCTGGAAGACCGCGCGGTCCGTGCGTGCAATGCGGAGATTTCGCCAGGTCTCGGTGAACGGATTCCAGTTGATGCGAAGATCCGGCTGCGCTGCAGGTGTTTGCGGCACCCAAGTCGACACCAGACGCCCCAACAATGCCAATCCGACGCAAACGCCCCCGATCCACGGCAGTGAGCCGCCGCCCGCGCCAGCCATCTCGCCGCCGATGATCGTGCCGATCAGAATCGCGACGAACGTGCCCATCTCGACAAGACCATTGCCGCCCACCAGTTCGTGATTGGCGAGATGCTGAGGCAGATAGGCGTACTTCACCGGTCCGAAGAGCGTGGAATGCAGCCCCATCAGAAACGTACAGGCGTATAGCAACGGTGCGCTCGTCCAGAGGAAACCGGCAGCGCCAACGGCCATGATCGCGATCTCCAGTGTCTTCACGAAGCGGATCAGGCGCGCCTTGTCCCACTTATCGGCAATCTGGCCGCTGGTGGCGGAAAACAAAAGGAACGGCGCAATGAAGATGGCCGAAATGAGGAACGCCGCCGTTTTGCCGTCGACGTCCTGAAAAAGCGATGCGTGATAGGTGACAAGTGAAGTGAACGCGATCTTGAACACGTTGTCGTTCATCGCGCCCAGAAACTGCGTCCAGAAAAACGGCGCAAAGCGTCGTTCCTTCAGCAATCGTGATTGGTGGCCCTCGCCGCGTGCCCCGCGCTGACTGGCCTCACTCACTTGGCGTTTTCCGCTTCCCCGGCCGGCCAGTCGCGAATGTAGGCCTTGAGCATGCGGTTCTCGAAGGATTGCTCCTCGACGACCGCGCGCGCCACGTCGTAGAAGGAAATCACCCCCATGAGCGTGCGATTATCCATCACCGGCAGGTAACGGGCATGCCGCTCGAGCATCATGCGCCGCACTTCGTTCACATCGGTCTCCGGCGTGCACGTGAGCGGATGATCGTCCATGACCTTGCGAATCGTCGAGCCGCCGACCGTACCCCCATTCTGGCTGATCGTGTTGATGATTTCGCGGAACGTGAGCATACCCACGAGATCGCCGTACTCCATCACGACAAGCGAACCGATGTCGTGCTCGGCCATTGTGTCGACGGCATCGGCCAACGACGTCTCCGGGGTCACGGTGAAAAGGGTGTTGCCCTTCACTTTCAGGATGTCAGACACACGCATGGCACACACTCCTCTTTGTGTTGCTCGGGCAACCGTGGCAGAACGCTGCCGCCGGACGTATTGCCACACTTCGGCAAGCGAGACGGATCGCCGGCGGGCACGCCGTTGTCTCCGCGCGAATAATTATTAGAACATGTTCGAAAGATGCTATCGGAAAGCGCTTGAAAAGGAAAGGAACACGACGTGCACATGGCCGTGCGGCGTGGGTTTTCAGCCGATTCTGTGCCATCGGTCAGACATCTGCGCACCCGAGGCATCGGACGACACCGCAATTTCTCGAACGCGTGCAGCAAAGCCTGTTGGCGGGCACGGCGGTGGTGCTAGGATTGCCGCATAGGTCGCGTCCGGATCACGCGCCAACATCAAGCCAACTGCGAGGCCCTCTCCGACATGTCTGCACCGCATTTCGACACGCTCGCCCTGCACGCCGGGGCTGCGCCCGACCCTGTCACGGGGGCGCGCGCCACCCCCATCTATCAAACCACGTCGTTCGTCTTCGCCGACACCGACCAGGCCGCTGCACGCTTCAACATGGAGCGCGCCGGCCATGTTTACTCGCGCATTTCGAATCCGACCAATGCCGTTTTCGAAGAGCGCATGGCCGCGCTGGAGAACGGGGTGGGCGCTATCTCTACGGCAAGCGGTCAGGCCGCGCTGCATCTGGCCATCGCCACGCTGATGGGCGCGGGCTCACACATCGTGGCGTCGGGTGCGCTGTACGGCGGATCGCACAATCTGCTGCATTACACGCTGCGCCGTTTCGGCATCGACACCACCTTCGTTCGTCCTGGCGATCTGGCCGGCTGGCGGGCCGCAGTGCGCCCCGAGACCCGTCTGTTCTTCGGTGAAACGCTCGGCAACCCGGGGCTCGATGTTCTCGACATTCCGCAAGTCGCCGAGATCGCTCACGATGCAGGCGTGCCCTTGCTGATCGACAGCACGTTCACCACGCCGTGGCTTATCCGCCCCTTCGATCATGGCGCCGATCTCATCTATCACTCGGCAACCAAATTCCTGGGGGGGCACGGCACGACGATCGGCGGCGTTCTGATCGACGGCGGCACATTCGATTTCGAGCGCAGCGGCAAATTTCCCGAACTCACCGAGCCTTACGATGGATTCCACGGCATGGTTTTCGCCGAGGAAAATACCGTCGCGCCGTTCCTGCTGCGCGCGCGACGCGAGGGATTGCGCGACTTCGGCGCATGCCTGCATCCGCAAGCCGCGTGGCAATTGCTGCAAGGGATCGAGACGCTGCCGCTTCGCATGGCCCGGCACGTGGACAACGCGCGTCGCATCGTGGAATTTCTGGCCGGGCACGACGCCGTGGCAAGCGTCGCCTACCCCGAGCTGTCGTCGCACCCCGATCACGCGCTCGCCAAGCGGCTATTGCCGCGCGGTGCTGGCGCCGTGTTCAGCTTCAACCTGAAAGGAGACCGCGAATCGGGGCGCCGCTTCATCGAGTCGCTACAGCTCTTTTCGCATCTGGCCAACGTCGGCGACGCGCGCTCGCTTGTCATTCACCCGGCCTCGACGACGCATTTCCGAATGGACGCCGCGGCGCTCGCGGCCGCAGGCATCGAAGAAGGCACCCTACGCCTGTCGATCGGGCTGGAAGACCCCGACGACCTGATCGAGGACCTCAAACACGGCCTCAAGGCGGCCGCCAAATCCACCTCCAGGGGACAAGCGCGATGAACTTCGACATCGACGGCGGCAACGTCTACGCTTACACCGGCGGCAAATCGATGAATCCCGCACAGCCGACGGTCGTTTTTTTGCACGGCGCACAGCACGATCACAGCGTGTGGGGGTTACAGAGCCGGTACCTTGCTCATCACGGCATGAACGTGCTCGCGCTCGATTTGCCGGGGCACGTCCGCAGCACAGGCGCCCCGTTGAAGTCGATTGGCGAGATGGCCGATTGCGTCGTCGCCGTGCTCGATGCCGCCGGGATCGGCAAGGCGGCCTGGGTCGGACACAGCATGGGTTCGCTGATTGCGCTTGACGCTGCCGCCCGCCATCCCGAGCGGGTATCCCGGATCGCCCTGGTAGGCACCGCGTATCCAATGAAGGTCTCCGACGCCCTGCTCGAAGCCGCCGCCGAGCGTGAACCGCAAGCCATCGCCCTCGTCAATGCCTGGTCCCACAGCACGCTCGCCGCCAAACCTTCTGCGCCCGGCCCTGGCTTCTGGACATGGGGAGGCAACCAACGGCTGATGGAGCGCGTGTCACGGCGCAATCCCGCCAAGGTGTTTCTCACCGATTTCGAGGCCTGCAATCGCTACGATCAGGGGATGGAGGAGGCCGCACGCGTCAAATGTCCAGTGCTCGCCGTGCTGGGACGGCGCGATCAGATGACCCCGCCCCGCGCGGCGCAAACCCTGCTCGACGCCCTGCGCGAAGCCGGTGCGCCGGTTGAGACAGCGCTCGTCAACGCTGGCCACGCGATCATGACGGAGCAGCCGGACGCGCTGCTCGATGCCCTCGTACCATTCTTGCGAGCCTGAGCACATCACCCCAGTGCGTTACCTTCGACAAAGAGGAGACCTGCCATGCGAGATACGCGCGACGATGGACCTGCGTTTCACCGGTTTGCGGACTTTTATCCGTTCTACCTCGGCGAACACCGGAATGCGGTCTGTCGCCGTCTGCATTTCATCGGCTCGTGGGGGGTGATCGCTTTTCTGGCTGCGTTTGCCGCGACAGGCAATCCGTGGTGGTTGCCCGCAGCCGTAGTCTGCGGCTACGCGTTCGCGTGGGTAGGTCACTTCTTTTTCGAGAAGAACCGGCCCGCCACGTTTCGCCATCCAATCTACAGCCTGATGGGCGACTGGGTCATGTTTCGGGATATTTGCCTCGGCCGCATCAAGCTCTAGCGCTGCCGTCGCGGGCTTCGCCCCCCGCAGCACCGCCGACCTGCGTACCCGGCGCATCCCCGCCCGCATCCCCGCACGCGTCCTCGCTCGCGTCGTCACAGGCATCGTCCGGCGTGACGTCGCGTGGCAGCGCGTCGGCAAGCGGCACGTCCCATTTGCCTTCACGCAGCATTTCGGCAACGTGCGCCCCATCGAGCGCGTGGCGCTCCATTTGTCGGGCCAACTCGTCGACGTTGAGCGCGAGTTGCGCCACCAGCGGCGCCAGGGTCGTCGTACGCGGGTTCGCCAATAACAGCCAACGCTCCGCCGGCGGCTGCATCGTCAATCGTCCCACCCAACCCATGCGCTCAAGCCGAATGAGCAGGTCGCTGGCGTGATCGAGGCTCGTGCGCATCGTGCGCGCCAATTGCGCCACCGTGCGCCCGCCACCGCCAGCCTCCCGATCGAGATTGAGCAAATGGATGAGCGTCAGGCCGTCGAGCAGGTCGCTTCCCGGGAAGCGGGGATACTGAAAATGACCGAGGCGCAGCGCAGGCAGCACCGACGTGATCGTCGCACCGAGCAGCGCCACCAGCCACGACAGATAGATCCAGAGCAGGAAGATCGGTACCGCCGCAAACGCACCGTACACCGCCGTGTATGTCGGGAACTGCCGCACGTACAGGCCGAAGCCGCGCTTGGTCAGATCGAATGCCAGCGCCGCCACGACACCGCCGACCAGCGCGTCGCGCCAGTCCACCTTGCAATTCGGCATGTAGAGATACATCAGCATGAACGCCACGCTGGTCAGTGCCAGCGGAATCAGCGCGAGCATCGATGCCGCAGCCGGCGGCATCGTGCTCACCAGCGACACCGATTGGGTGAAGACGTACGAACTGATCGACAGACTCACCCCGATCAACAGCGGCCCGAGCGTCAGCAGGCCCCAGTAGATCAGCAGGCGCTGCGCGAGCGGTCGAGGGCGTGGCACGCGCCAGATCACGTTGAACGCCGATTCGATGGTCATCAAGGTGAGTACGGCCGTCACCAGCAAACCGATCAGACCGAACGCCGTCAGGCCTTTCGCCTTCGACGCGAACTCATTCAAGTAGTTGAATATCTGGGCATTGACGCTCTCGGGCATCAAGTGCTCGAGCAGGAAGCCCTGCAAGGCGTCGCGAAACGAATTGAAAATCGGAAAGGCCGTAAACAGCGCGAACGTCACAGCGAACAGCGGCACGATCGACAAGATCGAGGTGAACGTCAAACTACCCGCCACTTGGGGAATCCGGTCGTCCTGAGCACGCGCAAGCGCGTATCTCAGCAGTTGGCGAACGTTGTTCCAATTGATACGGGACAGTTTGAGCAAATCGGGCTCCTGAGTGATAACGCTGGCACGGCAGACCGAAGACCGTTCATCTCGCCCGATCCGTTACGCCATTAGGAACGCCCTATAATACCCGCACTTTTCGCTCGTTTTTCACGCGCGACCCAAGGCCCAATGTCTTTTTCCGCCCCGCGACTCGCCCTGGAATGCCGGGGTGACCGATCGATCGGCGACGTCGCAACACGCCACCCTGCGTTTGACGTCGCCATTCCTCGCGAACGTTCCCGGCATCGACTTGCCCGCCCTCTTGCCTCAGCCGATTCGACTTCATGACTGAAATCCTCGTCCTGTACTACAGCCGCCACGGCACCACCGCACAACTCGCACAATGCATCGCGGCGGGTATCGACAGCGTGCCCGGCGCGCAAGCGCGCGTGCGCACCGTGCCTGCCGTCTCGACGGTGTGCGAAGCCAGTGCCCCCGACATTCCGGACAGCGGCCCGCCCTACGTCGAATTGCGCGATCTCGAAGAATGCGCGGGACTCGCGCTCGGATCGCCCACGCGCTTCGGCAACATGGCGGCCGCACTGAAATATTTTCTTGACGGCACCACGCCCCAATGGCTCTCGGGTGCGCTCGCCGGAAAACCGGCCTGCGTGTTCACGTCAAGCGCGAGCCTGCACGGTGGTCAGGAGAGCACCCTGTTATCGATGATGATTCCGTTGCTGCATCACGGCATGCTGCTGATGGGCCTGCCCTATACTGAGCCCGCGCTCTCCAGCACACGTACCGGTGGCTCGCCATACGGCGCGACCCATTTCGCGCACGACGGCAATCCGCTCTCGGCGGATGAGCGCCAGTTGGCGTCGGCGCTCGGCGCGCGACTCGCGCGTGCCGCGTGCAAGCTGGCAGAATAAGCGGGCGCGCCGCGCTGTCCGCCGAACCGCGTCGGGCGTAGCGTCGCCCGTCCCCGCAGTAGTTCAGGCCCTCGAGACAAGCCCATGACTGCCACACCGCCCGACTTGCCCCACGTCGCCGATGCCCACGGCGCCCGCCCGCAGCCCAGCGCACCCGCAGCACCCGCTGCACCCGCCACGCCTGTCGGGGCTCGCGGGCTTCGCCTGATAAGCACGGTGAGTCTGCTCACGCTGATCGCACTCTCGGTTGCTTGGGAGTTGTGGCTCGCGCCGCTGCGTCCCGGTGGATCATGGCTGGTGCTCAAAGCGCTGCTCCTGATGCTGCCCCTGCGCGGCGTGTTGCGCGGCAATCTGTATACGCTGCAGTGGTCGAGCATGTTCATTCTGCTGTTTCTCGCCGAAGGCGTGGTGCGCGGCATGACGGACACGGGCAGGTCGGCCTCGCTCGCTTGGGTGGAAACGGCGCTGTGCGTGGTGTTCTTCGTCTCGACGATCTTTTACCTGCGGCCCTTCAAACAGGCGGCAAAGGCACGTACCGCGATCGCCTCATAGCCGCCATGACGCCATGACGCCATGACGCCAAGCGTTGCGATACTGCGAATAGTGTGAACAGTGTGAAGTCCCATGCCATGAACGACTCGCTCTTCCTTACCGCGTGCCGCGACCTGCTGGGCCGCGACCATGTTCTGCTCGAGAACGCCGACACGAGCGGCTATCTCGTCGATCAACGCAAGCGCTATACGGGACACGCCCTCGCCGTCCTGCGCCCGGCGAACGCTGCACAGGCCGCCGCACTCGTGCGTCTGTGCGTCAGTCATCGCGTGCCGATGGTGCCGCAAGGCGGCAACACGGGACTTGCCGGCGGCGCAACCCCCGACACGAGCGGGCAACAGGTCGTCATCAGCCTGCGCCGTCTCGACCGCATCCGTCAGGTGGACGCGGACAATCTGACGCTGATCGCGGAAGCCGGCTGCCTCCTCGCCAATGTGCAGGCAGCCGCAGCGGCGGTGGGACGATTGTTCCCGCTGAGTCTGGCGGCAGAGGGCAGCTGCACCATCGGCGGCAACCTCGCGACGAACGCGGGAGGCACCGCTGTCTTGCGTTACGGCAATGCGCGCGACCTGTGCCTCGGCCTGGAAGTGGTCACGCCGCAAGGCGCGCTGTGGGAGGGGCTGCGCGGGCTGCGTAAAGACAATACCGGTTACGATCTCCGCGATCTGTTTATCGGTGCGGAAGGCACCCTGGGGCTGATCACGGCGGCGACGCTCAAACTTTTCCCACAACCGGCCGCGCGCATGACAGCGCTGGCTGCACTGGAGAGCCCAGCACACGCCCTCGCGCTCCTGAATCTGGCGCAGCGCATGGCGGGACCGCTGCTTACGGGCTTCGAGTTGATGTCGCATTTTTGCCTTCAGCTCGTGGCGACAGTCTTCGCGCAGCTGCGTTACCCGTTCGCGCAGCCGCATGCGCAGGCCGTGCTGCTCGAACTCTCCGACAACGAGAGCGAAGCCCACGCGCGCGATCTGCTGGAACGATTGCTGAATACGGCCGTTGAACAAGGCATCGTGCGCGACGCCATCGTTGCGAGCAGTCTGGCCCAATCGAACGCACTCTGGCATCTGCGCGAGAGCATCCCGCTCGCCCAATCGGCCACAGGGCTCAACATCAAGCACGACATCGCCGTGCCGGTTTCCCAGGTGCCCGCGTTTCTCGACGCGACCGATCCGATCGTGCAGCGCATTGCGCCCGGTGCGCGCATGGTCACCTTCGGCCATCTGGGCGACGGGAATCTGCATTACAACGTCATGGCGCCCGAGGGCGTCGATCCCGCCGAATTCCTGCAGCAATATCAGACGACCGTCACCGCTGCCGTCCACGACAGCGTACATGCCCATCGCGGCACCGTCAGTGCGGAGCACGGACTCGGACAGCTCAAACGCGACGCGTCGGCGAAATACAAATCGCCCGTCGAACTTGCGTTGATGCGGACCTTGAAGTCCGCCTTCGACCCGCTCGGCCTGATGAATCCGGGCAAGGTCCTGCCCGACTGAAGCCCGCCCGCTTCCCCCAGTGCCCGCGTACACGCTCGCGAGTGGGCCAAGCGCCCACGAGACAGGAAACTTCCCAAATCGCACAAGAAGTGGCGTCAATGGGGGCAATTGGGCGACAAAACGCCGAAAATCGCGGCCGCCGACTTTACAGGCGCGTCTCAAAACCCTAGAATCGGTGCTTTCCAATTACGACGGAGTTTTCCGTGGGCAGTTGCTCTAGTAGCACGCAAGCGTCGGCAATGTCCGGCGAGGCGTTGGCCCGGTAACCCGCAGTCGTCACCGACTGCCGCTGCCGGTCTTCATGCCGCAGCGGTAGTGCATCGATCGCATCGAATCCTGGTGACCTCAAAGTCTCCAGCGACTTCGCCCAGCGCTCACGATTTTCCGCACTTCAGCCGCAGTTCAGCGATTGACGGATGTGTTCGCACATTCGGATCAAGGCACGTTTAGCGCGTCTTTTTGCCTCCGACTCGACCTGTCGGCAGCAAACCGCGCGCAAAGCCTGCCGACGCTTGCGTCGAATTCATGCATCGCCGTGCATCTCCCGCACACTTCTTGCGTCCTCGCGGCGCAGGAAGTGTGCGGGAAACGCATCGCGATGCGTCGCCAAGCCCCGGCAACCGCCGTCTCATGCCCTTGATTCAGGAGGACACCATGACGCTGCAAATGCTTATCCCCACCCTGTTCGATCGCGCACGCGCCCGCCTGACGCCCGCATCTGCGACGTCGATTCCCGTCACTGCCTCGGCAGGCACGCTCGCGCCGCCTCAATACCGACTTGTGGTGCTCACGCTCGCCTCGAAAGCCGACGCGATCGACGCCAAGGTCCGCCACGCGCTCCGCTCGCAGCAACTCGCCCCCGAGTCAGCCACTCGCGTCGACCGTTCGGGCGGCTATCTGCTGGAACTTGACTACGTACTGCGTTGCGAACGCAGCCGTCGCGCAGCGCTCGTGCATCTTGTTTCGACGCTCGGCGATACACCCGGTGTTCGCGCCATTCGCTGGGAGACGGCGCCGAATCTCGGGGCTCGATAACGCCCCACCTACCCCACCTACCCCGCCTCGAAAGCCCCCCCCCCATCGGCCCGGCCGGTACAAACGCAGATGCGTCAGTGCCGGCCGGGCCGATGCATTTCTGCCACCCCAATCGCCCGCTTCCGATGACCGCCCCACCCAAACGTGAACGTTCACGTACATGTTGTGCTAATATTCGGTTCATCTTGCGACCGGAGGCAGGCCATGCCCGCAAATCTTCCTCTCTCGACACTCCCGCAAACGCCGACTGACGACATGCGCCTGCTGAGCGTCGGTCAGGCCGCCGCCGCGCTCGGCGTGACGGCCCGCACGCTGAAGTATTACGAAGAACTCAACCTCGTCGTGCCGGCCCGCAGCGGTGGGCGCTATCGCCTTTACACCGAGGCCGATCTCGCGACGCTTGGCCGCATTCTGCGCATGCGCTCACTCGGCTTTTCGACGGCCGCGATCACCGAGATGCTCAAGCGCCCCATGCGACAGGTCGAATCCGGCAAATCGCGGATGAGCGACGAGGACCTGCATGTCGTTCGCGACGCCTTGCACTCGCAGCTCGATACGCTACGCGAGCGCACGTCGCAAGTCCGCCGCGAATTGCGCGAGGCGGAAAAACTCGAAGCCCAAATTGCGCACGACCTGAAGTACATCGAGCAGCGTCTTCGCGGCGTGCCCGCCGACGAACTGCTGGCCGAACGCGCCGCAAGCATGCGCAAGCGTTCGTCGCGCTAACCCCCACGCCCGTCGTCGAACATCGCCCGCGACGCTTGCCATGAAATCTGTCCTCACGCCGACCGCCTCCGCCGCCTCCGCCGCCTCGCCGCCATCTCTGCCGATGCGCCCGATACGCCCGATACGCTCGATACGCGCCGAAGCGTACCGCTACGCGCTTGGCCTGATCCCGGGGCTCGAGTTCTTCGAAAACGCCTTGCTCGTCTACTTTGCCGTGTACATCTCCGGCGGCGTCGACGCTTCGCCCAACGAGTTCGTGTGGATGACGACGGCCTACGGCGTGGCGTCGGTCCTCGCCATTCTCAAGCAGCAATGGTTCGTCGAACGCATCGGCTATCGGCGGTATCTGAGCGCGTCATTGCTGCTCTACGCTTGCGGCGCCCTGCTCGCAGGCACCAGCGAAAGCGTGACGCAACTCGTGATCGCGCGCGCCTGTCAGGGCTTCAGTGCGGGAAGCTGGATGAGTTCGTGTCGCATTCTCGCGCAAGTGAGTGTGCCGGCGGAGCGTCGCGGCAAAGCCGTGCAAACGTTCGCCCTGCTGCTCTTCACCGGCGCGGCGGCAGCACCGCTCATCGGTGGACTGCTCGTGTCCGAATACTCGTGGCGAATGCTGTTCCTGTGCACTGCGCCGCCCGCCGTGCTGCTCGCGGGGCTCGCCTGGTTCACGGTGCCCGACGCCGGTCGCATGCGCGAGCGCGCAACGGGCGGACGCTACCCGTTCGTGCCGTTCATGGCGTTCGCGCTGGCCATGGGTGCACTTCAGGTCGTGATGCAGGAAATGCGGTATACGCTTTGGCTGCAAACGCCCTGGCTGCCATTGCTGACCGCCGCGGGCGTGGCCGCCCTCGTCGGATTCGGTTACCACCAATGGCAACACCCGGCCCCCTTCATTCGCCTGCAAACGCTGCGCCGACGGGAGTTTCAGGTCGGATTGTTGCTATACGCCGCGTATTACTACCTGGCGAACACGCAAAGCTATCTGATGCCGCGCATGCTTGAACAAGGGCTCGGGTTCACGCTCGAGCGAACCGGGCAATTGCTCGGTTATTCGGCATTGCTCACCGTGCTTCTGCTGGTCGCGTACTTCCGCATCGCGAAATTCATAACGCACAAAAAATTGCTGATCGTGAGCGGTTTCGCGATGACGATCGCTACCAGTCTGTGGCTCGCCGCCATGCCGCCCGACGCCGGTCAGTCGCAGCTTTACGGCGTGCTGGCCCTCAAGGCCGTATTCGGCATCTTTACCGTGCTGCCGGTCGCCAACCTGACGTTCCGCACGTTCGATCACGAAAGCTTCGTCCATGGTTACCGGCTGAAGAACATCCTGCGCCAACTCTCCGGCTCGTTCGCCGTCTCGACGATCGTGGCGTTCGAACAGCATCGCGAGGCACTGCACCGCACTCGTTTGACGGAAGCGGCCAATCCGTATAGCCCGATCTTCAGACAGACGCTCGATACGCTCGCCAATGCGCTCACGCATATGGGCGTTCCCGCCTCGCAGGCACAGGGCGCAGCCCTCGCGCAAATCGCCCAAACGATTCAGCGGCAAGCGTCGTTCCTCACGTTTATCGACGGCTTTCGCTTCATTGCTATCGTCGCGCTGTGCGGCGCAGTCTTCGCGGCAATGCAAAAGCAGTTAAATTAGCATCGATGCGTCATGTCATCAGTACACGCATGCTCCCTACGATCCAGCCGCCGCACCGGGATTCCCGCCACGTTCGCCATGCTCAAAACCCTGCTCGCCCGCCTGAGGCGTTCGCGCCAGCGCACCC
Organism: Pandoraea sp.; assembly: GCF_041919235.1. Lineage (NCBI taxonomy): Bacteria > Pseudomonadati > Pseudomonadota > Betaproteobacteria > Burkholderiales > Burkholderiaceae > Pandoraea > Pandoraea sp. The sequence goes on from NZ_JAYRUC010000008.1 coordinate 156,565, forward strand.
GCCTCGACGACGCCGTCTGGCATGAGGTGGTGCACGCGCTGCCGTTCCTGGCACGCCGAAACGCGGCCGACCTGGACAAGCTCCGCGTCCTCGCAACCGATTTCCTGGCCAGCAAACACTTCTCGACGGCGCACGACTTGCCGCTCACCGAAGCGATGTGCGTCTCGGTGGCCGCGCAAGCCTGCCTGCCGATTCTCAACCTGCCGAGCGCGCTTTATCGCGGATGGACCGGCATCGTGCTGTATCCAGGCGAATTCCTGATCCGCAAGACCGTGCAGGACGAAGCGGGTGTCGTGCACGACGTCGCGCAGGAGGCAAGCGGCGAAGCCTGGGAAGGCGGCCCCGTGGTCTTGTCTTGGCAGGACGTGCAAGCGAGCGATGTGCTGGCGTACAACGTGGTGATTCACGAGTTCGTCCACAAGATCGACATGGAAGGCGGTGAGGCCGACGGGGTGCCGCCGATGCTGCGTCGCCTGCACGGCGACCTGACGCCGGACATCTGGTGCGACGTCTTCGATCCCGCCTACGAGGCGTTCTGCCACGAGGTGGCCAATGTCCCCGACGAACACTGGGATGCGTTCGCCTCGGCATCGCTCCTCGATCCATACGCCGCCGAGCACGAATCGGAGTTCTTCGCCGTCTGCGCCGAGGCCTTCTTTGTGGCCCCGGAGGCCTTCCACAACGAATATCCAGCCCTTTACTCGCTGTTTTCGCGCTATTTCCTGCAAGACCCGGCAGCCACCTAGTCCACCTGCAAGGCCCGCCCGCCCCCACCAAAACCCGATGAAAACTTTGCGAAAGTCGTTGTTTTCATGGCATAATGCGCGTTTTACTCACCCGGAAAGTGGTTGGCGCCTTCCCACCGGTATGATTGTGGCGGCGTTAGCGGGGCAATAGGCCAATGGGCCAACGGGGCGCCTCCTGGGACAATGAACTCAGGCGAACGTCCTCCCGCGCAGACTGGCTACCGACTTAACCCAAGGTACATCATGAAAGAAGGCATTCACCCCGAATACCGCGAAGTCCTGTTCCGCGACATGACGCCCGGCGTCGACTTCGAGTTCATCACCCGCTCGACGATCCACAGCAAGGAAACGGCCGAGAAAGATGGCAAGACCTACCCGCTCGTGAAGATCGAAACGTCGTCGGCTTCGCACAACTTCTACACCGGCGAGCAGCGCATCATGGACACGGCCGGCCGCGTCGACAAGTTCCGCCAGAAGTTCGGCAACCGCGCTGGCGGCAAGATCGCCTAAGCATTATCGGCGACGCGCCATACAATGCGATGCGGGACCCGGCAGACACTTTCGGGTCAACACATCAGGGGCAACACCCCAGCGTTGTGAAAGGCATTGGAAAAAGGGCAGCTCAGGCTGCCCTTTTTCCTTGGGTCTGGCCTGCGCCACTGCATGGGTTACTGTCATACTGTCGGCTTTCCCGCTTTACGCGAGCTTTACGCGAGTTGTCCCCAAGGTTTGCCCTGAGCTTCGTCCCAGGTTTCACCCTCGAACCAGTTCCGGCTCGCTCCCTGAGTCTCCCCGATCCGGCCGCTGCGCCGGTCCTGTCGTCCGGCCTATGAAACGAGTTCGCATCACCGCCTCCGCCACCAGCGCGCTACCGCGTTCGCTGCTGATCGCTATTTGTGTCATCTATGTGCTGGCGGGGTTGTTCGGTCGCGATCCGTGGAAAAACGAAGATGCCGCAGGCTTCGGCATCATGTGGACGATGGCGCATGGTCAGTTGTCCGACTGGCTGCTGCCGAACATCGCCGGCAAACCCATCTACGACAACGGCCCGCTCGTCTCATGGCTCGGCGCACTCGCCATTCGTGCCTTCTCATGGCTCGACGCCCCCGACGCGGCACGCATCGTCACCGGCCTTTGCTTCTACATCACCTGCACCTTCATCTGGTACGGCACCTACCTGCTTGGCCGTCGCCCCGAAGTGCAACCGTTCAAATACGCCTTCGGCGGCGAGCCCGAGCCGCGCGACTACGGCCGCACACTCGCAGACGGCGCCCTGCTGATTCTGCTCGCCTGCTTCGGCCTGGCCGAACGTGGCCACGAAACGACGTCGGCCGTCGGTCAGCTCACGCTCATCTCGATGGCCATCTACGGTTTGGTGCGCAGCCTCGACAAGCCGCGCCAGGGCGCTGTGTGGTTCGGCCTGGCCCTGGGCGGCATGGCGCTCGCGTCCTCACCGCTGATGACGCTCTCACTCTGGCTGGCCGGCATCGCTGCCGCAGTCGTGTGCCGCGCACTGCCCTTGCGCATGTTGCTGTTGGTCTCCACCCCGGTGACGCTAGTCATCGCCTGCACCTGGCCGCTCGCGGCGCTCAAATATGCCGACGGCGCCCGGCGCTGGCTTGGCGAGTGGGCGGATATCGGCGTGGACGCCTTCAGCGGCCCGACGCTCAACTCGCTGAGCTACATCGTCAAGAACCTTGCGCTGTTCGCCTGGCCCGCATGGCCCCTGGCCGCGTGGTCACTGTACTCATGGCGAGGCATGCGACGCGCGCCGCACATTGCCATTGCGCTAGCCTTTGCCATCGCGATTCTCGTGCTCATCGTCCTGCAGGCGCATCAGGGCAACCAGCTCTTCATGCTCGCGTTGCCCGCACTGTCGATCGTCGCCGCCTTCGGGCTGCCCACCCTCAAGCGCGGCACGGTCAACGCCATCGACTGGTTCGCCGTGCTGTCGTTTACCGTACTTGCAGGCTTCGTCTGGATCGTGTGGCTGGCAGGTATTACCGGCTTTCCGGCGTCGACGGCGCGTAACCTGCGTCGTTTGGTGCCTGGCTTCGCCCCCGAATTCAGTTGGGTCACACTCGTCAGCGCCCTGATCGTGACGGGCGCCTGGGTTGCGCTGGTCGCATGGCGTGTGTCGCGCAGCCCGAAGGTACTCTGGCGCAGCGTGGTGCTGTCGTCGGGCGGCACAACGCTTATGTGGGTGCTGCTCATGACGCTATGGCTGCCCGTGGTGAACTACGGCAGAACGTATCGCGATGTGGCGGCACAGATCGCCGCGCATTTGCCGGCCGACTACACCTGCATTCGCACTGCCCGCGTGGGTGACGCCCAGCTCGCCTCGTTTGCGTACTTCGGCAAGATGCGCTTCGGTTCGGCCAGCGACGATTGCGACGTGCTGCTGCGTCAGGACGCGCAGGACTACAGCGAACCCCTGTCGCTGGCCCCCTATGAGTGGCGTCAACTCTGGGAAGGCCGCCGCGCAGCCGACCGGGACGAGCGCTTCCGCCTCTACGTGTTGCAAGAGCGACCGTGGCGTCGCGGGGCGCGGCCGCGATAATCGCGCAACGCCATGTGGCACGACATCAAGCGCATTGCCGGGCTGGCCTGGCCGGTATTGATCGGCCAATTGGCCGTGATCGCCTTCGGCGTGATGGACACCGCCATGGTCGGGCGGGCCTCGGCGTTCGATCTCGCATCGCTCGCGCTCGGCGGGTCGATCTACATCACCGTGTATGTCGGCCTGATGGGCATTCTCGTCGCCCTCTCCCCGATTGTCGCGCAGCGCTTCGGGGCGGGCGAGCGCGAAAGTATCGGCGAAGAAGTCCGTCAGGCGTTCTGGCTCGCGGGGTTCCTCGCCGTACCGGGCTTCCTTCTCTTGTCGCATCCGCAGTTCATTCTGCGACTCTCCGAAGCGACGCCTGAACTCGAAGCGCGCGCGAGCGCCTATCTTCAGATTCTGGCGTTCGGCTTACCCGCCGCGCTGCTCTTTCGCGTGTATTCGTCGCTGTCGACGGCCGTAGGGCGGCCTCGCATCGTCATGGCCATTCAGGTGACCGGGCTGGCACTGAAGATCCCGCTGAACCTGGCACTGATATATGGCGTCGAGCGCATGGGGATTCCGGCACTCGGCAGCACCGGCTGCGCGATCGCCACGACCGCCATCAACTGGGTATCCTGCTCGCTTGGGCTCACGCTGATGGCGCGTCATGCAACGTTGCGCGAGTTTGGCATCTTCTCGCGATTCTGCTGGCCGAACTGGCAGGCCATTCGCGCACTGCTCAAGCTAGGCGTGCCGATGGGGCTGAGCTACCTGATCGAGGTGACCGCGTTCTCGTTCATGGCCATTTTCATTGCGCGTCTGGGCGATGTGACCCTGGCGGGTCACCAGATTGCCGCCAACCTCGGGGCGCTCCTGTATATGTTGCCGATGTCGATCGGGATTGCAACGGCGACGCTCGCCGCACAAGCCATCGGCTCGCGCGATTTTGCATGGGCGCGTCTGATCGGCCGCCGGGGCATCGAGTTTGCCGGTACGCTGGGCGTGGCGCTGGCCACCCTCATGTGGTTGGGTCGTGCGTTGATCCTGGCAGCCTATACCTCCGACCCGCAGGTCGCGGCGATCACGACGCCCCTACTTGCCATCGTCGCCTTCTACCACGTATTCGACGCCCTGCAAGTGAACGCCGTCTTCGTGCTGCGCGCATGGAAGGTCGCGGTTGTGCCGACCGTCATCTATGCCGTATCGCTCTGGGGCGTCGGGCTGGGCGGCGGTTACGTGCTGGGCTTCAACATCGGCGGGGTGTCCCCCGCCTGGCTGCACGGCGCTGCGGGGTTCTGGTTCGCCAATAGCGCCAGTCTGGCGGTTGCCGCGCTGGGCCTGCTGCTCTACTTGCGCTGGATCGTGCGCGTCAAAAGCTGACCTCGGCGTGTCGATGCGATGTTATACGACAACATCGTACGATCACATGACGATACGGCACCCGCACCGAACCGTCTCGACTAAGCAGATGCCATGTCCCGCAGCATCTAGCGGGCAAAACGGGTAAACCCGCAAAGGCATTCGTTCGAACTTTCCTTAAAATGTTGTCTGACGACATACAACAAATTCGTATGTTGCGACATTCCCTTCTTTATTGTCCGATCGACGTCCACCTGCCATGAGCCGACCCCCCGTTGTTACTGAGCTGCGCGTTATTCCCGTCGCCGGCCGCGACAGCATGCTATTGAACCTGAGCGGTGCGCACGGCCCGTTCTTCACGCGCAATCTCGTCATCCTTCAGGACAATGCCGGGCACACAGGCGTGGGCGAGGTCCCGGGTGGCGAAGCGATCCGCAGGACGCTCGAAGACGCACGTCCGTATTTGGTCGGGCAATCGGTGGCGAACCTGCAAGCCATTCTCGGCCGGGTGCGGCGCGCATTTGCCGATCGCGATGCCGGTGGACGTGGCCTGCAGACATTCGACCTGCGCACCACCATTCACGCGGTGACCGCACTCGAGGCGGCGTTGCTCGACCTGCTGGGCCAACATCTCGAAGTGCCGGTCGCTGCGCTATTGGGTGAAGGGCAGCAACGCAGTGAAGTCGCGATGCTCGGCTACCTGTTCTTTATCGGCGACCGGCGCGCAACCGACCTCCCCTACGCGGACAATCGCGCCGCCGGCGACGATTGGGAACGCGTGCGCACAGAGGTCGCCATGACGCCCGACGCGGTCGTGCGCTTAGCCGAGGCGGCCCACGCCCGCTACGGCTTCCAGGACTTCAAGCTCAAGGGCGGCGTACTCGAAGGCGACGCCGAAATGGCAGCGGTCACTGCGCTCGCCAAACGCTTTCCGCAAGCCCGCGTGACCCTCGATCCGAACGGCGCATGGTCGCTCGCCGAGGCGGTGCGCCTGTGCCGCGACAAGCACGACGTGCTCGCATACGCCGAAGATCCGTGTGGCGCAGAGCACGGCTACTCGGGCCGCGAAGTGATGGCGGAATTTCGTCGAGCCACCGGCTTGCCGACTGCAACCAACATGATTGCGACGGATTGGCGTCAGATGGGCCACGCGATTCAATTGCAGTCCGTCGATATTCCTCTGGCCGACCCACACTTCTGGACGATGCAGGGCGCCGTTCGCGTCGCACAGATGTGCCATGACTGGGGCCTGACGTGGGGATCGCACTCGAACAATCACTTCGATGTCTCGCTCGCGATGTTCACCCATGTGGCGGCGGCAGCCCCTGGCAACATCACCGCGATCGACACGCACTGGATCTGGCAAGACGGTCAGTGCCTGACCAGGAATCCGCTGCAAATCGTCGGCGGCAATGTCCAGGTGCCGAGCACACCGGGCCTCGGCGTAACGATCGACATGAACGCGGTCGAAGCCGCTCACGCGCTGTACCTCGAAGAGGGCCTCGGCGCGCGCGACGACAGCATCGCCATGCAATATCTCGTTCCGGACTGGACGTTCGATCCGAAACGACCGTGCCTGGTGCGCTGAGCGAGCTGACGCAGGGCGTCGCGGCTCGACAGTCCGCCACGCTCTGCCGCTGGCGGACGTCAATGCGCACGATTCGCGCACATACAATAAATTGCGCGTGAAACGCGCATCGATGATGGCAACGGCATTCGAGGGATGGGAAGCGATATCGACGCACCCTGACAACGCAGCTGCGGGGCCTGGAAATAGGTACGTCGGGAGATAAAAAAAAGCCCAGGCATCAGCCTGGGCTTTCTTTGTTTGGCGGAGCGGACGGGGCTCGAACCCGCGACCCCCGGCGTGACAGGCCGGTATTCTAACCAACTGAACTACCGCTCCAAACTTGCTTCAGCATCGTGAAGTCATTCACTTTGCATTCTTGCTGCTTGTCCGGCATTGCAGCGTTTTCACGCGCAGGCAACCGAACTTCGTAGGTCTTGGCGGAGCGGACGGGGCTCGAACCCGCGACCCCCGGCGTGACAGGCCGGTATTCTAACCAACTGAACTACCGCTCCAAAACCGACAAAAAAACCCGCCTGACTTTCAGCGGGCTTTACGCCACCAACTGCTTGGCATTTTGAAACTGACACCGACTCGCTACCGGCGCCAATTCTGGCGTCCCCTAGGGGATTCGAACCCCTGTACTCACCGTGAAAGGGTGATGTCCTAGGCCTCTAGACGAAGGGGACAAAATCGTCACAACTTTGTCTGTTTCGCTTTACTGCATTTCGCGAAGAACGCCATTCTAAACAACATTTCTTCGCTTGTGAAGCTTTATTTTCAAGTTTTCACATCGTTTTCGCAAGAATCTTGCTTGTTCGATGTGCCAGAAAATCAGGCTTTCGAATTCGTGGTGGAGGTAAGCGGGATCGAACCGCTGACCTCTTGCATGCCATGCAAGCGCTCTCCCAGCTGAGCTATACCCCCCGAACAGAGAAGTGAGATTCTAATGACAAACCCCTTCTCTGTAAATAGCTTCCTCGCATTTTTTCCGCATTATTGCGCCGATCCATGCGACGCATGAAAAAAACGGCGACCCGAAAGCGTCGCCGTTTTCCCTTGCGAAGCGGCGCACATGGGCGCGCCACCCGGCATCATGCCGACACCCGAATTACTGGGCGTCGCCCTCGCGCTTGACCAGCGCCGGGCTACCTTGCTTTTCCTCGTCGGTGAGCGCCTTGTGCGACAGACGCAGACGACCCTTGTCGTCCTGCTGGATCACCTTCACGCGCACCGCCTGGCCTTCCTTGAGGTACTCGTTGATGTCCTTGATGCGCTCGTTGGCGATCTCGGAAATGTGCAGCAGGCCATCCTTGCCCGGCAGCACCGAAACGATCGCGCCGAATTCGAGCAACTTCAGCACGGTACCGTCGTAGACCTGGCCCACTTCGACTTCCACCGTGATCAACTCGATGCGGCGCTTGGCTTCTGCGATACCTTCAGCGCTCGGGCTGGCGATCGTCACCACGCCGTCGTCCGAGATGTCGATGCTCGTGCCGGTTTCTTCCGTCAGTGCACGGATCACCGAACCGCCCTTGCCGATCACATCACGGATCTTCTCCGGGTTGATCTTGATGGTGACCATGCGCGGTGCGAATTCCGACAGCTCCGTACGCACGCCCGACTGCGCGTCCGCCATCTTGCCGAGGATATGCAAACGGCCTTCCTTGGCTTGCGCCAGGGCGACCTGCATGATCTCCTTCGTGATCCCCTGGATCTTGATGTCCATCTGCAGTGCCGTCACGCCGTTCGACGTCCCGGCCACCTTGAAGTCCATGTCGCCCAGGTGATCTTCGTCGCCGAGAATATCGGTCAGCACGGCAAACTTGTTGCCTTCGAGAATCAGCCCCATGGCAATGCCGGCGACCGGCGAGGTCAGCGGCACACCCGCGTCCATCATGGCGAGGCTACCGCCGCACACCGACGCCATCGACGACGATCCATTCGATTCGGTGATTTCCGACACCACACGCACGGTGTAGCCGAAATCGTCGGCACCCGGCAGGCAAGCCACCAGAGCACGCTTGGCCAGACGACCGTGACCGATTTCGCGACGCTTGGGCGAACCCACGCGCCCCGTTTCCCCCGTCGAGAACGGCGGGAAGTTGTAGTGCAGCATGAAGCGATCACGATACTCGCCTTGCAGCGCGTCGATGATCTGCTCGTCGCTCTTGGTGCCCAGCGTTGCCACCACCAGCGCCTGCGTTTCACCCCGCGTGAACAGCGCCGATCCGTGCGCGCGCGGCAGCACGCCCGTGCGGATCGAGATCGGACGCACGGTGCGCGTGTCGCGGCCGTCGATACGCGGCTCGCCAGCCAGAATCTGGCTACGCACGATCTTGGCTTCCAGATCGAACAGGATGTTGCCGACTTCGATGGCGTCCGGTGCGGCGTCGCCCTTGGCGGCAGCCGCTTCGCCCAGCTTGGCCATCACGTTGCTGGTCACGGCACGCAGTTGTTGCGTACGCGCCTGCTTCTCGCGCGTCTGGTAAGCGGCGCGCAGCGAGGCTTCCGCCAGTTCGGTCACTTGCGCGATCAGCGCGTCGTTCTTGTTGGCCGGGGCCCATTCCCACTCGGCCTTGCCACCGTCGCGCACGAGGTCGTGAATGGCGTTGATCGCCGTTTGCAGTTGCTCGTGGCCAAACACCACAGCGCCCAGCATCACGTCTTCAGGCAATTCGCGCGCTTCCGATTCGACCATCAGCACGGCTTGTTCCGTACCGGCCACAACCAGGTCGAGCTTCGACTTGGCGATCTGCTCACGCGACGGGTTGAGCACGTACTGGCTGTCGATGTAGGCCACGCGTGCGGCGCCCACCGGGCCGTTGAACGGCAGACCCGAGATGGCCAGCGCAGCCGAGGCGCCGATCAGGGCCGGGATATCGGCCGGCACTTCCGGGTTCAGCGAGACGACCTGCACGACAACCTGCACTTCGTTGTAGAAGCCTTCCGGAAAGAGCGGGCGAATCGGACGGTCGATCAGGCGCGACGTCAGCGTTTCGTTTTCCGACGGACGGCCTTCACGCTTGAAGAAGCCCCCCGGAATCTTGCCGGCGGCGTAAGTCTTTTCCAGATAGTCGACGGTCAGCGGGAAAAAGTCCTGCCCCGGCTTGGCGTTCTTTGCGCCGACGACCGTTGCGAGCACGACGGTATCGTCCATATCGACGAGCACGGCACCGGATGCCTGACGGGCAATCTCACCGGTCTCCATGCGAACCGTGTTTTGTCCCCATTGGAAAGACTTGACGACTTTATTGAACATTTGCACTCCTATATCGAATCGCGCGAATGCAGCAGCGGCGCGACATCGCTGCCGGGGTGATCCCGACGCCTTGCAGGGGGGAGTGTTATGCCATTCCAGCGTTGCCCGGCCGTTGCCGTGCCTGTCTTGAGGCGACGCTGGAATGACACAAGCCCTGCTTGCCGACGAGGCCCCATGAACCGGGAACCCGGCACGACGGCCAGGTTGGCGACCCGCAAGACGTCCTCAGGACATCCGTCAGGCAGCGCCCAAAAACAAAATGCCTGCATCAGCACGCTGATACAGGCATCTCGTCGTAATCGTAATCGCTTACTTACGCAGGCCCAGCTTCTCGATCAGGGCGCGGTAGCGATCCGCATCCTTGCCCTTGAGGTAATCGAGCAGCTTGCGACGACGGCTCACCATGCGCAGCAGACCGCGGCGGCTGTGGTGATCCTTCATGTGAGCCTTGAAGTGCGGCGTCAGTTCGTTGATGCGCGTGGTCAACAGCGCAACTTGCACTTCGGGGGAACCCGTATCGTTGGCGCCACGGGCGAATTGCGCCACGACGTCCGACTTCTTGGTGTTTGCTTCAGACATTTGCTTTCCTTTGGATACACGCGGTCACGGAAGAAAGGCCGTGCCGTGAACTTACAAAAACATGCGCGGCGCTGCCGCACATAAACAAAACTGCAAGTGCGCGATTATACGGGAGTTGTCATCCGCACGCCATAGTTTTCCATGCTTCGCCGCCAGCGACGGGGCCCGGCGGGGCGTTATCACGTCAAAATGTCACGTAATTTCTCGAACAATCCGGGAAATTTCAATAAATTATCCACAAAATCACGACAAATCAACGATCCGCCGCCGCCCTCTTTCACCGCTGACGGGCCATGCGACAGGTGCTTGGCAACGCCACCTTGCTCGCAGGCAGTTCCATGACCGTCTTGAAACCGAAGCCCGAGCCTTCGTTGTCGAACTTCACCCCCGGCTCTCCCGCGCGGCGCATGACCGACACATATAGTGGCTCGATCAACTGATGATCATTCGGGCGCATCCAGGCGTCGGCCGGCGCCTCGCGAATTCGACGGTTCTGGAGCGCGCGCGCCACCGTCGTCACGTCGGTGGTGCCTGCCTGCTCGAGCGCTGCGGCGATCATGTCGATCATGACGCTCATGCGCAGCAGCGGATAATCGTCGCGCGCCGCCGGATAACGTGCACGAAACGCCTTGTAGAACGCATCCGACGCCTCGCCGCCAACGTTCGGGTGCCACTCGGCCACGGCATACACGCGGCCAACCCCGGAATCGCCCAACGCCGCCGGTGCGCCAAGCGCGTTACCGTAGAACGTGTAGAACTTGAGCTCCATCCCTTGTTCGCGCGCCGCCTTGACGAGCAGTGTCAGGTCGTTGCCCCAGCTTCCCGTCACGACCGTATCGGCACCCGCCGCGCGGATGCGCGCGAGGTACGGCGTGAAGTCCTTCACGCGTCCCACCGGGCTGAACTGCTCGCCCACGATCTGGATATCGGGACGCTTCGCACCGATCATCTGACGGGCCAGTCCGGCGACCTGCCGGCCAAAGCTGTAGTCCTGATTGAGCAGGTAGACCTTCTGGATACTCGCGTCTTGCTTGATGGCTTCGGTCAGCGCCTGCATGCGCATGGCGGCATTGGCGTCGAAGGCAAAATGCCAGAAGCTGCACTGCTCGTTGGTAAGCGCCGTGTCGACGGCCGAGTAATTGAAGAACAGCATGCGCTGCCCCGGCTCGCGCGCATTTCGCTTGTTGATCGCGTCGATCAACGCGGAAGCGACGGCAGAGCTATTGCCCTGCAAGACGAACGGAATACCGAGATCGCCAGCGGCCTTGAGTTGCACCAGGCTGTCCTCCACGCTGCCCTTGCTGTCGAACACCGTCAACTCGAACGGGTGTGCGCCGTCGCGCAGCATCACACCGCCGCGCGCGTTCACGCGTTCGATAGCGAAGCGTATATTGCGCTCGACCATGGCGCCGGCATTGCCGAAAGGTCCACTCATGCCTTCGATGAGCGCGAGGCGGATCGGCGGCGCAGCGTGCACAAGGCCGGACACGGCCAGCAGGCCGGCCGCACACACCGCTGCGCACAAGCGCGCCAGCAAAACTTGAACTTTCATCGAGGCCCCAGTGACTGTCTCGGCGCGAATCATAACGCCCCAACCCACCCCCGGCAAGCCGAGGCGCCCCACGATACGACACACGGCGGTATGCTATGGGCCTGCCGCTGCGCGGCCGCTCCCCACTGACGCGAGGCCATCCATGATCCATTCACCCCGGACACGCGCGGACATCGCCCGCCTGACGATACCGACCCGCGCCCTTCTCAACGCTTTGCGGCCTGTCGCAGCACTGCGCTGGCTCGCGGCCGGCGCACTCGCCCTGTCGCTTGGTGCCTGTTACACGCCCGCCTGGCAGCAAGTGCCGCCAAGCGCGTCTCAGGCCGACGTGCAAGCCCGGCTGGGCAAACCGAAGGAAGTCTACCCGCTCGCCCCGGGCGTGACGCGCTGGCTCTACCCGACCAAGCCGTTCGGTGAAGAAACGATCGCGGCCGACTTCGACGCACAAGGCCGTTTGCTACGCACCGCGCAAGTGCTCTCGATGCCGGAGTTCAACAAGGTCGAGATCGACAAGTGGACGAAAACCGACGTGTTGCATCACTTCGGCGAGCCGGTGGAAACGTCGTATTTTCCGCGCATGAAGCGCGAAGTCTGGACTTATCGCTTCAAGCAGGACGACGTCTGGTTCTCGATGATGAACTTCTACTTCGACCCGAGCGGCATTGTCAAAACCACGCAGATCAGCCCCGATCCGCTGCATGAGAAGCGCGAGAACAACCTGTTCTGAGCGCGCATCGCGCAAGCGCCGCCGACAACAAAATGCCCGCATGCCGGACTTCCGGCTGCGGGCACGCTGACGAATACCTCGACCGTCACCTGCGACTTCGCACGATCGATTACGGCGTGAGTTGCGGATTGAGCTTCTCGGCCTTCGAATACAGCTTGTTGAGCGCCGACAGATACGCTTTGGCGGACGCCGCCACGATATCCGGATCCGTGCCCACGCCGTTCACGATGCGCCCGCCCTTCGACAGTCGAACGGTGACTTCGCCCTGCGATTGCGTACCGGTCGTGATCGCGTTGACCGAGTAAAGCAGTTGCTCGGCGCCGCTTTGCACCTGCGATTCAATGGCGTTGAGCACGGCGTCGACCGGGCCGTTACCCTCGGCTTCGCCCACGAGCTCCTTGCCCTGCGCGGTGAAAACCACGCGCGCACTCGGGCGTTCGCCCGTCTCGGAATGCTGCGCCATCGACACCAGGTAGAAATGCTCGCCACCCTCGGCCTGCGCTTCGTTGGACACGATCGCGAGAATGTCCTCGTCGAAGATCTCGGACTTCTGATCGGCCAGTTCCTTGAAGCGAGTGAATGCGGCATTCACATCCTGCTCGGAGTCCATCTCGATGCCCAGCTCCTGGAGACGCTGCTTGAATGCGTTGCGGCCCGAGAGCTTGCCGAGCACGATCTTGTTCGCGGTCCAGCCCACATCTTCCGCACGCATGATCTCGTACGTGTCGCGCGCCTTGAGCACGCCGTCCTGGTGAATACCGGAGGCGTGCGCGAACGCGTTGGCGCCCACCACGGCCTTGTTCGGCTGGACGCTGAAGCCGGTGATCTGCGAGACGAGCTTCGAGGCAGGCACGATCTGCGTCGTGTCGATGCCAAGCTCCAGCCCGAAGTAGTCCTTGCGCGTCTTGAGCGCCATCACGACCTCTTCGAGCGACGTGTTGCCCGCACGCTCGCCCAGGCCGTTGATCGTGCACTCGATCTGACGTGCGCCGCCCAATTGCACGCCCGCCAGCGAGTTCGCCACGGCCATGCCCAGGTCGTTGTGACAATGTACCGACCAGACGGCCTTGTCCGAATTCGGCACACGTTCGCGCAGCGTGCGCACGAGTTGGCCGTAGAGTTCCGGCACGCCGTAGCCGACGGTATCGGCCACGTTGATGGTCGTGGCTCCCTCGTTGATGACGGCTTCCAGAACCCGGCAGAGGAAATCCAGCTCGGAGCGGCTGCCGTCTTCCGGCGAGAATTCGATATTGTCCGTGAACTGGCGGGCATACCGCACCGCGAGCTTCGCCTGCTCGAGCACCTGGTCCGGGCTCATGCGAAGCTTCTTCTCCATGTGCAGCGGCGACGTGGCGATGAACGTGTGAATACGCGACGAGTTCGCACCCTTGAGCGCCTCGGCAGCGCGCGCGATATCGCGATCGTTGGCACGGGCGAGCGAGCAGACGGTGCTGTCCTTGATGATGCCGGCAATCGCCCGAATGGACTCGAAGTCGCCGTTCGAGCTGGCAGCGAAGCCGGCTTCGATGACGTCCACGCGCAGGCGCTCCAATTGACGCGCAATGCGGATTTTCTCCTCGCGTGTCATCGACGCGCCCGGCGACTGTTCACCGTCGCGCAAGGTCGTATCGAAAATGATCAGCTTGTCGGCCATGACTTTCTCCTGTGGGGATCTTTTAGGGTTCGGTTTGTACTTGATGTCTGGAGGCGACGCCATCGTGTGCCGCAGCACCACGGCCACTCACGGCATTGCACCCATGCAAGCGGATCGCCGCACGCACGGGTAACGACCGGGAGGGAGTCAGCGCGCGACGCGCGCGGGCATGGCCGTCCCGCCGATGGCGAAACGGCTTAGCGAGGGCGGTGCGAGAGGAAGGCCCGAAGCCGGGATGGCGCCTGAATTCATGAGCGCCAATATAGTCGCAATCGGGGGTTTCCGCAACGCGCGGTGCTGGCTGCAAGCCGCGTGTGGCCTGGCGTGCGCGGGCTCAGGGGGCATGCCGTCCGCCACAACGAAACAGCCCGGCGCGGGGCCGGGCTGGGCATCGGGAGACGCGTGGCGGATCAGGCCGGCGGAATGCGCAGCACCTGCCCCGGATAGATCTTGTCGGGGCTGGAGAGCATCGGCTTGTTGGCCTCGAAGATGGCGTTGTACTTGTTGGCGTCGCCGTAGACCTTTTTCGAGATGGCCGACAGCGTGTCGCCCTTCTCTACGGTGTGAAATGTCGCTTCGGCCGACGCCGTCGAAACCGACATCTTGTCGTCCACCTTCTCGACGCCCTTCACATTGCCGCAGCAAAGCAGAATCTTTTCCTTGGTCGCCTGATCCGGCGCAACGCCGAATACGGTGACGGTACGCGACGCGCCGTCGAACGTCACGGTCAAACCGGTCGCGTCCAGGTTCTGTGTCTTGATATAAGCCTCGATGGCGTCGGCCGCGTTGCGGTTCGCCTCGTCTGCGCCGGCCCCCGCAGCGGGTGCCTCTGCCGCTTGCGCCTTGTTACCCAGCAGCGCTTCGCCGGCTTCCTTCACGAAGTCCAGAATGCCCATGATTTCTCCTTCGTCACGTCGAACTATGGAAATGGCGCCAGGTCGGGTCCAATTTGCGACGGCCTGCCCGGGCCAGGGGAGTACTTCGGAGCTTACACCCGCAAGACTACAACATTGCCGCACAGCGTCACGCGTCACGTCTCACGCGCCACGTCTGGGCGACGGATGTGACAAGGGGCGTACCCAGACGCCCCTTGCGTTGACACAGTTACTCGTCGACTTCGCCGAAAATGCGCTGGCGACGCCCCTTCAGGAAACGGAACGCCCAGAGCACATAGCCGGAGATGCTGTACAGGCAGAACATGCCGAAGAGCACCAGCGGCGGGTCGGACGACACCAGAATGAAGCCGACCATGAACAGCAACACCACGCCGAACGACACGCGCTGACGCACATCGAGCGCCTTGCCGCTATAGAACGGTGCATTCGACACCATCGACATACCGGCGTAGATCGTCAGCCCGAACGCCACCCAGGGCATCCAGAAAACGTTCACCGGCAGCTTGTTGTCGATCGTGATCCACACGAAACCGGCGACGAGCGCCGCCGCCGCCGGGCTCGCGAGGCCCTGGAAGAAACGCTTGTCGACCACGCCGATGTTCGTATTGAAACGCGCAAGGCGCAGGGCTGCGCCCGCCACATAGACGAACGCCGCGAGCCAGCCCCACTTGCCGATCTCGTGCAGAATCCATTCGTACATGACCAGCGCTGGCGCCACGCCGAATGAGGTCATGTCCGAGAGCGAATCGTACTGCTCGCCGAAGGCGCTCTGGGTATTGGTCATGCGCGCGACGCGCCCGTCCATGCCATCGAGCACCATGGCGAAGAAGATCGCGATGGCCGCCTGCTCGAAACGATCGTTCATCGCCTGCACGATCGCGAAAAAGCCGCAGAACAACGCGGCCGTCGTAAAAGCGTTCGGCAACAAATAAATGCCGCGATTGCGCGGGCGGGCCGGCAGATCGTCGTCCACACCCTGGTCGTGGTCTTCGTTCATCAATGGCTCTGCAGATGGATTCTTGTGACGGCTGAACGGCGAGAGATGCCTGACATTGTTACGCAAGCGGCCGCGATGGTTTTCCGGCATCTATATCCCCTTGACGATGCGATGGCTGCGGGCGAAGCCGCGACGGATCACCGCGCTTGGATCGCAAGAAGCGAAACCCGTTTCAGGCCGCGACACAGCGACGCACGACATGACGTCGCGCCGCCGCACGCGGCAATGACTCGGAGGGAGTCGGGCAACTCACAGCTCGGCGAGAATCGTCGAGGTGGCCGACACCTTGTCGCCGATGGCCACGCGCGGACGCGAGCCCAGCGGCAGATACACGTCGACGCGCGAACCGAAACGAATGAAACCGTAACGCTGACCGCGCGAAAGCGTATCGCCTGCCTTCGCATAGCACAGGATCCGGCGAGCGATGAGCCCCGCAACCTGTACGCTCGTGACGAGTTGCCCCCCCACATCGATCACCAGCGCGTTACGCTCGTTCTCGAGCGATGCCTTGTCGAGATCCGCGTTGAAAAAACGTCCCGGGAAATATTCCACCTTGGTCACCGTGCCGTCAACCGGCGCACGGTTCGAGTGCACATTGAAGACGTTCATGAATACGCTGATCTTCAACGCTTCACGGCCTGCATAGGGGTCCTGCGTGGTTTCGATGGCCACGATGCGGCCGTCGGCCGGCGAGAGCACCGCACCTGCCTGCTGCGGTATCTGGCGCGGCGGGTCACGGAAGAACTGCAGGACAAACAGGGCGATCACCCAGAACGGCGCGGCCCAAAGCACGCCGGCCATGAAATGCACGACGAGCGCGACGGCGACGGCGATACCCAGGAAGGGCCAGCCCTCGCGGGCAATGATCGGGTGAGGATAATTCATGCGATTGAACTCGCGTCCTTGGTAAATCGGTTGAATAAGCGAGCCGACCTGCTTCGGGCCAACCCATGACGTGGCGGCATTGTAACAATGCGCGCGGCGCGGTGACACCTTTTCCCTAAACGACCTGTGCGCGCGCCCACGGCCAAGTCGCGCAGATCGAGGGGCAACCGCGCACGAACGCAGCCAACTCGGGGGGTAAAACGAAAAAGGCCGCCCGCCTTGCCATAGCCAACGCCACAGCAAAACGGACGGCCCGGCGCGGCGAATCCGGGGATGAAGCGCGTCACCCGCTCACACCGTCTCGCCGCGCGCCGACGGTGCGGGCGCCCGCAACCTCCTGGGCGTACGCAACGTGCGGCATGTCGTACTTAGTTCTTCGACTGGTCGACCAGCTTGTTCTTGGCGATCCACGGCATCATTGCACGCAGCTTGCCACCGACTTGCTCGATCTGGTGCTCGGCCGTGATACGACGGCGCGAGATCAGCGTCGGGGCGCCCGCCTTGTTTTCCAGGATGAACGACTTGGCGTACTCGCCCGTCTGGATGTCGGTCAGGCACTGCTTCATCGCCTTCTTCGTCTCTTCGGTCACGACGCGCGGGCCGGTGACGTACTCACCGTACTCGGCGTTGTTCGAGATCGAGTAGTTCATGTTGGCGATGCCGCCTTCGTAGATCAGGTCGACGATCAGCTTGAGTTCGTGCAGGCACTCGAAGTAGGCCATTTCCGGCGCGTAGCCGGCTTCGACCAGCGTCTCGAAACCGGCCTTGATCAGCTCGACGGTACCGCCGCACAGCACGGCTTGCTCGCCGAACAGATCGGTTTCGGTTTCTTCGCGGAAGTTGGTCTCGATGATACCGGCACGGCCACCGCCGTTAGCGGCAGCGTACGACAGCGCGATGTCGCGCGCGGCGCCCGACTTGTCCTGCGCCACGGCGATCAGATGGGGCACACCGCCGCCCTGCGAGTACGTCGAGCGCACCGTGTGGCCCGGCGCCTTCGGGGCGATCATGATGACGTCGAGGTCGGCACGCGGAATCACGCAACCGTAATGCACGTTGAAGCCGTGTGCAAAAGCCAGCGCAGCGCCTTCCTTGATGTTGGCGTGCACTTCGTTCTTGTACACGTCGCCGATCTGCTCGTCCGGCAGCAGCATCATGACGATGTCGGCCGACTTCACCGCTTCCGCCACTTCCTTGGTGTTCAGGCCGGCCGCCACCGCCTTGTTCCACGAAGCGCCGTTCTTGCGCAGACCGACCGTCACGTTCACGCCGCTGTCCTTCAGGTTCTGGGCGTGGGCGTGGCCTTGCGAGCCGTAGCCGATGATGGTGACTTGCTTGCCCTTGATGAGGGAGAGGTCGGCGTCTTTGTCGTAGAAAACTTTCATTTGGAATTGTCCCGTAATGCCAAAAAAATACTGAAATCAGAATATGGATCGAAATCCGCTTACCGCGTTGCCGCTGCCGCGTCAGACCTTCAGGATGCGCTCACCGCGCCCAATGCCCGAGCCACCGGTGCGAACCGTCTCGAGAATTGCCGTGCGATCGAGCCCGTCGATGAAGGCGTCGAGTTTCGACGAATTCCCGGTCAGTTCGATCGTGTAGGTCTTTTCGGTAACGTCAATGATGCGGCCGCGGAAAATATCCGACATCCGCTTCATCTCTTCCCGCTCCTTGCCCACGGCGCGCACCTTGATGAGCATGAGCTCACGTTCGATATGCGCCCCTTCGGTCAGATCGACCACCTTCACCACCTCGATGAGCCGGTTCAGGTGCTTGGTGATCTGCTCGATGATGTCGTCGGAGCCTGTCGTCACCACCGTCATGCGTGAGAGCGACCGGTCTTCGGTCGGCGCGACGGTGAGTGTCTCGATATTGTAGCCACGCGCCGAGAAAAGGCCGACCACGCGCGACAGCGCCCCCGGCTCGTTCTCGAGCAAAACAGAAATAATGTGCCTCATGGTGTATCCCGGATTGTCCTAGTGTGGGGACGTCGCACCCGCGCCAGCCGTGCCGGCGGCGCCTGTCGGTGCGCGCGCCTCTGCTTACAGATCTTCCGAACCGAGCAGCATCTCGCTGATGCCCTTGCCGGCCTGAACCATCGGCCAGACGTTCTCGGTGGGATCCGTTTGGAAATCCATGAATACCGTACGATCCTTCAAGCGCAACGCCTCACGCAGTGCCGGCTCGACATCCGACGACTTTTCGATGCGGATCCCGACATGACCGTACGCCTCGGCGAGCTTCACGAAGTCCGGCAGCGCGTCCATGTACGAACTGGAGTAGCGCTTGCTGTATTCGATTTGCTGCCACTGGCGCACCATGCCCAGATAGCGGTTGTTGAGCGACAGAATCTTGATCGGCGTGCGGTATTGCAGGCACGTCGAGAGTTCCTGGATGCACATCTGGATCGAGCCCTCGCCCGTGATACACGCGACTTCGGCATCCGGATGCGCCATCTTCACGCCCATGGCGGCCGGCAGCCCGAAGCCCATCGTGCCCAGGCCGCCCGAATTGATCCACCGGCGCGGCTTGTTGAAGCGATAGTATTGCGCCGCCCACATCTGGTGCTGGCCCACGTCGGAGCACACGAAGGCTTCGCCGTCCGTGAGCTTCCAATAGGTCTCGACCACATGCTGAGGCTTGATGATCTCGCTCTCGCGATCGAACGCGAGGCAATCGCGCGAGCGCCATTCCTCGATCTGCTTCCACCAGCCGGCCAGCGCCTCGGCGTCGGGGCCGTGCTCGGCCGTCTGCAGATTCTCGATCATCTCGCGCAGCACTTCCTTCACGTCGCCGACGATCGGGATATCGACCTTCACACGCTTGGAAATCGACGACGGGTCGATATCGACGTGAATGATCTTGCGCGCCCGCTCCGAGAAGTGTTCCGGGTTGCCGATCACGCGGTCGTCGAAGCGCGCACCGATGGCGATGAGCACGTCGCAGTGCTGCATGGCCATATTGGCTTCGTACGTCCCGTGCATGCCCAGCATGCCGAGGAACTTGGGATCGCTCGCGCGATATCCGCCCAGGCCCATGAGCGTGTTGGTCACCGGATAGCCGAGCAGGTCGCAGAACTGGTTCAGTTCCTTCGACGCGTCGGCCAGAATGATGCCGCCGCCGGTATAGATATAAGGACGCTTGGCCGAGAGCAGCAGGCTCATCGCCTTGCGGATCTGCCCCGAGTGCCCCTTCGTGACCGGATTGTACGAGCGCAGCGACACCGTTTTCGGATATTCGAAGCGGCAGCGCGCCTTGGACACGTCCTTCGGAATATCGACCAGCACCGGACCCGGACGGCCCGTCTTGGCGATGTAGAAGGCCTTCTTGAGGGTTGCGGCGAGATCGCGCACGTCCTTCACGAGGAAGTTGTGCTTGACGCACGGACGGGTGATACCGACCGTGTCGCACTCCTGGAAGGCGTCCTGGCCGATGGCGGCCGTGGGCACCTGCCCGGTAATGATAACGAGCGGGATCGAATCCATATACGCCGTGGCAATCCCGGTGACCGCATTGGTCACGCCGGGGCCGGACGTCACAAGGCACACGCCGACTTTGTCGGTGGATCGCGAATAAGCGTCGGCCGCGTGTACGGCTGCCTGCTCATGGCGTACCAGAATGTGCTGGATCTTGTCCTGCTTGTAGAGTTCGTCGTAGATGTAGAGGACCGAACCGCCGGGATAACCCCACAGATGTTCGACCCCTTCTTCCTGAAGCGAGCGCACGAGAATTTCGGCGCCGATCATGTCTTCGGAAGTATTTTGGTGGCGTGCAGCTTCCGCCTCGGAGAATTCCGCGCTTGGCATGTTCATCGTCGACCTTTCAAAGTTTCGGCAAAAATTTTGATCGGGTGCTCTCCCCGCGAACTTGTGGTCCGGGCTCAAGCTGCGCGTCTGAATGATGGACACACCGGATAGGCGTGCCGATATTGAGACAATCACAGATATTGCGAACTGGCAACATTACCGGTTTGCAGCAAAATGGTCAAGCAGGTTTGTGCATTCGCAGCATGATTGCGAAGCCGGCCTCGCGAAAGCCCCCCCTGCCCCACGCCGCCCCGCCCCTGGGACACAATCTTCACATGATAGGAATCTTTCGAGTCCGGCGCCGTCGCAATACGACACCAGCGCAAGCAAAAGCGGTTACAGGAAAGCGCGTTTTTGGTAGCATCCGGTCCGGCTGCGTCAACTTTACGTAGCCATTACGCTTACACGGCATTTCACAGGCGCGGCGGGCAACGCTGCGTGCACACCACCGGATGGCATCTGACAAGGAATTGGCGGATTTTCTCGCGGGCATCGAACGGCGCGCCTTCAAGCAGGCCGTCTATGCCGTTCGCGACGACGAGGCCGCCCTCGATATCGTTCAGGATGCGATGATCCGCCTGGCCGAGAAATACGGCGACAAGCCGCCGGCCGACCTGCCGCTGCTGTTCACGCGTATCCTCCAAAACACGATTCACGATTATTTCCGCCGGCAAAAGGTGCGCAACACCTGGGTCACGCTGTTCTCGAATCTCGCCGGTCCGGGCGACGACGAGCGCGACGACTTCGACCCCTTGGAAACCTTGTTGACCGAGGATGGGTCTGTGCAGACCGAGAGCAGCGAAGACGCTGTTTCGCGTGCTGAAATCCTCTCCATCATCGAGGCGGAAATTCAGAAACTACCGACACGTCAACGAGAAGCGTTCCTCATGCGTTACTGGGAAGACATGGACGTTGCGGAGACCGCCGCCACGATGGGGTGCTCGGAAGGCAGCGTCAAGACGCACTGCTCGCGCGCCACCCATGCGTTGGCGCAGGCGTTGAAGGCAAAAGGGATCAGGTTATGAGTCACGATCTGGAATCGAGGGAAATCCGCTTCGCACATCGCGTGCGGCGTGCGCTGGACGAAGCGTCCGACGCACCGTCGCCGAATATCGCGGCCCGGCTGGCCGCTGCTCGCCAACAGGCGCTCGCTCGCAAAAAGCCCGAACCGGTCGTCGTTGTGCAACCGGCGCTGGTGCTCGCGGGCGTGGACGCCGTGCAATCGCCGAGCGCGGGCGGCCCGCGTCGCGCGTTCGAGAAGCTCGGCCGCCTGGGGTTGCTCTGGCCGCTCGCCGCGCTGGTGATCGGTCTGGCGGGCCTGGCATATTGGGAACATCAGCAGCACATTCAGGATCTGGCCGACATCGATGCCGCCGTATTGAGCGACGAACTCCCGTTGTCGGCCTATGCCGATCACGGTTTCAACGCCTATTTGAAGCGTGCTCAGTAGTCCCCCCACCCAAGACCGCCCAGTGACGCGAAGCAACGTACTTTTTCTGGTCGCAGCGCTCATCGTGGCCGCACTCGCCGGCACGGCCGCGCTGCGCCGCTCGCATGCCCCGGAAACGGTGTCTGACGTGCCGCCCACCCTCTCCGGCACCTCCAGCACCTCGGGCACCGCCGCACCTGGCGCCGTCGGCGCCGCAAGCGAGGCGCTCGGCAGTCTGACGGCCAGCGGTGCCACCGCAGGCCCGGCCCCGGCAGCGGCCCTCGCGTCGCCCGGCGGCTATTGGGCCAAGCTCACGGCGAGTCAGCGCGAAGCCCTCGCCCCGCTCGCTCAGGACTGGAATCGCATGGGCGAGCGTCAGCGCGAGAAGTGGATCGAGATCGCCAAGCGCTTTCACAAGCTGTCCCCTGAAGGCCGCAAACGTCTGCACGACCGCATGGCCGACTGGGTGCGGCTCACGCCTGAGCAGCGCCAACTGGCCCGAGAGAGCTATCAGAACGCCAAGACCTTGCCGCCCGAGCGTAAAGCGCAGGTGTGGCAGCAGTACCAACAGCTCACCGAAGAGCAGAAAAAGCGCCTTGCCGCCGACGACAAGAAGCTGACCAACCGTCCGAACGTTGTCAGCGCGCCGCCCTCGGGCCGCACAGGTGTGAAGAATCCGTATGCCGCGGTGCACCGCAAGGATGCCGGCACGTCGGGCAGAAACGGTGCTTTGCCGTCTCCTGCGGCATCGGCGGCATCGGCGGCGTCCGCGCCAGCGCCTGCACAACCGGTGCCGGCCTCGGGCGCAGCGTCGAGCGGCGCCGCAGGCACGGCAAACGGCGACGCCGTCTTCAACGCCGAGATCTACCACCACAACTGACGTGCACCGTCAGCCGACGTCACGTCGCGGCCGCCTTCGGGCGGCCGTTTGCATGGCGCCGCCGCCGCCCGCGCTCGGGCCGGCTGGCCCGTCGGCCCATTCTTGCGCATAATGGGCAGCGCACGGCTCGATGCGCCTGCCGCAATCGCCTTGCGCGGGTGCGATGTCAGGCCCCCGACAAAAAGCTCTCAGACCTCGCCGCGATGACCGACTCCGCCACCCCGCCCACCCAGCGCACCCAGGCCACCACGCCGCCTCGCACACCCGATTCCGCCCGCTTGCCGCACGCGCCGTCCGGCGTCGAACGGGGCAGCTATGCGGTGCCCACCCTGCGGCGTCGTGTGCTCGCGATGGTCTACGAATCGCTGCTGCTCTTCGGTGTGCTCTTTCTGGCCGGCTACCTTTTCAGTGCCCTCACCCAGCAGCGCAGCGGCCTGATGCATCGCCATGCGATGCAAGCGTGGCTGTTCCTCGTGCTCGGCGCGTACTTTGTCTGGTTCTGGACCCACAGCGGCCAGACACTGGCGATGAAGACGTGGAAAATCCGTCTGGTTGACGCCCACGGTCAGCCGGTGCGCACCGGCCGCGCCGTCGCGCGATATGCACTCGCATGGTTGTGGGTGCTGCCGGCCATGGCACTCGACTGGGCGCTCGGGCTGACGGGCTGGGGCAGCGTGGCGTTGCTCGCGGTCTGGATCGTGTTCTGGGCACTGGCCATGCGCGTGACGCCCGATCACCAGTTCATTCACGACCGGCTCGCCGGCACACGCCTCGTCAGTGTCCTGGGGAAATGAGCGCGCTGCCCCCCGCCGCCAGTCCGCCGCCGCGCGCCTCACGTGCCCACCTGGCCTATGGCGGCCTCGAGATCGGGCTATCGATGATCGTCGCGACGGCCACCTGGGCCGCCTGGCATAGCCCCTGGACGACCCTGCTGTGGACCGTGCTGTGGCTGCCCGTCGCTCACGCGAGCGGCCTTGCCGCGGGCTTCGTCATGGCGTCTCACGACGACCCGACGCCCGAACGCCGCACCGCTGCGGGCACCCAGATGGCGGTGTGGGCCTATGAATGCCTGGCGTCGATTCTGCTGCTCGATCTGTGCCAACCCTGGCGCAGCGCCGCCGCGCTGCCGTCGCCGCGCGGCCCGGCGCGCCCGGTCGCAGTGCTCCTGTTGCACGGCTATGGCTGCAATCGCGCGTTCTGGCTAGGCTTTTCACACCATCTGGCCGAGGCGGGCTATCCGTGCGATGCCATCAACCTCGGCCCGATGTTCGGCGACATCGACGACTACGCCGCCAACATTGCCCACGCCACGCGAACCCTGGCCGAGCGCACGCGCCTGCCCGTCGTCATTGTCGGCCACAGCATGGGCGGGATCGCGGCGCGCGCCTGCCTGCGGCAGTATCCAACGCTGCCTGTCGCCCACACCATCACGCTCGGCTCGCCGCACTTCGGCACCTTGCACGCGCGCCACGGCATCGGCACGAACGCGCGTCAGATGAGCGTCGGCAGTGCGTGGCTCGCGGCGCTGGCCCGCCACGAAACAAGCGCGGAACGCGCTCGCATCACGTCGATTTACACGTATCACGACAACGTCGTATATCCGGTCAGCACGTCGGTGCTGCCGGGTGCCCACAACATCGCGCTGGACCGGCTCGGACATGTGTCGCTGGGCACGCATCCGCGCTCGCGGGCCCGAGTGCTCGAGACGCTCGAGCGCGTGGCGCAAGGATTGCGGCACAGCGCCTGATGCCTGACGCCTGCGTCGCTGGCGCATGGGCGCGCCTGTCGCATTGCCGCGACGCTTGAAGACACTTTCGCGACACGTACGTGACTGTCATCGTCCCTTCATGAAGTCGTGGCGCAATGCACGCATGTTCAACGCGACGTGCGAGCCGGTATGACGACGACACCCACCTTTGAGCTGCCGATCCCAACACCCACGGCTCGCGCCGGACATCGCACCGGAAACTTCGCGGACACCTCCCCGACTGACCGGCCTGCGGCCCCGCCCTCCTCGATCGATCTACCGCCTGACACGTCCGATCCGCACGATCCGCACGATCCCCCCCCGGAAGGCATTACCCGCTACCGCACGATCTGGCTCTCGGACATCCACCTCGGCACGCAAGGCTGTCAGGCGGAATACCTGCTCGACTTCCTGCGTCATCACGAGTCGGACTACCTGTATCTGGTCGGCGACATCATCGACGGCTGGCATCTGCGTCGCGGCTGGCACTGGCCGCAGGCCCACAACGACGTCGTGCAGAAGATGCTGCGTCGCGCGCGCAAGGGCACGCAGGTGATCTACGTTCCCGGCAACCACGACGAAGCGGCGCGTCAGTTCTGCGGGCTGGCGTTCGGCGACATTGCCGTGCGCGACGAAACCTTTCACACCACGCTCTCCGGCAAGCGCCTGTGGGTCACGCACGGCGATCTGTTCGACGGGGTGATCCAGCACGCCAAGTGGCTCGCCTACCTGGGCGACTCGCTTTACACGCTCACGCTGCTGCTCAACCGCTGGTTCAATCGGGTGCGCACGCGCTTCGGCTTCCCATACTGGTCGCTGTCGCAGTATCTGAAGCATCAGGTGAAGAACGCCGTGAACTTCATTTCGGCCTTCGAGCAGGTCATGGCCGACGAAGCGCGCCGACGCGGTTGCGACGGCGTTGTGTGCGGGCATATCCACAAGCCCGAGATTCGGGAGATCGACGGCCTGCTCTACTGCAACGATGGCGACTGGGTGGAAAGCCTCTCGGCACTGGTCGAGACCACCGAGGGCGAGCTGCGCATCATCCACTGGACGCAAAAGCGCAACGCGCGCCCCCCCGTGAAAGCCGCACCGGTCAGCGTCTGAACCGGCGCCGTTGCCCGCCTCGCTCCCCGCAATCGCCGAGACGGCCGAGATGACCGCGATGACCGCGATGACCGAAAGTAGTGCGATATCGGCCCGATAACCTCAAACGCACGTACGGCGCAGCGTCGCCGCAGGTGCGCTTCAACGCACGCGCGACTGCGCGTGTATCACCCATGCGCGCCATGCGCGCGAAGGAGCGCCCGATGAAAGTCATGATCGTCACCGACGCCTGGGATCCGCAGATCAACGGCGTGGTCCGCACGCTGAAGAACACACGCGCCCAATTGGAAGCCGCCGGCCATCGTGTCGAGCTGCTCACGCCGCAGGAATTCCGCACGATGCCGTGCCCGACCTACCCGGAAATCCGCCTTGCGTTCTTTGCCGGCGCGCGCGTGGCGCGTCGCATCGAAGACTTCGCTCCCGACGCCCTGCACATCGCCACCGAAGGCCCGCTCGGCATGGCTGCGCGCAAATGGGCGCTGCGTAACGACTTCCCGTTCACCACGGCGTATCACACGCGCTTCCCGGAGTACGTACAGGCGCGCTTCGGCTTTGCACTCAGCACGACCTATCGCTTCCTGCGCTGGTTCCACAAGCCGTCGCGCGCCGTGATGGCGCCCACGCCCGTGGTCAAGCGCGACCTCGAAGCGAACGGCTTCCAGAACGTGGTGCTGTGGACGCGGGGCGTCGATCTCGACATCTTCCGTGTACAGGACGCACATGTGCTAAATTCAGCACATCCGATCTTCCTCTACGTAGGGCGTGTCGCCGTGGAGAAGAACATCGAAGCCTTCCTGAAGCTGGACCTGCCAGGCTCCAAGTGGGTCGCGGGCGAAGGGCCGCAACTGGCGGAACTTCGCTCGCGTTATCCCGACGTGAACTACCTCGGCATGCTCTCGCAGCCCGAGTTGGCGAAGGTCTATGCCTCGGCGGACGTGTTCGTCTTCCCGAGCCGCACCGATACGTTCGGTCTGGTGCTGCTCAAAGCGATGGCCTGTGGCCTGCCGGTCGCGGCTTTCCCGGTCACCGGTCCGGTCGACGTGCTCGACGGCTGCCCCGAAGGCGAAGGCGGCGCGTTGCGTGAAGACTTGCGCGAGGCTTGTCTCGATGCGCTCAAGGTCTCGCGAGAGAGCGCGCGCGCCTGGGCGGAGCGGTTCTCCTGGCAGGCAGCCTCAGAGGAGTTCACCTCGCATCTGCATCCGCGCGAGCCCGAGCGCTCGCTCGCGCCCGCAGTCTGATCCACCTCCAGAGCCCGTTGCGGCGAGGAACCTGACGCTTGTTCATCGATCACCCGCCGCCACGCGACAAACAGCCGAATCCGTACAAGGGCAACCGGGGCCTCATGCGCGCCTGGCGCGCCCTGAAGTACTCCCTGTCCGGCTTCAAGTTTGCCGTGTTCGAAGAGAGCGCCTTCCGGCAGGAACTGGCGCTCGCCGTCATCCTTTTGCCGACGGCGATCTTCCTGCCGGTCACGGCCGTCGAGCGCGTACTGCTCATCGGCTCGGTCCTGCTCGTACTCATCATCGAGCTGGTCAACTCCAGCATCGAAGCGGCCATCGACCGCATTTCGCTGGAGCGGCACGAACTCTCCAAGCGTGCCAAGGATTTCGGGAGTGCGGCAGTCCTCATCGCGCTCGGCCTTTGCCTGCTCACCTGGGCCTCGCTCGCCGGGCCTGTCATCGTCGAACGCATACGTACGGCGTTTTTCTGATATCGCTGTCCACGCCCCCCTTCCCATGCTTGGCAGTGCGCGGCTGCCGAGTATAATCGTTCGCCGTATACCTGATATTCAACTCATAGACGCAAGCGGAGAACATCTTTCGCAGAGCTTGCCGCTTACCGGGGCCGACAGACATGGAAGCAAAGCCGCCACGCCGAACCCGCGAACGAATTCTTGAGGTGTCACTTCGGCTCTTCAATGAAATCGGCGAACCCAACGTAACGACCACCACGATTGCCGAGGAGATGAAAATCAGCCCGGGCAATCTGTACTATCACTTCCGCAACAAAGACGACATCATCAACAGCATCTTCGCGCAGTTCGAGCAGGAAATCGAACGGCGACTACGGCTGCCCGACGATCACAAGCCCAAGCTCGACGAAGTCTGGACGTATCTGCAATACATGTCCGAATTTCTGTGGCGCTTCCGTTTTCTCTATCGAGACCTCAACGACCTGCTCTCCCGCAACCGCACGCTCGAGACGCACTTCAAGGTGATCGTGGGCCATAAGAAGCGTTTCGCGCGCGAGATGTGCGACCTGCTCGTGGCCCAGGGGGAGATGGAAATCACGCCCGAGCAGATCGAGGTGGTGACCACCAATATGGTGGTGCTCTCCACGTATTGGCTGTCGTATCAATTCGTGATGAACCCGCGAAAGTACAACGATCCCGAAGTGATCGGCGCCGGGCTGCATCAGGCGAGCTACAACATCCTCTCGCAAATGGCCCCGTTTCTGAAGGGTCACGCGCGCGAGACGTATGACAAGATGGCGCGAGAATCGTCGTCCAAGGGAGTTCAGTAACGCATGTCGTCGGAAGTCAAATCCATTTGCATTTATTGCGGCGCTGCCGCCGGGGTGCGTCCGGCCTACGCCGAGGCCGCCCGGGAATTGGGCCGACGCATGGCCGAAGCCGGTATTCGTCTCGTGTACGGGGGCGGCAAGGTCGGGCTGATGGGCATCATTGCCGACGCGGTACTCGCCAGCGGCGGTCAGGTCATTGGCGTCATCCCGAAAGCCTTGATGGACAGGGAAGTCGGCCACCCCGGCCTCACGCAGTTGCACGTCGTCGAGAACATGCATCAACGCAAGCAGATGATGGCCGATCTGTCGGATGCATTCATCGCCATGCCGGGCGGCATCGGCACGTGCGAAGAGCTTTTCGAGGTCTTCACGTGGCTGCAGATCGGCTACCACGCGAAACCGATCGGCCTGCTCAACGTCGAACAGTATTACGATCCGCTTCTGACATTCCTCGAATCGATGGTGACAGAGCAGTTCCTCAAGGGGTCGCAGCTTGACCAGTTGCAGGTCTCCGCGTCGCCCGAGGCAATGCTCGACACGATGCGACACTTCAAGCCGTCGCAAGTCGACCGCTGGGCCAGTCAGCGCTCACAAATCTGAGCTCGTTCGCATCATTGCTGCGCGGCATGACGGCCGCGCAGCCTCCGCGACGCTCCCCGCCTCCGTCCAGTCGTCCAACGCCGCGCGTCGCCCGCGCAGTACGCCCGCACCCGCGACTTCATTGAACTCCTGCGACACCCGGCACTCAGACATCCGTTGCATGCGGTAATGGTGTGCTCCCCATCCCATGCCGTCCCATGCCCGCTTTTGCCAACGCATTCCTCGACGAGCAACCTGCCTATGATGTTAAAGATGCTTCGCCCGATGCGGCTCCTGCGTTCACGCTGGCTGCGACCGCATGCCGGCTTGCTGCTTCGCCGTAGCTTGTGGCAAGCCACGCCCCGTGGTGTCGCCATCGGGCTGGCATGCGGCGTCTTTTTTGGGATTTTGATTCCGTTCGGTCAGATGTTCGTGGCAATTTTTGCCGCGGCGTTGCTACGTGGAAATCTCGTCGTCGCGGCACTTGGCACGTTGGTGACCAATCCGCTGACGGTGCCATTCGTCTATCTGGGTGCACACCGTTTGGGGCGCTGGATGTTCGAATGGTCGCCGCACGCCGAAATCGAAGCGACGGTTGCCGCCGCCGCGCGGGCGAGCGAGAGCCTCTGGACGCAACTGACGACCCTCGATTTCGGCACCGCGACGCTGCATCTGGGTACCGGCCTCGTCGCATGCGCGACGGCCGGTGGCGTGCTCGCTTATGGGATCGGCTTCGTCGCGATCCGCTGGCGCCAACGCCGCCGCGCCCTGAATGCAGCGTCGTCGACAGCGCCGCGCGCCTGAGGCCCCCATTTCCACGGCATCAAAACGACGATCCCTGCGTCTGTAGAAACGCGATCTCCTCGGGCGTCGATACGCGCCCCAACGCGGCGTTGCGGTGCGGATATCGTCCGAAGCGCTCGATGATGACCGCATGCCTGCGGGCGTAATCGAGGTTATCGATCAGTCCGGACGCCTTCGCCAGTTGCTCGTATAACGCCAGCGATAGATGCTGGCTCTCGAGCGATTCGTCATGTTCGAACGGCAGATAGACGAAAACGCGATGCTGCGGCGTCGGCAGGCGCCGATCGTCGCCCGCCTCGACCAAACGGCGCGCCACGGCCAGCGCCTGCGCATCGCCCGCGAATGCCTTGGCTTGCCCCCGAAAGAGATTGCGCGAGAACTGATCGAGAACCACGATCAACGCGCAGGCGCCGAGGGGAGTCTGCGCCCAGCGCTCGAGCGTCCCGTCGAGCGCCTGTGCATGCAGCGCGCCGAAGCGGGTCCGAATCTCGTCGTCAAATGCCTCCGACTTGCGAAACCATTCGGGTCTTGCCAGCCCGTAATCCGGGGTGTCGGAGAAACCGAACCAGAAATCGAGCACCGCCTGCCAAGGGGGCACTTGAGGTGAAATTTCGGCTGCCTGCATTGCCATCGCGTGTCCTGATACGTAAGAGAACTTTGGGCGGATGGCTCGCATGATGCCAGACTCAGGCGAAGGCCAACACCACCCGGCGCGTGCGCGACGTCTTCTTCTCGATCTTGGCCACCCGTAGCGCGCCGATCTCCGCCGTGTTCGCCACGTGAGTGCCGCCGCATGGCTGCAAGTCGATCCCTTCGATACGCACCAGACGCACGCGCCCCAGCCCCACCGGGGGCTTCACGCTCATCGTGCGCACCAGTTCGGGACGCGCCGCCATCTCCTCATCGCTGATACTGTCGATAGACACCGGCCGGGCGGCCGCCACGAGCGCCGCCAACCCGGCCTCGACCGTCTCGCGCTCGATCGGCTCGTTCGTGACGAAGTCGAGCCGGGCGTACTCGGTCGTGATGCTGCACCCGTCCACCGCATGCGGCAGCACCGCGCACATCAAATGCGACGCCGTATGAAAGCGCATGTGACGAAAACGGCGCGCCCAGTCGAGCTCGGCGCGCACGGTGTCGCCAATCGACAGGCTCGCCAACACGTCGCTCTGCCCCTCGGCGGGTATATGCACCGCGTCGTCGGGGGTCGCGCCCTCGCGCTTGGACTTGCGCGTATCGGCAATCGCCAAGCGCGTGCCATCTGCTAACACGAACTCCCCGGCGTCGCCCGCTTGTCCGCCGCCCAGCGGATAGAAGACAGTGCGATCCAGCATGATGCCGGTCTCGTCGATATGCGTGATGCGGGCCTCGCACTGGCGCAGATAAGCGTCTTGCCGGAAGAGTGCGTCGGTATTCATGGGGCGTCTCCATAGGTAACACCGCATGGTCGCGCGATTCTCGCGTGAGTGACAAGGGACAATCCAGCGCCAGCGCGCCAGTACGGTCGCCGCGCCCCCTGGCCCGGGTGTCTCCGAACGAGCGGCCACCGCCGACTCTGAGATCCGGCAAAGGTTTCACGGCATCGGCCCAACACGGCCGAATTGGGCATACGCGGTGCGCGGGACATCATGGTTTTCCCAATGCGTTCACGCATAGAGATCGGACAACAACTTTGTCCGCAAATCGAAAGAGACGGTTACGGCGTCGACCGTAGCATTCGTGCGAGCACCACGCGCGTGGTGCTTGCCAAT
This sequence comes from Pandoraea sp., assembly GCF_041919235.1. Taxonomy (NCBI): domain Bacteria; kingdom Pseudomonadati; phylum Pseudomonadota; class Betaproteobacteria; order Burkholderiales; family Burkholderiaceae; genus Pandoraea; species Pandoraea sp. Next base: position 187,957 of record NZ_JAYRUC010000008.1, read on the forward strand.
CCGAAACGACGCGCACCGGAAACAATCCTCATGCACTCCACGCGACATACCCCCCCGCCCCCCCGCCGCGAATTCTCAGGCCCAGCGCATTCCGGCCTTGGAGAGAGCGCCAGCCTGCGCTACCAGCAGGCGCGCGATGCGTACAACGCGGCCGATTACGCAGCCGCACTCCATGTGCTTTATCCGCTCCTTCAGGAGCGCCCGCTGGACATCAGCGTGAACAAACTGGTCGGCTATACCCACTTCGCGCGCGAAGACTACGCGCTCGCCATCGCACCGCTCAGTGCCGTGTCGATCTTTGCGCCCGACGACCCCGAACCCATGCTGATCTGCGCGCAATGCCTGGCGAAGTTGGGCGATGCGGCACTCGCCCGCGATCTGGCGATCCACGCACTTGAGACCTCCCGGGAAGACGCGGCCTATGCCGGCATCGGCGCCGACGCCGAACGCTTTCTTGCCACGATTTAACGCAAAACTTCATCACCGGGAGTCACTCATGACGATAGGTATCGCTTCGTCCCCCACCCTGCCCACCACGCTCCAGCAGGTATCGAACGGGGTGGATTCGGTTGACAGCCCCCACGTAAAAGTCACCATGCCGGAAGCGCCGAAGGAGCTGATGGCAGGACGTTGGGAGGAATTTCAGAGCGCCATTCAAACGCATCGCGGCGCGCGTAACGCCGCACTCATCGGCCACGTCGTCAATGTGATTGCCAAGACCGCGGCGCTGGGCATGGCTATTGCCACGATGCATGAAGATTGGAAGGGATACGTCGATATTCCCCTTCATACGGTCTCGGCAGCAACGCAGATCGCGAACCTGCTGCTCGCCGTCAGCAAGTTCAGAAACGGCCCTGAGGACATCCCGGGTGCCGAGATCCGCAATACCAACGTCTTCGAGACGCTCGGACAGTGGACTGGCGTCGACTTCCTTCGAGAGTATGGCGGCGTGGTCAATATGGCCGTCACCAATGGGCCGTTGGTGTTTGGCGCCGTACACAACGGCGCAGCACCGCTGCTCGAGACACTGGGCATTTCAGTGCCCGCCTGGCTCAAGGATGCCGCGAACGAAAACGCGAGCACCGCGATCGCCGACGGGGTGGCAACAGCGACCGATTTCGTCCAGAACAAAGTCCTCGGAACGATCATCGACGGCCGCGAACGGCGCGCCTCGGTGGATCGCGTCGTTGCGGCGGAGGCCACGGTGAACTACGTCGTGCTGGAGGACGACGACGGCTATGTGCATATGGGACACCGACCGACCGTGACCTATGACCTCGAGGGCGTGACGGTGGTCCCGAGAATGCCCAAGGACAATGCAGCACAGCCGGGCACGCCGGCCGACACGGCGGACGTGCAATCGGTGGGGTCCAATGCCGATGAAGAATTCTTCGACGCCGTGTCCGACACGGTTTCGTTCGACTCCGATGGCTCGCTCGACACCTTCCACGATGCCTTGGATACCGTCAAACCAGAACTGAGTTCGCGCGCTTCGTCCCCCGTTTAGCCAAGGCAAGTGAATGATGCGGCTCGGTGAGGCGTCCCATCTGCGGTTCCGTGAAACGTCCGTTGGCGGCACGCCGGCACCCGCGCTACGACGACACCTTCTGCGTAGCCCGCGCCATGCCACGCGTGCATCGGTCGCGCTTGCCCGGCGCGCTCGATCACGATGTCGGCCGTAGCGCAATGATTTTCGAAACCCTGTGTCATGGGCCGACAGCCACTGCCGCGCCCATTCCCTACCTGCACGATGATTGCATTGGTGCAATCGGAACCATGAGGAGCGACGTTGTATGCAAAGAACTTCACCTGCGCAACACTCAGCCGACAGAAGCAAAGTCTTGGCCGGCCACCCGGCACACGACATTCCACGAACCCGAGGCCGCGTCCCCTTCGTTGCGATCGCGACGTCGCCGGCAGATTCCGAGCGCGATGCCGAGCTCGATTCATCGTTGGCGTCACCGGCCCCCTCGCAGATTGCTTCGGCGGCCTTCTCACACGCCCACGCGCTTTATGCGGCTAACGATCTCACTGGCGCGGCGCGCGCATTTGCCGATTTATGCCTCGCCTATCCCGAACGCGTGGATGCGTACAAGGCGTTCGGCTACGTGCTTTGCCAACTCGGCGATTATCAATGCGCTGTCGCCCCATTGATGAGCGCGGTTGCGAGAGATTACGGCGACCCCGAGTGCTTGTATTTCGCTGCGGTGTGCATGCAGCGTACCGGCGATGCGCAGACCGCTCGCGACATGGCGCTTGATGCGCTCGAAATGTCGCGGGTCTCCAGCAGACACGGCGAGTTGCACACGAAGCTGACGCGTTTGATCGACTCACTTTGACCCCTTCCAACTGAGCCTCCCGCATGCGCACATCTGACGCCCTGTCCCCCGCTACCTTCGCATCGAACCCCGCCATCACCAGCGCCTCGGTTGCTCCCCCGAACGAGGCATCGCTCACGGGAGAAGTCCGAATCGCCCTTGGAGCCTTGCAAGACAACGGTGGCTCGCAACTCAGTCTGAGGCCGTCTCCGTCCAGCGTCGGCCGCTTTACCGCTTTGATGCATCACGTCGGCAACTTCGGGCTCAGCCTGAGTTCGTTGGGCGTAGCCAGTCTGAACACTGTCAAGGAGACCTACGACTCCAGCGCGCTCGCAACGGCGCACAACGTGACGCTCGGAACGGCCACGCTGGCAACGTTGTCCAGCATGTTTGACCTGGCGGTCGCGCTCGGCAAGTACTGCTCGCCCTCGGCGACCACGGAGCAGATCAAGGACACGGCCTGGCTCTCCTCGGTTGGCGCGGTGCTGGGTTCGAAACACCTCCAGACGTATGGGGGGAAATACCAGACAGCCATTCTCGGCTCGTCGATGATGCTGTTCTTCAATCAGGCGGGAAGAATCGCTGGCGAGCATCATGCAAAGGCCGAGGCAACCGGCAGCGTCATGCCGACGCCGTCAGACGCGCCCTCGCCTTCCGAGTTGCCCCCCGCCGACACGCTCGACGTCGACTCGCTACAAAGCTGCATCGGATTCTCTGCCGCCATTTACCGGGCATTCGGCGGCATTGCCACAGAGGGGCTGATCGCGTGGATGAACGCAGTGGAGGCGCGTCGCTCGATGGATCTCCTCGATCGCCAGACGACTTACGAAAGTGAGTTCGGACTCGACGGCAGATACACGCTGGACACTTCCGAGTCTCCGCAAGCGGCGCGCTCCCCCGACGCGACCGATTCGGACGAGCCGATATCGCACGCTCGCGCAGCCGTGTCGCCAAGCGTCATGAACGTGTAAATCATCAGGCGTGCCCCCACCGCAGGGTGGGGGCCGACGTCTCAACCCGCCCGATTTCGCATCCAGTCCGCCGTGCCATGGAAGGCCTGCATGAGCCGCTCCTGCAACGACACGTCGACGCCGATATCCTGCATCGCCCATGCCATGCAACGCAGCCATTGATCGCGCTCGCTCGTTGCGATCGGAAAAGGCAGATGACGGGCGCGCAGCATCGGATGGCCGAACCGTTCGATGTAATGATTGGGGCCGCCCAGCCACCCGCACAGAAACCAGAAGAGCTTGTCGCGCGAATCGGCGAGCGACGCCGGATGCAGGCTGCGAATGCCCGCGAACTCCGGTTCGAGGTCCATCAGGTCATAGAATCGGTCCACGAGTTCGCGTACGCGATCCTCGCCGCCGAGCAGGGAAAAGGCAGTCGGTTGCGCCGGGGTGTCCTGCGCAGGGTCGTCTGCCTCGGGGGTTTGAGGGGCGTTTTCGGTCGTCATGGCGCCATTGTGCCCCAGGCGCATCGTGTCTGCCACGGGCGGGGTCGCGGCACGATGCCGCACCCCGCCGGAGTGCGCTCAAACGTCGCGCAACGTGCGCAGCGCCGACTGACGCAGCACCGCCCTCAGGCCGCTCCATCCACCGATCAATGCGCACAGCACGCCCGCGCCAATGCCAATCACCGGCAGCCACGGGTTGAAGTACAGCGCGAACTCGAAAACATAACGCGCCAGTGCCCAGCCGAGCACGCCGGCCCCGAGCGCCGCCAGCAGCCCCGCCAGCGCGCCAAGCGTCACCAGTTCCGCCAGATGCACGTCACGAAGTTGCCGTGAGGAGGCGCCCAACGCACGCAAGATGCCGCTCTCGCGCATTCGCTCGTCGCGCGTACCCGCAAGCGCCGCGTACAGCACCAGTACGCCCGCCGCCAGCGTAAAGAGGAAGAGTGCCTGCACAGCGTCGATCACTTGCGACAGGATCTGCTGAATTTGCGCCAGCAACGCGCCCGTGTCGATCACCGTCAGATTCGGGAAGGTACGTACCAATGCATCCGCCACGGCCTGTTGCTGCGGGGCGAGATGGAACGACGTAATCCACGTCATCGGAAAATCGCGCAGCGCGGCCGGTGGCATCACCACGAAGAAATTCACGCGCATCGATCCCCAGTCCAGCTTGCGAAGACTCGTGATCGGCGCGTCGACACGCTGGCCCGCGACTTCGAAACGCAGCGTGTCGCCGAGCTTCAAGCCCAGCGTCTTTGCAATGCCCTCTTCCATGGAAACCTGGGGCGCCGTGGCGTCCCCATACCACTGCCCCGCCGTCACGCGGTTGCCTTCGGGTAACGTCGCCGAATACGACAGGTTGAACTCGCGCTCGGCGAGACGCCGCGCCCGCACTTCCGTGTAGCTGTCACCCGTCACCGGCCGGCCGTTGATAGCCGTCAAACGCGCTCGGATCATCGGCGCGAGCTGCACATTCGGTAGCCCCGCCGCCCGCAGTTGCGCGCGCACGGGTGTGTCCTGGCCCGGCTGAATATCGATAACAAAGCGGTTCGGCGCGTCGGGCGGGCTCGACTGACGCCAGCCCGCGACCAGATCATTGCGCGTGACGGCAAGCAGCAGCAGGGCCATCAACCCAAGCCCCAGCGCCACGACCTGCAACACGCTGCCGAGTTCGCGACGGCGCAGGCCCATGATCGCGTAGCGCCAGCCGATGCCACCCATCGCCCCACCCGCCGCACCGCGACGTCTGGCCCAAGCCGCCAGCGCGCGAATCGCGAGCCATGCAAGCGCACCGAACACGACCGCGCCCGCGATGAAGCCACCCGCCACCATCGCCCCAAGACGCAGGTCGCGCGCGGCAAACAGCAGCAGCGCACCGAAAGCCAGCGCACTCGCGCCATACGCAAGCCATCCTTGGCGGCGCGCACCGCCCACCACGTCGCGACGCAGCACATGCAGCGGCGCGACTTCGGACAGTGGCAGCAACGGCGGCAGCGCGAACCCCAGCAGCATCACCAGCGCGCTCGCCAGACCGAAGACCGCCGGACGCCACGTCGGCGCCGGCAACCCCGCCGGGATAACGTCGCCCAACTGGGCGAGCAGCACCCAGTGCGCCGCATAGCCGAGTCCAACGCCCAAAACACCACCGATCAGGGCGAGTCCGGTGAATTCGAGCGTCACCATCCCACGCAAAGCGCGGCGCGACAACCCCAGGCAACGCATGACGGCGCAGGCGTCGAGATGGCGCTCACTGTAGCGGCGCGACGCGATGCCGACGGCCACCGCCGCCAGCACCGCCGCCAGCAGGGCCACCAGCGAGAGGAAACGATCGGCGCGATCGAGCGTCTGGCGCACCTGTGGCTGCCCTTGCTCCAACGTCTCGATCTGCACGCCGCGCGCCTGCTCGGCGGCCGGACGCGCCCATGCGGAGAACTTGCCGACCTGCGCGGACTCGCCCGCCACAAGCAATCGGTAGGTGATCCGGCTGCCGAACTGCACGAGTCCCGTCGAGGGGAGTTCGTCAAAGCGCATCATGACGCGTGGGGCCAGCGATCCGAAGCCATATCCGCGATCCATTTCGCGCGTGATGACTGCAGCGATGCGCAGCGTGCGGTTGCCTATGCGAATGGACTCGCCGGGCTTGACGTGCAGGGCATCGAGCAACGCCGCGTCGACCCAAACCGTGCCCGGCGCGGGAATCTCGGCGGCGGGCGCATCCGGTGTGCCGGGCGCCGCATCGGCCGCTGTGCGCACGCGCCCGCGCAGGGGATAGCCGTCGCTGACCGCCTTGAGCGATGACAAACGGCTTGCGCCGACCTGCCCGTTCGTCGCCGTGGCGCTGGCCATGCTGGGAAAATTGGCGACGACGGCGGTTGCCAGTCCATCGGCCCGGGCCTGACGCGCAAATTCCGGTGGCAGGGGCGCGTCGCTGCGAACGACCAGATCGGCGGCAAGCATCTGGCGCGCATCGCGCTCCAGCCCGCCCTGCATCCGATCCGAGAGAAAACCCACACTGGAGAGTGCGCCGACCGCCAGCAGCAGCGCGACGAGAAGCAGATGCAACTCGCCTGCGCGCCAGTCGCGCAGGAACATTCGCCATGCCTGGCGGGCAATCTCAGTGAACCCCATCGTCCCTCAATCCTTTGACCCGTGCCAACAAAGAGCGCCAACCTCGCCAGACGCGAGGCAGCCACCACCATGCCAGCACGACGAAGACCAACAACATCACCAGAAAAACGGCGGGAAGGAAGAACGCAAGCGCCAGTCCACCCACCGTGGACACATCTTCGCCGGCTGAGGCTGCGACGTTGGAAAAAGGTTCCGGCGAGGTGTTGATCAGCGCGCGGCTGCCTGCCTTGGCCAGATGCGCCGTGCCGGCCAGCGCGCCGCCAGCCAGACCGGCCAGTACCGTGACGGTCGGGTCCATTTGCCCCAGCGCTGCCGCGCCCAATACGATTCCGGCCGGAATGCGGATAAAGGTGTGCACCGCATCCCAGGCACTGTCGACGAAAGGAATCTTGTCGGCGAAGAACTCGATGAGCGCCAGCACGCCGGCCGTGGCAATCACCCACGTCGACGTCAGCACCATCAGCGATGGTGGCAGGTGCAGCCAGCCCAGACGCGCTGCCAGCCCCGCGCAGAACACCGTCAGGTACAACCGCAGACCGCTGCCCCAAGACAGCCCCGCGCCTAGTGCAATCGATTCAAGCATGGCGACCTCGCTGCCGCCGAAATGACGGCGTCGCACGATCACGCGCCTCGTACCGCCGACGCGGTAACGGCCAACCGGCAGGACGCAATCCGCTCTCACCCTCCCGGCTGGCGTCACGGGCGACGCACGGTCGGCGAACGATCGCCGCCGCAGCGTCACCTCAAATTCATTCGACCGCTACGGCGCCATTATGCCGCGCGCTGCGGCAACGCACCACCGGCGCTGGAATTTGGGGATTTGCCGCAGCCGCCCAAAGCGGTCAGGCACTCAGGCCGCTTGGGCCGCTTGGGCCGTTCAGGCCGTTCAGGCTGGTCAGGCAGCGCTCAGCTTCAACCCGACCAAGCCCGCCAGAATCAGCGTAACGCTCGCGATCCGGGCGGCCGAGGCGGACTCCCCGAACAGCACGATGCCCAGCACAAATGCGCCGACCGCGCCGATACCGGTCCAAATGGCGTATGCGGTCCCCAGGGGCAGCGAACGCACGGCCAGGGCGAGCAGCCAAACGCTGCCGACCATCGCCGCGATCGTGAACACCGACGGCACGAGACGCGAAAAACCTTGCGTGTACTTCAGGCCGACGGCCCACGCCACTTCGAGCAAACCGGCAAATACCAGGAGAATCCAGGCCATGACTGACTCCGATGAAAAAATCGGGGTCGTCCCCGTAAAAGAAGCGATCCGCCTGCCGGGTCGTCCCGGCAATCGGTTCCATCGGATGTCGAACGAAATGGCAGCGTGCCCACGTTGCGAAGCCGCACATTGACGTCTGCCCTCGTCGAGCGTCGGCGGACATGCCGGATGGATCAGAGCGATTCTAGCAAAGTGCTCGGATTCTGGCGGTACACCGCAGCGGCAGGACGGGCATTCGGGAATCTGCGGGGACCGGTGGCCCCATGCCGGCCCGCCGTCTGTCCGGGAACGTCAGGGGCCATTGGCGAGCCTCAGGCCGCTCAGCCGATCGCTTCGATTTCCAGCCGGTAGCCGACGCCCGTCTCCGTCAGAATGTGTTGCGGCTGTGCCGGATCGGCCTCCAACTTCTGACGCAGATGGCCCATGTAGATGCGCAGGTAGTGATTGCTCTCGACGTGGGACGGCCCCCACACCTCCTTGAGCAACTGCCGGTGAGTCAGCACACGCCCCGCATGTCGCACAAGCGTGATCAGGAGCCGGTACTCGATGGGCGTCAGATGTACGGGCTCCCCCGCCCGCGTGACCTTGCGTCTGGCGAGATCGATATGGATATCGCCGAATGAGAACGCTTCGTCGAGCGTCTCCGAATTACCGCCACGATGATGGCGTCGCAACTGCGCCCGAATCCGTGCGAGCAGCTCCGACACACCGAAGGGTTTGGTCAGGTAATCGTCGGCGCCGACATCGAGCGCCACGACTTTCTCTGCCTCCTCGTTGCGTGCGGACAGCACAATGATCGGCATATCGGTCCAGCTTCGCACTTCACGAATGACCTCCACGCCGTCGATATCCGGCAGCCCCAGATCGACGATGAGCAGGTCCGGCTTGCGCGTGGCGGCTTCGACCATGCCTTGCCGGCCGGCTTCCGCCTCGTGCACGATCATGCCTTCGGCCTCCAGCGAGGTGCGCAGAAACCGTCGGATCTGCCGTTCGTCTTCAATCACCACGATGGTGACGGTCGGTTCACTCATGTTGTCGTGTCGGATTTGCGTCGGTTGCGTCGGTTGTGTCGGTTGTGTCGGTTGTGTCGGTTGTGTCGGGAAGGTAGTGCGTCGGCGCCTCGTCGGCCTGCAGGTTTCGCAGGTCGGGCAGGCTCGGCACGTCCGACTCGACGCCTTCCGGTGCATCCGGGGCCGTGGGCGGCGTCTCCACCGGTAACGTGAAGATGAAGCGCGCGCCATGGCCGTCCGGCACGTTGGTGGCGTGAATTTTACCGCCGTGCGCCTCGACAATGGCGCGGCAGATCGCCAGCCCGAGTCCGATGCCGGGCTTGGCGGACTCTTTTTCCCCTCGCATGAACTTCTCGAAGATACGTCCTTCCATGCCCGGCGGCAGGCCCGGACCGTCGTCGCTCACGCTCACCTCGACCTCGTCGCCGTTCACGCGCGCGGCAATTTCGACATGCGAGCCCGCAAGCGAATACTTCGCCGCATTCTCCAGCAGATTGCTGAACAACCGCTCCAGCAGCACCGCGTCGAAGCGCAGCAACGGCAGATCGGCGGGCAGTCGGGTCGTCACCTCATGTCCCGCAAGCACTCGGCGGCAGGCACGCAGCGACGTGCCGACCACCTCTTCGAGCATTTGCCACTGGCGGTTGAGCTGCACTCCGCCCGCTTGCAACTTCGCCATGTCGAGCAAATTGGTCACAAGACCCGACATGCGTTGTGCTTCTTCGTGAATGGCCTCGACGAGTTCGGTGCGCAGCGGTCCGGGCGTCTGCGCATTGCGGACGAGCATACTCGCGAACCCCACGATGGACGTCAACGGGGTTCGCAGGTCATGTGAAATTGCCGAGAGCAAGGAATTGCGCAGCCGCTCGGACTCCATTGTCACGAGCGCATCCTGGGCGATTTCGACGTAATGGACACGTTCGAGCGCCAGCGCGATTTGCGCGGCAAACGTGTCGAGCAAACGCTGCTGCTCCGGTGTGTCGATGGCAGCGCCGCCTTCCGGCTCGGGCTCGACAACCAGAACGCCGCGCGTGCGCATTGGCGCGCGAAGCGGCAGATAGTAGGCGAGCGACGCGGGCAACGTGTTGGTGCCTCGTCCCGCTGGCTGCTGGCGGTCGTACACCCACTGCGCAACATCGGTATCGATATGTTCGGGCATGGTGAGTGCCTGCGCGTTCTCCACCGGTTGCCTCACACTGCTCTGACTGTCCGGCAACAGCAGCGCCACGCGCGCCTGGAACACCTCGCGCACATGGCGCGACCCGATTTCCACGATCTGCGGCGTGGTCAGCGCCGCCGCCAGTTCGCGGGCCATGGCGTACACCGCGCCCGTACGACGTTCGCGCCAGGTGGCCAGCCGTGCCTGGAATCGCAGGCTCGTCGTCAGATGGCTGATGACCAGCGCGACGGTGAGCATGACGGCGAAGGTCAACAGGTATTGGGTATCGGACACCGACAGCGACAGCTTCGGCGGCACGAAAAAGAAGTCGAACGCCAGCACCGACAGAAACGACGCGAGCACGCCCGGCCCGCGACCCAGCCGCATGGCGGCGACGATCACGCCAAGCAGATACAGCATTGCGATATTGGACAGATCCAGGAACGACGTCAGTTCCGCAGCCGCGAGCGTTACCGCGCCACAAATGCCCACCGCCCAGGCGTACGCGCGCCAGGGTCCGCCCACGAGCCCCAACTCGGGTACGGTTTCAAACCAATCGCGCCAGTCCCCGCGCACCACGCGCTTATCGGCCGCGGTATCGCCTGCCGCCGGTCCGATCAGCACCACGTCGACGCCGCGCGCGAGCCGCACCAGTTGCTCATGCAGCGGTGTGCGTGCCGTCCACCAGCGCCGCGCACCGCTCGCCCCCACCACCAGTTTCGAGACGTTGCGCATCTGCGCGTACGCGAGCAGTGTCGTCGCCGCTTGCGCGCCGTCGAGCGTCAGGGTTTCCGCGCCCAACTCCTGCGCGAGTTTGAGCGTCGCGTAAATGCTCTCGCGCCGCCCCGGCGATTGCCGTTGCATGGCCGGCGTTTCCACATGGACCGCCAGCCAATCGGCGCGCAGACTCGCCGCGAGCCGCGCCGCCGCGCGCACCAGCGCCACCCCCTCAGGCCCCGGCCCAATGGCGACGAGCAGCCGTTCGCGCGCTTGCCAGACATGGCTGATCGATTGGTCCGCGCGGTACTCGCGCATCTGCGCATCGACGCGATCGGCGGTACGACGCAGCGCCAGTTCGCGCAAGGCGATCAGATTGCCCTTGCGGAAGAAGTTCCGTACGGCGCGCTCGGCCTGCGCGGCCATGTATACCTTGCCCTCGCGCATACGCTCGAGCAGTTCGTCGGGTGGCAAGTCGACCAGCTTCACCTCGTCGGCGAGATCGAAGATGCGATCGGGCACCGTCTCCCACACGCGAATACCGGTGATCTGTCCAACCACGTCGTTAAGCCGTTCCAGATGCTGCACATTGAGCGTGGTGTATACGTCGATGCCGGCGTCGAGCAATTCCTGCACGTCTTGCCAGCGCTTCATATGTCGCGTGCCCGGTACGTTCGCATGGGCGAGTTCGTCGACCAGCGCCACGCTCGGTTTGCGCGCGAGCATGCCATCGAGATCGAACTCGCGAAGCACGCGTGCGCGGTACTCGACCGATTTCTGCGGCAGGACTTCGAGTCCCTCCAGCAGGCGCGCCGTTTCTTCGCGCCCGTGCGTCTCCAGCACACCGACCACGACGTCGGTGCCCTCCTCGCTCAGCTTGCGCGCGGCCTGCAGCATCGCAAACGTCTTGCCCACGCCGGCGGACGCGCCGAAGAAGATCTTCAGCCGGCCGCGCCGCTCGCGTGCTTCCTCGCGCTGCAGCTTGTCGAGCAATTCGTCGGGATCAGGACGTTCCATGCCAGCCATCGAGTCAGTCCACTGTAAAGGCGCGAGCCATACCGCAAGGCGTGGCTCGCCACGAATCACCGGTCATCCGATGAAGCAAAAAAGGCGGCATGCGCCAGGGCGTGCCGCCAATCTACCGCAGGCTGCCGGGCAAAACCAGCCAATCGTCGGCCAGCCCTGCCCGCCAATGCGCGTTTCAGACACCGCTGCGCGTCAGTTCATCCAACGCCAGGTTCAGCTTCAGAACATTCACCCGGGATTCCCCGAAAATGCCCCATTGGCGGCCTTGCGTGAAGCGCGTCACGAGCGAGCGCACGGCATCGGACGTCAGACCACGCGCTTTGGCCACGCGAGCGACTTGATAATCGGCTGCGGCGGGGCTGATGGCCGGGTCGAGCCCGCTGCCCGAGGCCGTCACCAGATCGCCCGGCACCGGCAGCGTTGCGCTCGGATCGGCTTCGCGCAATGCCGCGATGCGCGCCTTGACGGCATTGGCGAGAGCGGGGTTGAGCGGGCCGTAGTTGGAACCGCTTGAAGCCGCGCCGTTGTCCGGCATCGGCGCCGTGGCCGACAGGCGGCCCCAGAAGTACTTCGGTTCGTCGAAATTCTGGCCGATCAGCGACGAGCCGACGGCCTTGCCGTCCTTATAGATCAGACTGCCGGCGGCTTCGCGCGAGAACGCCGCCCGCCCGATGCCGGTCACGACCAGCGGATACACCAGCCCCGTAATGACCGAGAGCACGACAAACAGGCTCAGCATCGGGCGCAAGAGGGTTTTCATCACGTCAATTCCTTAGAGTTTCAGCAAAGTGGCCCGGATGCACGGCCAATTGGCCGTCGCATCCGGTAGCCTGCGATCAGGCCCAGCCCATCGCGGCGATGATCATGTCGATGACCTTGATGCCGACGAACGGCACCAGAATCCCGCCCAGACCGTAAATCACGAGATTGCGGCGCAGCAACGTCGCGGCCCCGAGCGGGCGGTATTTCACGCCCTTGAGCGCCAGCGGGATCAGCACCACGATGATCAGTGCGTTGAAGATCACCGCCGACAGAATGGCCGACGACGGGCTTGCCAGATGCATCACATTGAGCGCGTTGAGTTGCGGATACGTCGTGGCGAATGCGGCCGGAATGATCGCGAAATACTTCGCCACGTCGTTCGCAATCGAGAACGTCGTGAGGCTGCCGCGCGTCATCAGCATTTGCTTGCCGATCTCGACGATCTCGATCAACTTGGTCGGATTCGAATCCAGATCGACCATATTGCCCGCTTCCTTCGCCGCCTGCGTGCCCGAGTTCATCGCCACGGCCACATCGGCCTGGGCCAATGCGGGGGCGTCGTTCGTGCCATCGCCCGTCATCGCCACCAGCTTACCTTCGGCCTGATACTTGCGAATCGTCGCGAGCTTGGCTTCCGGCGTGGCTTCGGCGAGGAAATCGTCGACGCCGGCTTCGGCCGCAATCGCGGCAGCGGTAAGACGGTTGTCGCCCGTGACCATCAGCGTGGTGATGCCCATCTGGCGCAGTTCCGCGAAGCGCTCCTTAATGCCGCCCTTGACCACGTCCTTCAGTTCGATCACGCCCAGCGCGCGGGTCCCTTGCGCGTCTTGCTCGGCCACCACCAGCGGCGTGCTGCCGCGCCGTGCGATCTCGTCGACCGCACTGGCCAGCGCCACCGGCCACGCACCGCCGGCCGATTCCACGTAGCGCTTGAGCGCATCGGCCGCGCCCTTGCGAATCTGCTTGTCCGCCAGGTCCACGCCGCTCATGCGCGTTTGCGCCGAGAACGGGATGAACAAGGCATTCAGCCCGCCCATCTCGCGCTCACGCAAATTGAAGCGCTGCTTGGCGAGCACAGCGATGCTGCGGCCTTCCGGCGTTTCATCGGCCAGCGACGCGAGTTGTGCGGCATCGGCCAGCGTACGCTCGTCCACGCCCGGCGCGGGCACGAACTGCGACGCCTGACGATTGCCCAACGTAATCGTGCCCGTCTTGTCGAGCAGCAGCACGTCGACGTCGCCCGCCGCTTCCACGGCACGGCCCGACGTGGCTATCACATTGGCTTGCATCATCCGGCTCATGCCCGCCACCCCGATGGCCGAGAGCAGGCCGCCGATGGTCGTCGGAATCAGACAGACCAGCAGCGCCACGAGCACCGTAATCGTGACCGGGCTGCCGGCCTGCGTGACGAGCACGCTGAAGATCGAATACGGCAGCAGCGTCGCCGTGGCGAGCAGCAGCACCAGCGTGAGGGCCACGAGCAGAATCGTGAGGGCGATTTCGTTCGGCGTCTTCTGACGCTTCGCGCCTTCCACCATGGCGATCATGCGGTCGAGAAACGCCTCTCCAGGGTTGACCGTCACCTTCATGACAATCCAGTCCGAGAGCACGCGCGTGCCGCCGGTCACGGCCGAGAAGTCGCCGCCCGACTCCCGGATGACCGGTGCCGACTCGCCCGTGATCGCCGATTCGTCGACCGACGCCACGCCTTCGACCACTTCGCCGTCGGCCGGCACCACATCGCCGGCCTCAACAAGCAGGAAGTCGCCGCGACGCAGACTGGCGCTATCGATCACAAGGCATTCCGCGTCGCGCCGGGGCGAGCGCAATTGCTTGGCCGGAACGTTCTTCTTCGCCTGACGCAGCGAAGCGGCCTGCGCCTTGCTACGGCCTTCGGCGAGTGCTTCGGCGAAGTTCGCGAACAAGACCGTGAACCACAGCCACAGTGCGATGGCGAGAATGAACGGTGCGCTTGCCTCGGCGTGGCCCGCCACGGCCATGCCGAAGAGCACCGTCGTGAGCAGGCTGCCGACATACACCACGAACATCACCGGGTTCTTGGCCTGTGTGAGCGGGTGCAGCTTGCGAAACGAGTCGACAATGGCCGGCTTGACGATGGCGGGGTCGAACATCGACAGCGCGGCCGATGCGTGCCCTTTGCCTGCCGGCCGGGAAACGGTATTTCCTGAGGGTTGATTCATGAGTGCCTCGAATGCCTCATTTCAATATTCAATGTGCACCGATCATCGCCAGATGTTCGGCGACCGGACCGAGTGCGAGCGCCGGCATGTACGTCAGCGCACCGACGAGCAGCACCGTACCGAGCAGCAGCACGACAAACAGCGGGCCATGCGTGGGCAACGTGCCCGACGTCGCGGCAATGCGCTTCTTTCGTGCAAGCGCGCCCGCAATCGCCAGCACCGGCACAATCACCCAGAAGCGGCCGAACCACATCGCGATCGCCAGTGTGCTGTTATAGAAAGGCGAGTTGGCCGACAGACCGGCAAACGCACTGCCGTTATTGTTCGCCGCCGAGCTGTAGGCGTAGAGAATCTCCGAGAAGCCGTGCGTAGCTGGATTCGCCACGCCGGCCAGCCCTGCTGGCACGAGCACCGCGAGGGCGGTACCGAGCAGCACCAGCAGCGGCGTCATGAGCACGGCCACAGCGACCATCTTCATCTCGTACGCTTCGATCTTCTTGCCCAGATATTCCGGCGTGCGGCCGATCATCAGTCCTGCCACGAACACCGCGAGCATGGCGAAGACGAGCATGCCGTAGAGGCCTGAGCCCACGCCGCCGAAGACCACTTCACCCAGTTGAATCAGCAGCATTGGCACCAGTCCGCCCAACGGCGTGAGCGAATCGTGCATGGCGTTGACCGCCCCGCACGAGGCGGCCGTCGTCACCGTGGCAAAAATGCCCGAGGCAGCGATACCGAAGCGCGTCTCCTTGCCTTCCATGTTGCCGCCTGCCTGCGTGGCGCTCGCTTGCTGGTCCACGCCAAGCGTCGTCAGTACCGGATTGCCCGCCTGTTCGGCAGACACCGTGGCCACGGCTGCAATCGAGAACGCAATTGTCATTGCAGCGAGAATTGCGACCCCCTGACGGCGGTCTCCGACCATGCGCCCAAACGTATGGCACAGCGCTGCCGGGATCAGGAAGATCGCGAGGATCTGCAGGAAGTTCGACAGTGGTGTCGGGTTCTCGAACGGGTGAGCCGAATTGGCGTTGAAGAAGCCGCCGCCGTTCGTGCCGAGCATCTTGATCGCTTCCTGAGAGGCCACCGGACCCATCGCCAGGGTTTGCGTCTGCGTCACCGTGGGTGCCGTCACCGGTTTGCCGGTGGCGTCGAGCTTCGGCTGACCGTCCGGGCCGAGGACCGGATTGTCAAAATGCGTGGCCTGGAGCGTTGTCACGTCCTTATAGGCGTCGAAGTTCTGGATCACGCCTTGACTCATGAACACTGCGGCGATCACCACCGAGAGGGGCACCAGGATGTAGAGCGTAATGCGGGTCATGTCGACCCAGAAGTTACCGATCGTCTGTGCCGTATGGCGGGCGAAGCCGCGAATGAGCGCGATGACCACGGCGATCCCGGTGGCGGCCGACATGAAATTCTGCACGGCAAGACCGAGCATTTGCGTGAGATAGCTCATGGTCGACTCACCGGCGTAGCCTTGCCAGTTCGTGTTCGACACAAAGCTCACGGCCGTATTCAACGACGAGTCGGGCGTGACCGCGCCGAACCCTTGCGGGTTCAGGGGCAGCCAGACTTGCCAGCGTTGCAGTGCGTAGACCGCGATCGCGCCGACGGCGTTGAAGCCGACAAGAGCGATTGCGTAGGCGCGCCAGTGCATTTCCTGTTCGGGAACGATGCCGCAGAGGCGATAGAGGCCGCGTTCCAGGGGCGCGAACCAGCGGTTCACGCGCGATTCACCGGCGAGCACGTCGGCCATGAAACGGCCGAGCGGGCGTGCCAGCACCAGCAGCACGACGAGAAAGACGCCGAGCTGAATCCAGGCGTTGAGCGTCATGCCAGGTCCTCCGGCTTGAAGAGCGCGTAGACGAGGTAAGCGAGCAGCGCGAGCGTGAGTCCGCCGCTCAGCCAGTACATGGCTGTCATTGTTGCCCCCCTACCGACGCGCAGAACGCGACAAAGCCGACGGTCGCGGCGACGAACACCGCGAGTACGCCGAGATATAACCAGTCCATGACAACTCCCTATATCGTGTGGCGGCCGGCACGCCACGGACGCGACGCGTCCTCGCATGCGCATGCCGGCCGTGCACTGAACGATACGTAGCGGCGCGTAAAGACGGGGATAAAAGGAAGAAACGGGGTGTAAACAACGTGTAAACGGCGCCACAAAAGCTGACAGTCAGCTGATATCGCGATCGGCGGGCTTAATGTCGGATTTTGTGTGGGGGGGGGGGCGAGAGAATATCGTCGTTCGCGCGGCAGGAGCGCGTCATCGGGGCGGGGCGTAAATCGGCGGTGATCATTCGTGCAAGGTTGGAACAATTTAGAGG
>NZ_JAYRUC010000009.1:0-192458 GCF_041919235.1 Pandoraea sp.
CGGGGATCGTCGGCAGCTCTGCCGGTGGGGTTTTGGGTTTGCGAGGCATCGTCACTCCTTGGCGACATGTTATGCCTCAAACACGAAATTTCCGACAGGCCCAGAGATCGCGCCTCGTAATCAGCGCGCCATGAAGCTATTAGCGAATCGCATAGCTCACGGTTGAACAGGAATCGCCCCGGCGGCACCCAAAACCAGTCCTTCTCGGTGCGGCTTACACGTTCTGCATATCCGAATGCCAACGCCATTTCCAAACGCGCGAGGGCTTCATCGAAGGCAACCGATCCACGCAGTACATGTTTCGACACTGATCGTAAGGTGTCAGCAATTAGTTCTGATCCGGCCAGGCGTTTGTCCGCATAGTCCGTCAAAAGCCGAAAGCGATCAGCCCCTCCGTCGGTAATCATTGACGCGATATTCAATGAGTCGCCTAGCGCGAACTTTCCTCTGCCGAAGTCCGCGACTTTGCCAACGAGTTCCCCAATCAATGGAAGACGACGTCCCACCACAGCGCCAAAGCAGAACGCATAGAAGACCAACGACGCTGGGAACGAACACAGATCAATTAAAACCGTAACCCCCGCAAGGCCCCGTCGGCGCTCGGCCAGTTCTGCAACGAATGCCACCCACGGTCGTGCTTGCTGCTCATTGCTCCACATCCCTGCGGTAAAGGCCAACGGCAGTAAAGGCTCCGTGACTGCAATGTATTGAACAGCTTGTCTGGCGAACTCCTTTGGCTCCCAAGCGTGGACTGCAAAGTTTAGGGCGTTAAGCCGTGTTAGCGTGCGATTGAACTCGCCGGCGAGCAAGTCGTGAAGCCGGATCTGATGCCGTTCCTCGGGCAGATACTCCTTCAGCATGGCGACTGCAATTTCCGCTGAGATCGGGTGCGGCCGTCGTAGAGATTCAATGGCTTGAACGTGCTGCTCCAATGTACCAAAGAATTCATCTGCGCCTTCGATTGGAACGATTCGCGCGCCGCGCCGCTTGATAAGCGCCTGAGCGGCTGAGGCCGGCGCACCGCGCGATGCCCAGTATGTGGGGAAGCGCCGGGACGGCGCTCGATCTATTGCTGCTTTCAACGCGACATCCCACTCTCCAGACCACCCAGACACGATCAGGCCGAATTGATCGAGTATTTGATCGAGAAGGCCGTCTAGGGCTGGCTCGTACGCAGAGAGTTCACCCAGGGTATTTCGGATGCGCGTATCCAAATAGTCACCATGCAGCTTAACGATGGTCGGCCCGGCATGTACGAGAGGAAGCGCGCCAGCCACGTGATCTGCCGAAGCGATTACAGTCGCGTTGATGCTTAGCTCCGCTAGAGCCTGTTCAAGCAACTGGTCAAAGTTCGTGGTCAGTACTACGCGTATGTAGCCTTTGGCCATCAGGCTCGCGATTGCGCGGTGCGCGGTCGTTGGACGTTTCTCACCGCGCGCGCTCTCCTCATCGCTAGGTTCGATGTACGGTCGGACGACCTGCTGCCGCAGCGTCGGCGTCGTGGCGACGATGTCTAGGAGCTCCGAGTAGTCGGGTGCTTTAGCGAAGGTCATGGCGTACCAGCCAGCGGGATCGGTTCCTGGATCCTCGCCCTTCAGGGCTGCGACGCGCCGAACAAGATCCAACGTGATGTCCCACCCAGTGGGTATTTTTGCCGTGCGCGACACCCCAGATCCCAGCAGTAGGGCAAACATGCCTTTGCCGGCTTGCATTTCGAACGCAATTGCGCTCACGGGATCGAGCATGTACTTCTCCAGTTTGAGATTGTGGTGGTTCGTCACGGCTCGGGCTGGGGTCCCCGGTGGCAGTGGCAGGGTCTGCTCGGGCGCGGATTACGAATGCAGTAGTCGTTGCAAGTTCAACGACTTCCCCAAGTTTCGTCACGCGACCGCTATTGCATGGAGGCAAGCCCCCGCATCTGCGATGAATCCGTTAAGAAACATCGGATCTGGACCCGCGTTGAGCAACGGCCGCACGAACGACCGCTTCAAAACTTTATCGGGAACGTCGCCTTCTGGCCGGCATCCATCCCCACGCGATCGGCAGTCGCCGCCCCGCGGCCGCCGCTCACACCCGCGCTAGTCAACGCCCGCTCTGCAGTATAGATTCAACCCTTCGCGCCTGAGGCCGGTACTCTAGGCTAAATCCCGCCGCCCTGCGGTCACTCATCGCGACCAAGCCATGCCAGTCTAAGTGGCTGGCACCAGAGGCACTGCGGTCCCTTCGCCGGCCATGACTGCTCTTGGGCTACCGGTAGCTTCCCACCTGATGCTGCACAGCCTCCGCCCCCTTTGTCTTAGAGCTAGGGTTACTCCAACCGCTCTCGCAAGAGCTCGCTCTCATCCTCGCGCTTGGCCTCATTCTCGTAGCTTCGCACAAGTGCGTCGAGTACGTGGGTGGCCACGAACGGGTGGGAATACTGAAGCGCATTCGACCACTCGCGAAACTGCGCTGCCAATTCCCGCTCTTGCATGCCGCCACGGGCGCGCGCGATGACGCCACGCGCATTGATTCGCGCAACCACCGCACCGCGGGCACCTTCATCCGTCCCGATGAACTCAAGCGCCCCGCGTGCGAGCTGCCCCGGCCAGACGTTGTCCGGGCCAGCGGGCTCGGCAGCCAAGAGCCGCCCGACGCAAATGTCAGCAACCTCGATGCGACCAAGCTCACGAGCTCGCGCGCGCACTAGGCCAATCCAGGCTTTCAAGTTCTCAAGCGTCGGTTTGTCACCCCCAGCATAGGCTGGCAGGCGAACAACCGCTTCCAGCAGCTTATACGCTCGTTCGGCGTAGATAGACTTGCTGCCTTCAGGGGCCGTCATACCGGCCGGATCTTCCTGGTCGTCCCTTCTCCTGAACGCCCACACGAGTGCCTGCACGTAAAAGTGCGGATTCTGCTCGACGTACTTCTCAAGATTCGGAATGAGGTGCCTGTCCGTGCGGGACACGCGCGTGTACAAGCCGTCAATGTAGATGAACTCCAGGACAGCCTTCTGCTCGAGCGAAAGCTGCGGTGCAGAGTCCAAGAGCACGAACGCTTTCTGCAGCCACTGCTGGTCCAGCTTGTAGGCACAGTCCTCGTCGCCTTTGACTTGGGCAATCTGAATTAACAAGTCGTAGACCACCTGGGGTCCGAGCGCCTTAAGCTGGTACTGCGCCACGTTGAAGGCAGCACGCGGACGACCAACTGCGGTCAGGCGCCGAACCGCTTCAAGCACGTCTTCGTCCGTCGCGTGCCAGGGCGACACGGTTTTCCAGTAGACGTTTTGCAGCTGTGGCGCAAGTTGGTCGACTCGTGCCCAGATTTGCCGATTGAACGGCGCACGCAGCAAGAACTCGAGGTATTGCGCATCACCGAGCTCGCCGCGCAGGTCACGAAGAAATTCGGATCGACGCTCCTCAGTCAAGCCTCGCATCAAGCCGGCCATCAGCGACTTGGCCGTGGTATCGAGCGGCACATTGATCACGCACTCGCACGCAAACTGCAGTAGTTGCGCGCCTTTCAGGACACCCACCGAGCAGAGGTGCCCGATGTGCTCCGCTGCGGCGCCTTGCTCCGCCAAAGTACGCAGACCTTCAATGCCGCGTGCCTTCACGACCTCTTGGACGGCTGCCGTTCGCAGCGCCTGGATGTGCTTTTCCCTTCCCTCGAAGTCCGGCTCGCCGAAAATCTCGTCGGCCGAACCCGGGACCCATCCCTGCTTGAACAGCCACGCGTGCTTGTGCACAACGTCTTCGGGCTCCAGAAGCTTGAACGCCGCTCGTCCTTTCTCGGTCATTCGCGGCCAATCCTCGCTTTTCGCGCGCTTGGCCGCGCGCTTGGAGAGGACACTGACGCGGACTTTCTCACGCACCTCCGCCTTGTCCCGGTCGCCAGCGTGCCTGGCCCATTCCAGGACTACCCCCCAGACGCGGTCTGCTTGCCCCTGGTTTAGCGCCGCCAGGATGTCGATGAGGTCGCAAATCATCTGTGCGCGGTACGGCTCGCGCCAGGCCAGGACCATTTCCGTAACGCCACTGCGGAAGTCCCAAATCGGCCCCATTGTTGGCACGGGGTCGCCATGGCCATACCCGTCGTTGCGCCAGCGCGGCTTGTGACTGTGATTGCCAAACTGGTCACGGGGGTCCAACAGCGCCATTGACAGGCGCCAACCAACATCAGGCACTTTCTCCGCGATGAAGCGCACTGCACGCTGCCGCTCTTCCAGGCTCGCCGCCGTCTGTGGCATCCACGCCTTGAAAGTCGCGGTCAGCGAGCCCATGGGCCTGTTCGACCAGTTGTCGCGGATTTCGTACCTGGCGAGCTTCGCCAGAAGGAGCGCGGCGCGGCCGAGCGTCTTCGGGTTCCAGGCAAGACCTTCGAGTGCCCAGAGCAAATACGTCCGCGGGCAGCCACCGAACATCGTGTCAGCCGGTCTCAGGAGACCCTCGGCAGCGGGCTCGGAGGAGCTCAAGTCACGCTCCAGGATGCGCAGGAACATCTCTGGCGCCGCCTCGGCGAAGGCGAGCAGGTCACCACCAGCCGCTTCCAAGCGCCGCGGGGTCAGTGGCAGCATAAGCTTTTCGACCAACTGCTCCACCGCGTAATTGCAATTGAAGCCAATGCGGTCGCCGAAGAGGGCGTCACCGTGGACCGCAAGCAAGACGAGGCTTTCAGCCACGCCATCGCGCAAGCTGGTCGAGTACTCGCGGGACTTGTTGTAGATAGCAGCTGCCCAGCGCTTATCCTCTGGCAGATCCAGCTTCGGGTCGTCTTCCTCCAGAACAACCGTGGCCTGTTCGAAGAACCGCTCGAGCATGGCGGAGGTCACGAAGGCGCGCGTTGCGAACATGACATCCAGCTTGGAGTACACGCCGCGATACGTGCTCACGCTCCACACAGGCGCCTGGGGCAGCTCCCCCAGTTCCTGCGCTTTCATCTCCAGGAGGTCAGGGTCGCTTAGCCCGGCCATCCGAGTGACGGCGGACGTATCGCGCTCATTCTTAGAATTCCAGCTACCGGCTAAGTAGAGGGGGATGAGAACCCGAGCTGCGGCAGCGTCGTTGGCCCACGGCGGGCTCTGAACTGCAGGCAAGTTGGAGAGCCGTCGCCGAAGGACCGTAAGTGACCGCCCGGACTCCTTTGCCAGCCTAGAAATCTCGTCCTGCCTGTACTCGGCGGCTTCGAGGGCAGCATGAAAAGCTTCGTACGTTAGCGGTTCCAGGACGACATCTGCGTCCAGGCCCTCGGCGTTCCTAGGAAGCACGACCACGGCGTGCAGTTGTCCCGCGGCTGCGAGCTCCTGCTGCACTTCGTCGGTGAATGCGACTGCGACGAACTCTGTGGCGCCTTTGGCCAGCTTGGTCAGCGCCCCTGGCGCGTTGAAGACTACGACTCGGTCGCGCGTGGCAGCCAGCTGCGCGTCTTCACCGGGCAATAACGTAGACAAGAAGGCCAGCGCCTCTTCCTTGGAGTCGCTGGCGATCACGAAGGGCTTTTCGGCCGGAGCTGCAAGCCACTCCAAGAACTTGGGCTTTGCCGCGGCGACGGCAGTGTCGAACAGGGCGGCAGGCATGTTGCTCTTGGCTGCGGAGCCCCAGACATGCCAAGCGTCATCAAGGGAGGCGACCTCCTGTGTGGGCACGCCGAACTCTCCTGCGAGCCAGGCCTGCGCCGACACCGACTGCGCCACCCATTGCTCCAGGTCGCTTGCGTCGTAGGCGCGGACGTCACGCCACGTCTTCTCGGCCACCTTCTTCTTCACCCAGTCCGCCTTTCCTCGCCAGCGCCGGGGAGTCACAAAGACGAAGGTGGTTTTCAGCCGCTCGGTCGGCGTCGCCATGGCCTTGACGCTCTTGGCGTAATCGCCGTCAGCCTTTTCTTTGGGGTCCTTGTTGGTGCCGAACTCCCAACCCGTGTCCCCGCCGGGCACCCACGGATTACCCTGCTCGCACTCGGACCAGCCGTCCCAGCCAGGCCGTTCTGCATCGTCGTTGCCCGGAAAGTCGCACTTTGAAGGCAAGGCGGTCGAGTTGACGAGGGTGCGAAGCAAGACTGCGAGGCGCGCTCGCGCTCGCACGTTGTTAGTGACCCAATGCTCAAGATCGTTGGCCTTGAACTCCAGGAGCGGCACCACGTATCGCCGCGCAGAAAACGCCGCCTTGCTGGGCTTGGCCTGTGCGGCATCGTATGCGGCCTGAAGAGCGAGCAACTTCCCTGCTTCAAGTTCGAATGCAACCTCCAGCCGGGCAGCCATTTCCGGCGTAGCAGCGGCTTTGCCGTTGAGAAAGTTGGAGAACGCAGGGCGCCCCACGCCAACCAGTTCGGCGGCTTTGGTAACGCCGAGCCTTTTCGGTTTGAGGACGAACTCCCGCACGTACGCGCCAGGGTGCGGCGGAAAAGAAGTGGCGTCAGAGGCGTTCATTAATCAAGTGTATTTCGTAGCGCTACGCAATACAAGCAAGAACTAATGCAATGATAATGCAATGAGACTGATACATCGCCCGCGTCTTCGCCAGACCTGCGACCTAATGGCGAAGTGTCAGCAGTCAAATCTTGCAGAGCCTTGAGACGCCCGTTGTACGCTGCCGAGCCGCGGCGTTGTCACCCAGGTTTCCGAAAATAATCGTCTTTGCCGTCGCGCCAAGTATCGATCAGTTTGCGCCCGGCCAGGGCGGCGGCGCGACGGTATTCCATCGTACCCGCCGACTTCGTCGCATTGACCTGCACGACCCCATCGACAATGTGGATGTACTCGCGCTCGTAAAGGAAATCACAACCCAGCGTGCAGGCCGGCATCACGATATGGGGATCCAGGCGCTCCGCCGTGGTGCACAGCGAACGTTTCTTCTTGTGGGCCGTGACCAGGGCGCTGACGTGAAAGAGATCGCCGCAGATGGCGCAACGCTCTTCGTGCTTCGAGGCAAAGAGCCAGTCCTGCAAGACACCTTGCTCCAGACGGCGTTGTGTCTCCAAGCCCCCGTCCGTCGCGTCCTCGTAGAGACGGCGAAGCCTTTCTCGATATAACTCATACGTACTGGATGCCGCCTCGGCGCCGGGGTTCGCGGCGCCCTGGACTCGGCGATAGACGTACTTCTGACGGCCTTGCGTCGTGTCCACGTGCACCAGGCAAGAGAACATGACTGCCTTCTGAATGTACGGGCGCGAGTAACCCTTGGCGGCGAGATTGGCGTACAACGCCGGATAGGTCGATTGGTCGTGTTCCTGCAAGAATGCCTGCGTGGCGACTTCGATGTCAGTGAGCTCGCCCAGCGGGCCATCGTATCGAATCAGCTCGCCCCGTCGCTCGAACAGCAAGGACGTGCGCAGATAGTGCTCGATGATCGAAACGGGTGGGCGGGAGATGTTCACCGTTCTGGCGTGCAACGCATTCTCGTAGAGTTCCGCGAGGTGCGCGGGGTCGGCCCATTCGATCACCGAGAATACTTTCTCGTGATAGGTGCGAAGCGTTGTCTGGCGCTCCTCGAAGGCGTACCAGAAGTCGTCGCCGCTTTGCGCGGACCAGACTTTGGGCGCGTACGCCACGGCCTTGCAGACGATCGCGTAGAGGTCGGCCGACCATTGGTGCTCTTCTGCAAGCTCTCGCAGGTTCGCAATCCCCACCAGCCCTGGCCGATCGGCGGCGAGCTTGAAAGCCGCCTGCTGCGCTTTCGCGTCACCGTCCCGGATGAGCACCATGTCGAGCCCATCCTCGACCAGGCTGCGACTCATTTCCCGGAGGTCCGGCGTGTAAGCGCGGTAGTTGACGTCCAGCCCCAAGTCCCCCATGAGGTTGAGCAGGCCCTTAATACTGCGCTGCGGGACATCAATGCCGGCCGCCGACAGGGCGGCGATGTAATCTGCTGAGGCCCAGCTTTTCCGACCTTGGAGAATCTCCGCGCAGCGCTGGGCCGCGGGCAGTTGGCTGACGTCGATGCGCTGCCGGAACTTCCGCTCAATGATCTGGCGCACGCGCTCTCGTGTGGTCAACTCGAACTCGACCGCTAGGTCCTCCAATGTCGGCCACACCAGTTTCCCGAAGCCATAGAAGGCCAAGATCATGGCGATGTTGCGCTGCTTCAAGGCGATTTCGGTGTTGGTTCTAGACCGCATGCCGGACGCTTCCAGCGTCGTCATCAGTTCGTCTTTTACGCTGATCGTCATCTCGCAAATCCTAACGTTGGGGGCTCAGCCGGCGCCGAAGAGGCCGCGCGTCCAGGTTCGAAGTCGGTCGGTGTCTCGCGCTCCTCCCCCCGGGAAGACTGTACGGCAGCGCATCGGACAACGATTCCGAAATCCCGAGATACTCTCATCGATATACGGCTAGAGCGAATGAGCAGCCACGATTGTCAACGATCTTCGCTCCGGGGTCGAGTGTCCGAATTTGGCCGTCTAGAGCCATTGAACTGACCCCATCGCGGTCCATGGGGAAGCTGGCTTGCACGATTGCCAAGAAGGCAAGCCCGAGGAGCAGGACGATCCGGTTGCGACACTCATGAGGCGCCCGATTGCTCGGCAGGGTGACCAATCCAAGCGATGGCCGATAGTGGCTGCCGCTCGACCGCGTGGCTTCGAGAACCAGAAATGGCATGCGGCATCTCCTTTTCCTCTGTGTGGCGTCCCTTCCGGTAGTCGCATCGCACACAAGACCAATGTGAGGATTTTGACAACCGATGCCATAAATTATGTATCGAAGATGTCTACGAAAGGCTGGCCGGTCCACGTTAGCCGATCTCCCATAACGCTGAATTCACGGCCAACACAATAGTGGTCGCCGCCCCTAGCGCCTACGTAGGTGTTTTGCCCACGCTCCATGGAGTCGCGGAGCACTGTATTCAAGATTTTTTGGATCACATATCACCAAATTGAATGCGGGAAGCCGTTGCCGGAAACGCCCCTCCCCCGACCTTGACGTTCAATTTGGAGCCAAAATTATGAAGATCCAATGCCCGCGATGTCAGTCTGGACAATGCGAGTCACTTGATCGAGCCACAAAGATTGGCGGAACTGCCGGCGCAATTGCTGGTGCAGTGGGTGGCGCAGCAATGACACTCGCCGGCGCCGAGACTGGCGCATCGATCGGGCTGATCGCAGGCCCAGTCGGTGCATTGCTCGGCGGCCTTACTGGCGCAATTGTCGGATGCCTCATCGGCGGCACATCCGGGTGCGCAGCGGGTGCGGCCTTGGGCGAAGTCATTGACCAAAACGTGCTCGATAACCTGAAGTGTCTCGATTGCGGACACACATTTCACCCGCAATACCCCCTCTCCTAATCCTGCAGCTACCTCACCAACCAGCATAAAGCCCGGCCATGGCGCCGGGCTTTATGCATTTTCAGGGGCAATTTCATGCATCTCGTTCAATCGATGGCCTACATCAACGCTACGCCGTGGCACGGCTTGGGCAACCAACTCTCCCCCAATCAACCCATCGAAGTCTGGGCGGAACAAGCCGGGATGAACTGGCAAATCGATGCTGCGGACGTTCGCTTCATTGATGGTTCCACCGAATCCGGCTCCATTCTTACCTACCCGGACCAGAAGGTTCTCTACCGCTCTGACACGAAAGCACCTCTTTCCGTCGTATCGAAGCGCTATCAGGTCGTTCAGCCCGGTGAGATCCTCGAGTTCTACCGAGATCTCACTGAGGTGGGTGGCTTCGAACTTGAAACGGCCGGTGTCCTCAAGGAGGGCCGCAAGTTCTGGGCACTTGCGCGCACTGGGCAAAGCGCCACCCTCAAGGGTCGTGACGAAGTGAACGGCTACCTGCTGCTCGCGACCGCGTGTGACGGAACCCTCGCAACGACGGCCCAATTCACTTCGGTTCGAGTCGTGTGTAACAACACGCTTTCGATCGCATTGGAAGACGGCACCGGCGCTGTCAAGGTCGCCCACCGAAGCCAGTTCAATGCGCAAGCGGTCAAGCGACAGTTGGGCGTCGCCGTTTCTTCCTGGGAGATCTTCATGGCGAAGAGCAAGGCACTCGCAGAGCGGAAGGTGGATCAGGCTGCGGCGGAGAAGTTCTTTAGCCGGGTCCTTACCTATGCGGTTTCAACAGCAAACGATCCGACCGGCGTGTCTCAAAACGACCGAGCCATTCGCAACGTGCTGGAACTGTTCAACGGAAGAGGCCGAGGGGCAGATCTGGCATCTGCATCAGGCACGGCCTGGGGGATGGTCAATAGCATCACGGAGTTCGTAGATCACCACCGTCGCGCTCGCACGAACGACCATCGCCTGGACGCTGCCTGGTTCGGCGCTGGAGCGGCGATCAAGCAACGGGCCTGGGACGAAGCCATGAAACTGGTGGCGTGACAATATGAAAATCACCCATCTGCCCCCGAGGAGGCAAGTAGCCAGAATCCTCGCGAGCGCCGCCACGCTTGTCGCTCTGAGTCTCAGCATTGCAGCGGGATGGCAGCGCGGGGGCTTGATGTTCGAGCGATTGATCTGGATCGCCCTCGGAATCATCCTCGTGCTTGGAACTCACTGGCTACCAGCAATCAATCGCTCAATGCCGCGCTCGACCCGAGTCGCGTCACGGCTTCTTTGGGGCGGATGCATGTTGGCGACCTGCTACGGTCACGCCACGTTCTTCCTGTTGGCTCAGCGCCACGCAGGCATGGAGCGCGGTGCGTCCATCAGCGTGGTGCCAGTCGCCCAGACTGAAAGCTTGTCGAAGATATTGACCAGGCGCGCCGACATCGTTGATGCACTTGCCAGAAACGAGGCAAGACGATGCGGTCGTGACTGTGCGACGCTACTCGCTAGTCGCAGAGTCTTGAAGGCAAGACTGGCCGCCATCGACGCGGCCTCCGATGAAGCCCGCGCCCAACAGGAGATCTCCCAGCAAAACGATCGTCAGCGCCGCGCAGCAACAGAGGATCCGGTGACCAGTCGTCTTGCACCATGGCTAGGAGGCTCCGTAACGGTCGTGGATTTGGCGATCAGTTTGGCAGTCAGCGCAGTACTGGAGTGGATTGCGTGTATTTCGTGGGTAGTGGCTCTTGCCTCTCGGGATACTGGCCTTTCGGGCAAGCCCATTGATTCATTGGTCAGCCACGCAATTGCCCTAGACGGATTCACCTCGGAGTCGCACGACTCCGCGTTACTCGGTCACGAGTCACACCCTGAACCCGCGCCTGCCATCGTCGCGACTCAGACAACCACTAAACCAGACGATACGGCCCAGGTGCTGGAGGCAATTGCTGCTGGACAAGTTAGGCCGACGGTAGCCGATATACGCCGACACCTTCGCTGCTCCCAAGCGAGAGCCACAAACCTGCGACGTCGAATCGCGTCGTCAACCCCCACAAGCGCGGCATAAGCCCAGCCGCGTATCAACCAGTACTGCGTTGCAAATCAATCCGACCCGCGTTGGAGGCATGCACGCGTCCATTCATTACGAAATCAGGGAGAAGACATGACCACATCCACGTTCGCTCCAATCGTCGCGCAGTTTCGACTTGGCAAAGTCTTTGCGACGCCGGCGGCGCTGACGGCACTCGAAACAGCCAAGGTCTCGCATTGGGATCTGATCAGACGACACGCCCGAGGTGACTGGGGAGAAGTCAACGAGTCCGACCGTCGCGAGAACTATGACGCCATGGCATACGGGCTTCGCATCCTATCTAGCTACGCGCTGCCGACCTGCGAAAGGGTATGGGTAATTACTGAAGCAGACAGGTCGGCGACGACGTTGCTGTTACCGGAGGACTATTGAGCGGCAACCTCAACGAGGCAGTTCCGTCATGGGGACGTCAATCACACGGTCGATGAACTCATGCGGATCTGCATCCAGGACTCGCAAAAAGTCGAGCAATTCGATCAGGTCAACGCGACGGCCACCGCTCTCGACCTTCGACACAAACGCCTGCGGTCGGCCAAGTCGGTCCGCTACGTCCTGCTGCAGCAGTCCGCGCGATCTGCGGAGCTCCGCCAACAGTCCGGCGATCCGCTGATACCTCGAGTCGTGAATTGGATGGGCCATGCGGTCGATTTTATATATGCATATCGCATATTCCGTATGCATATACGCTATATTTAGGGAAACTCCATAAAGGGCGCGACATGGGACTGTTTCGGTGGGCATTGGTCGCCAGCGCAATCGCATTGACGATTGCGCTCGATTTACGCCGCCTGCGCCTCAGTCGAGTCGGCCTTCCCACTCTCGGCTGGGTAATCGCCAGTCTGCTTTTGGGCCCGATGATCATCCCGATATATCTGATACAGCGCCGCCGGGCATACCGGGAAATGCTGGATGTCGTGTGGCAGTTCGTAGGCGACTCAACCTACCCAGTTGAGCGCCGGCGTAAGCGCGTGATGGCACTGCATGCACAAGGCCTCGTGTCCCCTGCACAACTTGCAACGTGCCTGGAATCGATTGAATTGGAAAGCACGGGCAGTTCTGTCTCAAACGAACAGCCCACACCGCAACAGCAGTCTCCGCAACAAGAAGCACAAACATCAGCCAGCTCTCACAACCCAAAACTCGGATATGAAAACCAAGATCATCACGGGGATCACTTGTGTCGCAACAGCCGCACTCGTGTTAAATCTCAGCGCTTGCGGCAACAAGTCTCTCGACTTCAGAAACGCTCAAATTGTGAACGGTAAGGTGTACGCCGAAGGAGCCAATGAACCCTTCTCGGGAAAACTGACAAACGTCCCCAACGGGGTCATCCTCGACAACCTCGGCAGCTTCGCGAAATTCTCGAACGTCGTCCGAAAAAGCTTGCCTCAGTTGGACGTCGGTCCAGCGCGGGCTTCGAGTCTGGCTTACTTCTATAGCGGGGCGCGTGAAACGGTCGGTGTCTTCTGCGATGCAGAGATTCGGAACGGGCTACTTGACGGCTCAACAACGTGCAGCACCGCGAACACCCAGAACGTTTTGCTTGCGATGAAATTCTCAAGCGGGAAACTCGACGGCAAACTCACGTCTTACGTGCCTGGCGGGAACAACCAGGTCATCTCCGAGGTAGCGTTCGTGGACGGGCAACCTGACGGCACGCAAGAGATCTTCAGCCCGTCAACTAAGAAGCGAGTGCATGTCATTCACTGGGACAAAGGCCTGCCGATCGGTGCTGAAGAAGGCTTCGATGAAAACACTGGTAACCGAATCCTCCAAGCCACCTATGTCAACGGCCAATTGGACGGCCCCTTCACTCGATATGCGGCTGAAAGCGGCCAAGTAACCATGAAAGCAACATTCAGCGGTGGCAAACAGTTGGGTCTTCAAGAGGGTTTCGACCCTGAGTCAGGACGTTTAATCAGTCGCGCCGACTTTGTCGACGGCAAGCTGCAGGGCATCGCACAGCGCTGGGACAACTCAGGCAAGCTCATCTTCGAACACGAGTACCGCGATGGGCAAACAGTGCCCGACAGTGAACAGGTCAACGACTGCTTGGCGCATAAGCTTAGTGCTTATGAACGAACGTCCACGAATTTGTGGACGCCTGACCAGCGCGAAATGTGGCACGCAGAGTGCCGCAACGGCGAGGCCGCAAATCAAAACATCGCTGCGAATGCCGCTGCACAATCGACTGGCAGCAAACCGAGCTGCGTTGATAGATGGACCTCAGCCTTCCGCAAAGAAAACGGCGACGACGCGATCATAACCGTTGACCAACTCGGCGAATGGAAAAGCTGGTGCGAGCAGGGGAAGCTACCCAGCTAGTTCGCGTCAAGCGGCGAACTCGGGCATACGGGCTACGCGTCAAAAATGCCCAGCCCGTATCCCCGGCTAGCCCACCAAAATCAATCACACTAACTGCATAAGGAATCTGGACATGTCCGTCGACATGAAGAAGTACGCCTCTGACGAGCTCACCACCGCCGAACTCGACCACCTGATCATCTGTCATTCGTCGTTTCAGGTGGTAGGTGTGGCCGATATCGGGCGAGTCGTCGAAAGAATCGAAGGGCGCATCGAGAAATCGGGCATGAAATGCCGGGTGTTCACGGAATACCGATCTGCCTCTTTAATTTCCATCTTCAGCCCGGCCGCGGTTCTGGGCGTAGGGGCAGCCATCGGTATAGCCGCACACAATCTCGCAACCTACAACCCCGACTACGAAATTGGAAAAAACAAGATCTCTAGCACGGTGACAGTCAAGTACGTGAAATAGTCATGTCGAAGCATACGGGGGCTCGCCGCAAGGCGAGCCCCCGTATATGCGCCGATTTTTTTACTTGCCGCGCGACTCAACCTTTCCAGCTCTCGCCGGGCTGAAACTCGCTACGCACGTCCATTGCAGCGCTCATGCCTTCTTTGGACGCCGCGTCGTGTTCGGCCGAACATCCTGTTGCGGCTTAATGCGGGGGATGAGATATCTGCCCCCCGCTTACTTCCTCCATTGAAATCGCCAATGGTCGAAATATCGCATGCTCAGGCGCCGGACAATTAATGTCCCCGCCCTAGCACTGCCGCGCTTTCACTGCGCTCAGGGGCACCACATTTGGCGCCCGGCTTTGCGTGACAAAACCCACCAGGATTGCGCCGCACAGCGGACCGATGGCCAACGTCAGAGAGCCATCGAAAACGAATGCGACGTTGCGTAGACCTGACCAACAACGATCGGGGACGTCGCGGAACCGGACTGCCAAAATTGCGTTATTGAGCACGGCTGCAGTGACCTAAGCCTGCCATCCAGACTGGTCGACAGTTCTGTCTGAATTTTCCCTGGGAAATGCCCTTTCCGCTGGAACATCGCAGACATAACTCGGGCAGCTCCCTGGTTGACACTGGACTGAATTCCCCTCAATATTTAATGAGATCAATGTCCGCCATGCGGACATGCGGGATTCGTGGCCCATCGGCCGGAAGCCATATAACAATCGGAGACGCGGTGACGATGAGAACCAACCCAGAAGTATCGATAACGCTTGCGGACATCCAGGGCACCGGTACAAGAGAAAGTGCGTATCGGCTGATTGCCCGACGGGTCGTCCCTTTTCTATTTCTCGCCTACGTCGTCTGCAACATCGACAGGATGAATGCCGGCTTCGCGGCCTTGGATTTCCAGAAGGACTTAGGATTCGGGCCGGCCATATACGGACTTGGGGCTTCTCTATTTTTCATTGGATACGCCTTATTTGAGCTTCCAAGTAACCTGCTGCTGGAGAAGATCGGCGCGCGCAAGACGTTCACGCGAATCATGCTGCTTTGGGGCTGCGCCTCCGCCGCACAGGCATTCGTCACAACACCTTTCCAGTTCTATGTGGTGCGGGTAATCCTCGGCGCAGCCGAAGCCGGATTTCTACCGGGGGCGATCTATTACCTGACGCGCTGGTTTCCAACCGACCGCCGCGCACAAATACAGAGCCTCTTCTATATCGGGATGCCTGTAGCGGGCATTATCGGCAGCCCGATATCCGGATTGATCATGCACGCTTTTCAGGATTCGACGACGCTCAGGGGATGGCAATGGATGTTTATCCTTGAGGCGGTGCCGACGATTCTCCTTGGTGCCTATGCCTTCTTTGCGCTCGCGGAGAGTCCGGAATCCGCACAGTGGCTACAGCCCGATCAGCGGCTCGCGGTCTTGACAGAGTTGCAGGCCAAGGAAAAGAAACGTGAGAAAGTTAACGGATCGTCTTCCCTTTTGGCTGCAATGAGAGAACCACTCGTGTGGGTCGCTTCGTTTACCTACATCTGCCTGGTATGCACGTCATCCGCGCTGTCTTTCTGGATGCCGAGCGTGATCAAGAGCTTCGGTTTAAGAGATCCCCTCTGGATTGGCATGCTGTCCGCTGCTCCGGCAGTTGCGATGCTCGTGTACATGATCCTCTTGTCGCGTCACTCGGACCGGAAACAGGAGCGCAGATGGCACCTTGGTGCATCTCTCTTTGCCGGCAGTATTTGCCTCGTTGGCCTCGGATTTTTCAGTGGCAATATTCTTCTTTCGATGGTCTTGCTCACTCTCGCAAGCGGTCTGATTGCGGGATGCTATCCCGTTTTTTGGGCTATTCCGTCTGGCGCGCTCCCGCGGTCGATCAGTGCAGCAGGTATCGGGCTGATTGGTGGCGTCGGAAGTCTGGGCGGATTGCTTGGCTCATCAATATTCGGCTTTGCAAAAGCTCATACCGGGTCTTTCAGCATGGGACTCTACTTCATTGCAGTTGTCATCGCCGCCGGAGCGCTTGCAATCGTCCTAGGCATTCCAAGAGAAAGGCCGTTTAGGACTTGATCGTCGCGACCTCATCAAACAGGTCGCCGCTACAGAGAGTGACGCCGCGTTCCATGGTCTGCGATGCACCATGACGGGTGGCGAGTTCGAAGGCAACTGCATACAACCAAAGCGATTTTCGACGCGAGTATCGCAAAAACACAACGTGCGACGACATCTATACATCGGGTGTGACCTTAAGCGGGTTCAGACCATCGACGAGCTCCGTGCCGCAGCGGAACGCCGGCTCCCTGCATTTGCGTGGCAGTACATTGAGTCCGGCTCAGAAGACGAACTGACGCTCGAGCGAAATCGACGTGTGTTTCGCAATATTTCCTTTGTGCCGTCGACTCTGGTTGACACGTCCGGACTGGATTCAAGTGTCGAATTGTTTGGCGCGCGCTTACCCGCGCCGCTCGTGGTGGCTCCCACTGGTTTCAATGGACTCGCCTTCCCGGGGGGGGACTCTGCTCTCGCGCGTGCTGCGCAGCGCGCACGCATTCCGTTCACCCTGAGCAGTTTCGCGAATGAAAGCATCGAAGAGATTGGTACGATCCCAGGGGCGCAGAACTGGTTCCAGCTTTACATCCTAGAGGATCCTTCGATCACCACGCGTCTTGTCGAGCGGGCACGGCAAGCGAATTTCAAGGCGCTTGTGGTCACGACCGACGCGAATGTGAGCAGCGCTCGCGAGTGGCAAAGGCGCTGTTACCGGTCTCCCGGCAAACTAAGTCATCCGCACCTGTTCGATGCGCTGTGCCATATTCGGTGGGTTCGTGAGTATGTTCGCCGTATGGTGTCACACGGTGAACCTGTATTCGCGAATCTTGCCGAGTTCTTCCCCCGACGGCAGATCTCCGCGGCCAAGGCCGCTTCGCTGATCACTTCGCAATTGAAGCCCCGCATCACCTGGGACGATGTCAGGAAAATAAGGCAGCTTTGGGACGGCCCCCTCCTAGTGAAGGGCGTCATGACGGAAGCTGACACCATACGAGCGCGGAATACCGGCGTGGACGGCGTCGTATTGAGCAATCACGGAGGACGTCAGTTAGATTGCGCTGTGTCTCCAATCGAGGTATTACCAGCAATCCGGAACCGTCTGCCGGACTTCCCGATCCTCGTGGATAGTGGCTTTCGCCGGGGTAGCGACGTTTTGAAAGCGCTTGCGCTTGGTGCCAACGCTGTAATGGTTGGGCGTGCAACATTATACGGTCTTGCAGCAGCAGGTGAAGGGGGCGCCGCTCACGCAATCAATATCCTGATGAGTGAGATACATCGCGTGATGGGATTGCTCGGTTGTCTTGATTTGGCCTGTGTTGCGCGACATATTAATTGTCCGGCGGCGACCCATAGCGCCGGAGGCGGCGATTTCCACTGCTCTCGTTGAAACGCATCTCTCGCTGATGAGCAGAGCACTCTCGTAGCGCGCGGCTTCAAGGCGACCGCGTGTGGACCTTTAGTTTTCTCTCGGGGAGGAATGCAGGGCACGCCTTCGGCCGCTTTCCTGCAGTCCACCCAACTGGCGCGCCGATCGCGTCTATGCCAGCGAATCCGTCGCCGAGGCCCGGTGAATCCGGACAACATGGGGCGATTGGCTCGCGCTGGCCCATTGTGGATAAAAGTGATGAATAACGCGTATGAAGAAGCTCACCTGCGCCGGGATCTCGCGGCGTGCTATCGCATGTTCGACTGGCTCGGGTGGACGGAACTTATCTTCAATCACATTACGGTCCGACTACCAGCGTCGGAGACCGACAACCAGTACCTGATCAATCCCTTCGGCCTGCACTACGCAGAGGTGACGCCGGAAAATCTCCTTCGCGTCGCACTCGACGGAACCTTGCAGCAGGAATCGGAATACACCGTGAATCGCGCTGGCTTCGTTATCCACAGCGCGATCCACGCGAGTCGCGCGGACGCACATTGCATCATGCACATGCACACCACGGCCGGATGTGCGGTAGCCTCGAAGGAAGAAGGACTAAGGGCGGATAATTTCTATAGCGCAATGCTTTATGGTGACGTTGGTTATCACGACTACGAAGGGGTGACAACCAACGTCGACGAACAGCCACGACTCATTGCTTCGCTTGGATCCCGAAATCACCTCATTTTGCGGAACCACGGACTACTTGCGGTCGGCCCCGACATTCCAACGACATTCAACCGACTCTGGACGCTGCAACGCGCCTGTGAAATCCAGCTCGCGTCGGATGCTGGAGCGGGTCCCAACCGCGCCATCCCCGCCGAGATCCTTGAGAAAGTTCCGCAGTCACGCGTCGCTTCGAACTCAACGGTTCACCGGCTAATCTTTGAGGCGATGCTCCGCCGCGCCGGAATTCAGCTCTAGACGAATCAGGCAACTCGCCCCGGCGCCCGAGAGTCACTTGCGGATGCGTAACGTCGCTGCATTAATACGCACGCGAGGTGCAAAGAATCTGCTCGCTGGCGCATCACTCTGGCGAACACGAAAGCGCGGATGTCCGGGCACAGCTCGCATCCCGACTAGGGCGACGGCGCGACACGCGCCGCTTTGCCGAAGATAACCTTGGACCCCCATCCTTCATTCAGCTCGCCACGAAATCCGTCTTTCACTCGGTCCTCACGCCACGATTCCGGATCATGTCGCTGGCCTTTTCCGCGATCATGATAATCGGGGCATTGGTGTTACCGGATACCAGTCGCAGTTACACCGCGCTGGCGCGCAGCTACGGCCTGCGCCAGGAATTCATCACCCCGCATTGTCCACAGCAGAACGGCATGGTCGAGCGCGTCATCCGGACGCTTAAGGAGCAATGTGCGCACCGCCATCCCTTCGAGACGCTGCAACACGCCAACCGTGTGATCGGCGACTGGATTCAGCTCTACAACCATCGACGGCCGCATCAAGCGCTGAAGATGATGACCCCGGCCGAGGCTTTTGCTTTAGCCGCCTGACCTGAGCAGGTTCTGCTGGTTCATTGCAATGACGCTCTCCGTGCCCCGCTCCCCTCCATTTCCGGCACGTCCCGGTTCAAAAATTCTTTTAAATTACATCGTTTTCCGAATCATTGCGTGACTCGCCGGACTATTCACTAGCACCTTCGTACTGTTCGTGCTCTCTCCTGGTGTGGTCAAGCATCAAGACGTGCAGGAAGCCTATTTTGAGCGGTAGCACCCCGTAGCCGCGTCGGCCAAACGGCGCCGCCTCCTGACGCTTGGCGATTTCGTCCAACAAGGCTTCGTCTCAGCGCAAATCAGAGGCACAGCACCCAAAATGATGTTCACGCTCGTCAAGCTCGAGCGACTGCAGGAACTCCTCCTGGCAGCCGATCTTTCGCCGTTCTCCCTGCTCCCTCCGCTTTCAGTCCTTACCGCCCGAACGCGATGAGGTTGATCACCGCGCTTGCGCCCCGGCGTTGCCGATGCGCTTGCAGTGCCTTCTCGCGCGCGTTTTGCCTTCAGGCGGTGGGTCTGTTTTTCCATCTGGGCTCCGCACAATGTGAGCACGAGAGGCCGCACAGGTGG
The DNA here is from genome assembly GCF_041919235.1 of Pandoraea sp. Classification (NCBI taxonomy): domain Bacteria; kingdom Pseudomonadati; phylum Pseudomonadota; class Betaproteobacteria; order Burkholderiales; family Burkholderiaceae; genus Pandoraea; species Pandoraea sp. Next base: position 19,652 of record NZ_JAYRUC010000009.1, read on the forward strand.
TCGAAATCGCGGCAGATGATGCCGGCACACGCATTGCCATCACGCGATCGATCAGACCGACCCGCACCACCCTATCCACGCTGCGAACACGAGTAAACCCCACGTGACGATCCATGCCGAATGTTTGATACTTATCAAAACTTGAGACAACTGTCCGTCTGTCGGACATACCCAGATGATGCAGGCCGCCGGCTTTGCTGCGTCGGAGGCATTCATCTGCCCAGCCACATCCCCACATGAGAAACAAAACCATGGAGACGAAGCAGCTTGCCCAAGAAGGCAAAGAAAGCCCTCGCCAAATTCCCAATATGGACCAGAATCCACCGGCCTACCGCTGGGTCGTGCTGTTCGTCGTCTGGATCGCGTTTCTGCTTAGCTATGTGGACCGTGTGGCATGGAGTACCGTTGCCGCGCCTGTAGGACGTTCGCTCGGAATCTCGGTAGCCATGCTCGGCGCATTTGTGACGGCATTTTATGTGGGCTATGTCCTTGCGAACGTAGTCGGCGGCATCATCACAGACACGATCGGAGGTCGCCGCACGCTCGTTTGGGCTCTCATTCCTCTGGGTGTCGCCACCTTCTGCTTTAGTTTTACTCGCAATCTCACAACTGGTATCTGGATTCAGGTCGTCATGGGCATCGCCGCAGGCGCGGACTACTCAGCGGGCGTCAAGATCCTCACCTCGTGGTTCGGCAAGGACCGCGGCCGTGCACTCGGCCTCTATGCGACCGCCACTTCTCTGGCCGTCGTCATCGCAAACGCGATCGTTCCCACCGTGGCGAAGGTCTTCAGTTGGGAAATCGCATTTCGAACCATGGGTGTGGTTACGTTCCTGTGGGCAATTGTGTGTCTCATTCTGCTGCGGGATAGCCCGCTAAAGGTGCCTTGTGCCCGAATTACCCGCGAGGAAGTCGGTCGTTTGGTTAAAAACCGGAATCTCGTCCTCCTTTCCTTTGCGGGATGCGGAGCGCTGTGGGCGACCGTTGGTTTCGGCGCGTGGGGTAACGCCCTCATGACCAAGCAATATGGCATCGCTCCAGTGACCGCCGGTTCGATCGCCGCTTTGTTCGGTGTCGGTGCGGTGATCGCGAAGCCCTTGCTGGGATGGCTTACCGACCTGTTTAAAGGCTCTGCGAAACTGGTCTCGATCGTGTGCTTGCTGTGCTTCGCATCGATGCTTGTTGTTTTCAGTCAATGCTCGACCGTCGCCCAGTTCTATATGGTTGCGCCCTTCCTGGGTGCCGCAGCGTTCGGCTATACGCCCGTGCTTATCGCACAGGTTACCCGTGCCTCCGGCGCAAAGTCCGCCGGTGCCGCAGCCGGTCTTACCAACGCTGTCTGGCAATCCGGAAGTGCGCTGGCTCCCATCGTTGTCGGCGGGGTATACGCATCGACGCACTCCTTTCTCTTCGCGCTGCTTACGCTCGCCGCCGGGCCGTTATGCGGTGTAGTTCTCCTCTTCTTCGTCGCGCAGAACCTCGCGCCATCGGCAGACGTTTCGATTTCCGATAGCGCCCAGGAACCTCAGGCGGCGCAGTAACCGAACCTAGCATCGGTGCATGAGCCAATCATCGGCTCTATAAAAATTACATAGTTTTACTTATTTATAAAAACGAAAGTACGGTTTGGAGACTAAATAAATGAAGCAGTTCAAAAGCAAAAGGCATATTGTGAGTGGTCTGGTTGCAGCAGGTTCATGCCTTGCTGCGTCTGGTGCCCACGCGCAGTCAAGCGTAACAATGTACGGCATCGTTGACGCCGGCATCAGCTACGTGACGAACGTATCCAAGAGTGGCGGCCAAAACCACTCTGCAGCTCAGATGTTCTCGGGCGGCGAAGCCGCCGACCGGTTTGGTTTCAGAGGAGTTGAGGATCTCGGAGGCGGGCTAAAAGCCGTGTTTCAACTGGAAAACGGCTTTAGCGTCGTGAACGGGACGCTACAGCAAAATGGCAGACTGTTCGGCAGACAGGCATTTGTCGGGCTTGAAACATCTTATGGCGCCGTGACGCTCGGTCGCCAGCGAGTGCCGATCTATGACTTCTTTGTGCCGCTTGATCCGCTCGGATACTACAACTGGTCGCTCGTTGCCCAGGACCCCCAGTATGCAAATCGCGCCGACAACTCGATCAAGTACGTTGCCAGCGTTGGCCCGGTCAAATTTGATGCGTTGTTCAGTACTGGGTACGACGCGACGATTGAAAATGGTGCGCAGGTCCCCGGTGAATTCCGCGTAGGTCAGGAGATCAGCGGCGGCGCCTCCTATGGCGCCGGCCCGCTCCTCGCGGCTCTCGTGTACGATCTCCGCCGCGGGACGTCGGTTTCCACGCAGGGTAACAAGGAGCAACGCATTGCTTTTGGGGCAAGCTACCAGATCGCTTCTCCCGTGACGGTGTTTGCGGGCTACAAGTGGTTCAACAGTTCCGTCCCGGCAACGGCCGCCCGCTCCGATATGTACTACGGCGGCCTCCGGGTTGAGTGTTCTCCCGCCCTATTTGTTTCCGCAGCGACGTACTACACCAATATCAAGTCGGCAGGGCAGCACCCGATCGACTTCGGGATTAACACCCAGTACCTATTGTCCAAGGCGACCAGCCTCTACGCCGAGTTCAACTACGTCAAGAACAGCAACGGTTCGAATCTGGGCGTTGCAGGGTACGGTACCGGCGTCGTTGCCAGCGCCAATCAGACCGGCTTCGCAGTCGGTATCCATCACCTCTTTTAAGCTGCAGCGAACCGCACGCTCCTGCCAAGAGGCGTGACAAGCGTCCCGGCGCGCCGCTTCGGAACTCAGCGCCGGGACAAGCTTTTCCAGACAGATCCGCGTTGCCCTAGCGCCGGCTCTCATCTGCAAAGGCGCTGCCCCCTAATTCCCTCAACGTCCGTACGATCTGGACCAGAGAATGCTCCGGTTCAGATCATCCCAACATCGTCCCGTCGTCAGATCCCGCCGACGCACATGCACTTGATCACCACGTAATCGTCCACGCCGTAGTGCGAGCCTTCGCGGCCAATGCCCGACTTCTTCACGCCGCCAAACGGTGCGACTTCGTTCGAGATAAGGCCGGTGTTGATGCCGACCATGCCATATTCGAGCGCTTCGGCCACACGCCACACTCGGCCGATGTCGCGGCTGTGGAAGTAAGCGGCGAGTCCGAACTCGGTATCATTCGCCATCCTGATCACGTCTTCATCCGAAGAGAAGCGAAACAGTGGTGCGAGCGGGCCAAAAGTTTCGTCGCTTGCAACCTTCAACGCGGGCGTGACGCCGGGGAGGATGGTCGGCTAGAAAAAGCCATGGCCGAGCGCGTGACGCTTGCCGCCCGCGATCACCTGGGCGCCCTTCGCGAGCGCGTCCTCGATGTGCGATTCCACCTTCAGCACGGCCGCTTCGTTGATGAGCGGGCCTTGCGTCACGCCGGCTTCCCTGCAGAGACCAACCTTGAGCTTTTCAACCGCGTCGCACCGTTTGGCCGCGAACGCGTCGTACACGGCGTCGTGCACGTAGAAGCGGTTCGTGCACACGCAGGTCTGGCCGCTATGGCGATACTTCGAAGCGATCGCGCCGGCGACGGCAGCGTCCAGATCGACATCTTTAAACACGATGAACGGCGCGTTACCGCCGAGTTCCAGCGAGACTTTCTTGACCGTGGAGGCGCACTGACTCATGAGCAGGCGGCCCACTGGCGTCGAGCCCGTGAACGAGAGCTTGCGCACGGTCGGGTTGCTCGTGAGTTCTCCGCCAATCGCCTTCGGGTCGCCCGACACGACACTGAACGCGCCGCGCGGCACGCACACGCGCTCAGCCAGAACGGCCAGCGCAAGCGCCGAGAACGGTGTGGCTTCGGCGGGCTTGAGCACCATCGGGCAGCCTGCTGCGAACGCGGGACCGCCCTTGCGCGTGATCATTGCGGCGGGGAAATTCCACGGCGTGATCGCGGCGCACACGCCCACGGGTTCCTTCGTCACGACGATGCGCTTGTCGTTCGCGGGCCTCGGGATTGTGTCGCCGTAAATGCGCTTGCCTTGCTCCGCGGCGAGGATGAGTGCGAGGTAGCGTCCAGCGTTAGGCGTGTTCGGTACGTCAATTTATGTCATCAGCGCGGCATCGACCTCCCTTGCTAAGGTCGGCATCAAGCGTGCTGCCGAGTGACTAGTGACCTTATGCTGCCGCCGATTTCGGTAGTCGCGGCACGTGCCCGCCTCGAGCCAACTTGCCGGTTGCGCGAGCCTTGCTAGGCCTTGGATCCTCCACACGCGATGTCGAGTTTCCCAGTGCTCTCAGTTGACCGATGAATGCTTCGCTCACCGCGTCCAACGGTGCACGCGACTTTTCGAGCTTGGCCCCCAATACGGCGCCTTCCCACGCGTACCAGAACAACCGCGCCAGGCCATCCGTGTCTACGCTGGGCGAGAGTTGTCCCATTTCCTGCGCTTCGTCCAGACAAGCGCGTACGCGTGCCTGCCATCCTTGCACAGTGGCGAGCAATACACCTCGGAAAGTTTCATCGAGCGCGGCAAGTTCCTGACCAAGATTGCCGACCAGACACCCACGGCGAAACTGGAACCGCTCCATTCCTGCGGTAGCTTCATCCATGAACGCCTTGACGCGATCAATCGGCTCCACGGTCGCGTCGGACAGTATGCGATCAAGCTTCTTGTTGAAGTACTCGGCGTACCGCTCAATCACCTGAACCGTATAGGCGTCCTTGCTACCGAAGTAGTAGGCGAACGAGCCTTTCGGGACGCCGGCGGCGGCCACGATCTCATCAACAGGCGTGTTGTGGAAGCCCTTCTCCGTAAAGACGGCTACGCCGATTCGGAGCAAGTCTTCGCGTTTGTTCCCATCGCGGGTCCGACTCTGCACCGCGGGTCGCTTTGTCTTCTCGGTCAAAGTGGCGCTCCTTGATAGCTACAACGTTGGTCCCACCGGACTACAGGCCTATCGTATGCAGTTTTGGCTGACTGGTCAACTAGAGCCCGTGCGCCACCTTGGATGCTGACGAACGTCTGGTCCGCTATCAGATTTGCCGCCGCATCCCCGGGTACACGAGGCGTCGCAAGAACACCAACCCCACTACCGGGCCCGGCAACATCAGCCAGGCCACGTCGGGACCCAATTTGCCGACCTCGCCCACCGCCATGGTGATCGGCAACACCGTGATCAAGAACCCGATGCTGTTTTGGATAGCGAGCGCACTACCCAACAACTGCGGTGGACAGGCCTGCGCGGACAGGGCAGAGAACTGCGCCGAATCGGCGATCACCGAGCCCCCCCAGATCAGCAAGACGGCGATGCTGAGCGCTGGGCTGCCGTGGTGCGCAGCTAGCGGGAAGATCAGGCACATGCTGCCTGAGAGTGCCAGCGCTGACGCGGCAACGCGTGCACTGCCGAATCGCTGGCTCACGAGCCCCGCCGCCACGCACCCAAGCGCGCCTGATGCAATGACAACGAACGTCACCAGCGATGCCAAATGGTGTCCATCTCCGCCGCCGACACCCAAAACGTACGTCACCAGAAATGGGGCGACCGCCCAGAACGCATAGAGCTCCCACATGTGGCCAAAGTAGCCCATCGCCGCGGCACGAAATGCCGGCTCCCGGAACACGGTCAGCGCCGCTCCCCAAGAATGTCTTCGGGGCGCAGAGCCACTCCGCAAGTGCGGCCCGTCGCCGAGCAATGCGATCATAGCGCCCCCGACTAGTGCCAGCACGGAAGACGTCATCACGACCGTTTGCCAGGACCACGCGGCCCCGACAGCCCGCACCCCATGAGGCAAGGCTGTGCCCATCGTTAGCATCGCCACCAGAAGCCCCAGCGTCTTGCCGGCATTCCCCTTCGACCAGGAAATGACCATCTTCATGCCCAGCGGGTAGATGCCAGCCAGGCAGAGGCCAACCGCCGCGCGCACAAGAAGAGCTTGGTCGAACGAGATTGGCACCAGCGCGAATCCTGCGTTAAATGCAGCGCCCAACACACTGGCAATGCAAAAGATACGGCTTGCTGGAAAGCGGTCTGCCAGCCCAGAAGTGGCGAGCAGAAGCGTTCCGGCGATGAATCCGAGTTGCACGGCGCTCGTCAACTGCCCGAGCTGTGGCGTCGCGATTCCCCACGCTTGCACAAGGCTCTCGGCCGCACTGTTCGGACTGAACCACAGCGAAGTTCCGAGAAGCTGCGCGACAACGATAATGCCGATTGGATATTTTGAGAACTTCATTACTCGTCTTCGAAACGCTCGGCGCGCCATGCCAGCGCAGCCTTAAGCCCGTCGTTTCGGGCGATATCCATGAACTTCACTTTGTCTGGCGAGCCGTGGGATTCGATGCTGTGGTCGATATCCAATGCTGCCGCCAATGCCGTCTCGATGCCCTGAATTTCATACGTGCGCTGGATCGCCTTCTTGGTCTGTTGCACGAGGTCCGGGTCCATCTTTGCCATGTTCCGAGCAATGCGTAGCGCAACACTCAAATGCTCGCCAGGCGGCACAACTTCGCTCACCAGCCCCATCTCCATGGCAAGACGCGCGCCGACGCGATCCTGCCCGCTCAAGATGATGCGCTTGGCGTGTTTCGGAGATGTCATCCATGGCAGGAGCATGGTGACAATGCCTGCGCCGAAGCGCAGTTCCGGCTCGCCGAAGAATGCATCCTCGGCGGCAATGGTCAAATCGCAGGCCAGCGCCATTTCAAACGCACCGGCGACGCAAGGTCCGTGCACGGCCGCGATCGTTGGCTTCGGGCTGCGCCAGAATCTCATCGTTGCCGTGAAGTCCAGGTCCAAGATCTCGCGCCATATCTGCGGACCTTTGGGCTGGCGCTCCATTTGATCCTTGAGGTCAAAGCCCGAAGAGAAGCCATTTCCAGAACCCGTGAGCACAATGGTCCGGACACGCTCGTCCGCCTCCAACTGCGTCATGGCCTCGCATATCTCCAGGAGCATGTCCTTGGAGAGCGCATTGAGACGCTTTGGGCGATGGAGTTTGAGGACGGCGACACCATCATCACCAACGTCAACCTGAATGGATTCGAATGAGTTCATCGTTTGCATGATGTGAGGAGGATTTGCGTCAGCACTCAGGCTTTCCAGGATGCGAGCGGCGCAACCGCCTGCGTCTCCAGCCATCTAGCGAGTTGGCCACGGTCGACCTTTCCGGTGCGCCCCGTCGGCAACTCCGTACCGACGAAGCAGGCGTCGGGATGCTTGAACTTCTCGAGGATATTGGACAGCTCCGTTCGCACCAGCAGCGCATCAATTTCTACACCGGCTTTGGGCACCAGCAACGCCTGAATTCTCTGCCCCATGACCGGGTCGGGAGTACCGGTGACCAAGGCTGCAGCAACGCCGGAGCAGCTCGTCAGCGCGCGCTCCACTTCCACTGGGGTAACCTTGTTACCCCCGCGAACGATGACATCTTTCAGACGACCTACGATCGACACATAGCCATCACCGTGTCGAACGGCAAGATCGCCCGTGCGAAACCACCCATCTTCGAACGCGGCTCGCGTCAGCTCGTCATCGCCCAGGTAGCCACTCATCAGATACGGTGATCGAAGTTGCAGTTCACCTGGTGCGTCTTCCTCCCGATCGGTAGATACGACCCGGTATTCAATATCGGGAAACGGCTGACCAATGGTGCCTTCATGCGTCGCGAAATCTCGAGGCTGGAGCACAAAATCACACGTCGAAGTCTCTGTCAGACCGTAGATATCGAAGAGCCCTGCCGGCTCGACGAAGGCGCGCAACGATTGCGAAAGATCCTTGCCAAGCGGCTCACCGCCGATGACTACCGACCTCAGACGCCCTGCCGCTCGCACGTTATCCTTCGCCGTCGCGAGCTCTTCGTCCTTCAAAGCGCTGAAGATTGCCCGAACCATGGTCGGGACCACCCCAAGGAAAGTGACGCCATCGCGAGCCAGCGAATGGACAAACTCGGCCGGTGAGAACTTTGACTGTGTGAGCAGCCGTCCCCCCGCCAGAAGGGTCAGCAAGGAAACCCAGATTCCAAAGCTAAACGTATTGTTCAGCACCAGCATCGTCACATCATCAGACTGGATGGACAGTAGACGCTGGTTTTGATCCAGCTTGCCAGAGAACGCAGCGTGAGAGAGCACTGCGGCCTTTGGCAGACCCGTCGATCCCGACGTGAAAATAATGAGCGCGCCGTCCTCCAGGATGCGACGCTGGGCACCATCGGTCGCGCTACCCGAGGGACGCAGTTCCTTCAGCGGCTCGTTTTCCGCCAACAGATCGAGACAAAGCTGGCAATCCGCTTTGGCTTGCATGGCCCCGACCACCGCCTCCGGGGTGGTGCGATGCACCGGCGCCACGACGCCACCGACAAGCCAGACACCAAGAAATGCAACGAAATCGAGCGGATGATTCGAGCATTTGACCATGACAGGCTCATGCTGAGCCAGCTTGGCTTCGCTCAGGTGCTGCGCCAACTGCCGTGACCGGTTAAGCCACTCCGAATAGGTCAGTTTGACGCCTTCACCGCTAAGTGCAACGCGGTCACCATAGGTGTTCGCAGCTTGTTCAAGGCGAGATGCGAGGATGCTCTGCTTCATTGCTTCACCATGTCAATTAGGTTGTCGCGACACCGGATCATGCGACGTCGCGCTTTCGGTGCTAGGTCGACGTTTAACCGTGCGGGAACATGAGCAGCACACCGCCCATGACTGTGCACATCACGAAGAAGATAATCAGCGTGTAGCCCATGACGCGTCCCAACCCGACGCCGGCGATCGCGAGCAGCGGAATCGCCCACATCGGCTGGATCATGTCGGCGGCGCCCTCTCCTAATGCTACCGCGATGGCTACCGCGCTGGGCGGGACCCCCAGACTGGTGGCAGCGGGCACCGCAAAGGGAGCTTGCACGACCCAGTGTCCGCCGGCACTAGGGACAAACACGCTGATGATCAGTGACGAGATGAAGGTCCAGAAGGAAAGCGTCTGACTGGAAGAATGTTGGACAAACATCTGCGACATCATGTCGGCCAAGCCTGTGGCCGACATGATGCCCATAATTCCGCCATAGAGCGGGAACTGCAGAAGGATGGGACCGGCAACTCGTGCTGCATTGTTGACTGCCTTGAGGTAAGCGCGCGGCGTCCCGTGCATCAACATGCCAAGCAACAGAAAAATCAGGACAAGCATGTTCAGATCAAGCTTGAACGTACCCGCCGTGAACTTCATCGCGATGTACCAGGCGCCAGTTCCCACCAGAATAAGGTTGACGACCCAGCTGTGATTCAGCCAACCCGCAATCGTCGCAGGTACCGGAGCATCAGCCGCAATTGCATCCTCATTTTTGAGCTTCTCCGGATCGGCCGGCACCGCTTCCTTCGCACTCGGCATCATCAACCAGAAGACAAACGGGATGATCACAGAGAGCAGCAAAAGCGGAAGATAGTTCAGGGGAGACAGCAGAAAGTCCTTCATCGGAAGCACGTTGCCGGTGACCTTCTCGATGATGTTCATTGGCGCCCCGCTGCTAGCGCTGAGTAGCGCGATAGAGCTTGAGATACCGCATACATAGAACGACCAGCCAGCGTAAGCCGCGGCCACCAGCCAAGCAAAATCCACTCGGACCCGCTTGGCAACCTCACGGGCGAAGAGCGCTGTGACTACCAGGCCGAAGGCCCAATTGAGCAGCGTACTGATCAGCGCGACGAAGACTGTCAGGACCATAGCTCCCCCTGGCGACGTCGCCAGGTCTGCAGTCGCCGAGAGAAGCTTCGAGACTGGCTTGGAGGTGGACAGCGCGTGCCCGGTCACCAAAGTCAGTGCGACGAGAAATGCAAAACTGGCGATCTTGAAGACGCCGTCATACCATCCCGTCAGGACGTCCGAAGGCGTCCCTTTCGGTGCAACGGCAAATGCAAGCAGGCAGGTGAAGCCGGTGAGAAGAACCGCGATAACAAACGGATCCGGCATGACCTGCTCTACCAGGCGCACGCACAGCCGGCTTAGGCGCCGGATAAAACTGCCACCAACGATCGCTTCAGATTCCGTCGGCGCACCGTGTGAGTTCGAATCGGAAAAGTCCATCGCTTGTCTCCATTAGCGCTGTAGACATACATGCCCTGCCGTGCAAGGGCTCATTTACCAGTTGACTGGTCATTTATTGTTTTACTGAGGAGCGGCGCCCCGAGAGCGAGATACGGGACTCGCCATGGAATTTCATTGCCGACCGTAGTCGGTTCGCTCGGATGAATAACGGTTCACATGGTGACGCCTTGGGGAAGCCGCCCCGGTTCGCGCAAGGCTTATGGCGCGCGCGGCCCGACAAGGTCACCAAGCCCGCCTAACCTGAGCGATCTGCGATGGAAGATGTGATCTGCATGGCTGCCTCCGGTGAGTCTTTTTGTTCGCCGGCGTTTGCCCGGCGTCGTTTTATTGCCTTGGTGCCAAGGTACTGCCACCGGGCGAGTGCCAATCGACACTCGCCCGAGCAAAAATACATCTACGCGTTCACGTCAACGAGAACGCGTCCTTTCAGTTTTCCGTCGAGCATGCGCTCGGCAGTGCTCTTCACGTCATCCAGCGATACCGTCGTTGCCGAGATTCCTTCAAGCATCTCGATTGGCAGATCGTGGACGACTCGATTCCAGGCCGCGATGCGGTCCTGTGTCGGCAACATGACCGAATCCACGCCAATCAGATTGACCTTGCGCAGGATGAACGGCATCACAGATGTTGGAAGATCGGCGCCACCGGCCAACCCGCAGGCGGCCACCACGCCGCCATACTGCATTTCGGCGAGCACACGGGCCAGAACCTTGGAGCCAACGGTATCGATGGCAGCCGCCCAACGCTGCCCCTCCAATGCCCTTGGCTGGTCAGCCCATTGAGGACCGTCAGCAAATTCCGAGGCGCCCAGCGTTGCTACATAGTCATGCTTGGCGGTATCGCCAGTCAGGGCGACAACCTGATAGCCAAGCTTCTTCAGGATTGCCACCGCAACACTGCCCACGCCGCCCGCGGCACCGGTCACGAGTACGGGCCCCGAAGCAGGGGTGATTCCTGCACGCTCGAGGGCGTTCACACACAGCATGGCGGTGAAGCCAGCCGTGCCCACCATCATCGCCTGTCGGGTGGTAAGTCCCTCTGGCAGCGGAACGAGCCATTCACTCTTCACCTGTTGGTATTGGGAGAAGCCGCCAAAGTACTTTTCCCCCACGCTCCATCCAGTGAGCACCACCTTCGTGCCTGCCTTGAACCGAGGATTGGAAGACTCGACGACCGTTCCCGCTAAGTCGATACCCGGCACGAGCGGCCAGGACTTCACGATCTTGCCGCGGCCGGTCACGGCGAGCGCGTCCTTGAAGTTAATCGTGGAGTACTCGATCTTTACCAGCGTGTCTTCACCTGGCAGCGCATCGACGGTCAGGTTCTCGACGGTGGCAACAGTCTTCGCATCCTCCTCGCGGAGCATCATTGCGCGGAATTGGTCAACGCTCATGGGTAAATCCTTTCAGAGGCCCTCTTCCGAGAGCCGTTGCGGGTGTACGGCTTGCCTCGAGCAAGTTCAGTTGCGCCGTCAAGCTTTCCGGTCCATCGAAAGCGGCTCGGAGCGGCATCGCAATCAACTAGACGACCAGTCAACTATAAGCATCACCTTCTGTAGCGTCAAGGATCGATCTACAGGGGTTTACGCGGGCGTCGGCACCCGACGGGTTGCGAAAGGTCGAGGGAAGCTGCACATATTCTGGCTCCCGCACAGGGGGCTATCGCTGTTGGAGGGCGCCCCGCTGTGGCCTAGCGGCCGAAGACAGGCTAGACAATCGCGGCGCGACTGTTAGACGCTAAGCCTTCGGCCGGACCGTCGCGAGTACGCGAATTCCCAATAAGCACCATTAAGGCGTTGGGCAGTTTGACTCAAGCTGTCGAGGATGATGGTTCGCCTTTGGCGGCACACAGCGACGGGAGGAGGGCCAACAACCCCACCAATGGTCCTGGAGCGAGGTACCACGCCACATAGATGCCTTGCGACGGAAAGCTCGACGTCACCAACATGATTGAGACAATGGTTATCGCAAATCCGAAACTGTTCTGAATCGCGAGCGCACCGCCAACCAGTTCGGGCGGGCAGGACTGGGCTGAAGCTGCTGAAAACTGCGCCGAATCCGCAATAACGGCGATTCCCCACACCAGCAGCGCGATGAGGCTTGCCACTGCCCCATAGGGTCGGAGTAGGGGGTAGACGATACACATGCCCCCCGAGATGGCCAGCGCGATGGCCGCAACGGATTGGCTTCCAAACCTATTGCTCAGGCGGCCCGCGAGCAGGCAGCCGAAGGCGCCGACTGCGATCACTATGAACGTCACGGCAGGTACCTGACCCAAAACACTTCGTTCTACATCGCTGCCTTTCAGGGCATCTGCGACAAAGAAGGGAACTAATGTCCAGAAGGCGTAGAGTTCCCACATGTGCCCGAAATAGCCGCACGCCGCCGCGCGAAACGAGCGGTTTCGAAACGCACCAATGGAGGCCCCCCAGGAAAGCCGCCCTACGCGCCGGGGCGGGAGGAACGGGCCGTCTCCCAGCGCCAGAACGGCAAGCCCACCTAACACTGCCAATGCGCTGGAGGTGAGCACTACCATCTGCCAAGGCAAACCGCCCCCGGCGGCGCGCACTAGGTGCGGTAGTGCCGAACCGAGAGTCAGCATCGCCACAAGTTGCCCCAATGCCGACCCGGCTTTTCCCTGAGTCCATCCGATGATCATTTTCATGCCAAGCGGGTAAATTCCGGCAAGGCACAGACCGACCAAGAAACGGACAACCATCGCGTCGCCAAGGCCGCTCGCCCACAGCGCGAAAATTCCGTTGAAGAGTGCGCCGAAGACACTGGCGATAGCGAATATGCGGCTTGCTGAAAAGCGATCTGCCAAACCGGTGACGGCGAGCACCAAAGTTCCGATGATAAAACCGAACTGCGTACAACTCGTCAATTGTCCGAACTGTGCCGTAGTCAGATTCCAAGCATGCGAAAGGCTTTCGACAGCGCTGTTTGGGCTGAACCAGAGTGACGTCCCCAAGAGTTGGCCGAGGACAATAACCGCTTTAGGACTTCGACTCAGCAGCTTCATTGCTGCAGATCCGGACTAGCTGCATACACTTGCGGTGCCGTTCCTCGCACGAGGATGAAATCATCATCCTCGGCTTCCGCTCGATATCTCACCAGGTCAGCGATAGATACGACGCGCAGACCAAACCCGGCAGCAAAGCTGGCAATCTCAGCACCTTTCATCACACTGCCGTCGTCGTTCACCAACTCAGAAATCACTGCTACCTCGGGTAGGCCGGCAAGTCGGCAGAGGTCCACTGCAGCCTCAGTGTGGCCCCGCCTTTCCAAGACTCCGCCCGACCTGGCGATCAATGGGAAGATATGGCCAGGACGGACAAAGTCCGCCGGATCCGTGCTAGAAGCCAATGCGTTGACAGTATTGCAACGCTCCGCCGCGGAGATGCCGGTGGTGACACCCGCCTTCGCGTCGACCGACACGGTAAATGCGGTGCGATGGGGATCTTCGTTGTGTTGCACCATTGGCGGCAGATCCAACTCCACAGCCCGCTCCTCGCTAAGAGGTGCACAAACTATCCCCGAAGTGTGACGAATGATGAACGCCATAATGCCTGGGGTGCAATGAGTAGCGGCTACGATGAGGTCACCTTCATTTTCGCGATCCGCATCGTCGGTCACCACCACTAGCGCGCCGGCCCGAAATTCGGAAACTATTTTTTCGATCGATGCATTCTTCATAATCAACTCCATACACGTCCGCAGACGCAGCGACCAAGATTCAGGAATACGGGAACACCTCGGCCATCAGCCTCGAAGCGAATCGCATGACTACCCGACGGATCTCCCCCAATAGCGCGAAAGATTTCCGTCGACCGCGACCTACGTGAACGCGGTAGACCGCGTAGGCGCAGATACTGCGGGAACCTGACAGTCAATCGAGGCCGCCGATACAAACATATTTCAGTTCGGTGTAATCGTCGATGCCGTACTTCGAACCTTCGCGACCTACCCCGGACTCTTTGATGCCGCCAAAAGGTGCAACCTCGGTCGAAATCCGGCCGGTATTGATCCCCACCATGCCGTACTCGAGTTGGCTCGAAACCCGCCAAAAGCGCTTTAAGTCCCGCGTGAAGGCGTAAGCAGCCAAGCCTGCGGCTGTAGCATTGGAGGCGCGGATCACATCCTGCTCCCCGTCAAATCGCGTAATGGGAGCGACAGGCCCAAACGTTTCTTCGGAGTGAATCAGCGCCTCGGGCGGGACACCAGCTAGAACGGTGGGCAAGAAAAAGTTACCCGGTCCTGTAGCGCGGCTTCCGCCCGTCGTTACGCGAGCGCCGCGTTTTACCGCATCCTCGACATGGGACGTCACTTTTTCTATTGCCCGCTGGTCGATGAGAGGGCCCTGGTCCGTTGGTCCGAGCAGCCCATTGCCAAGGCGAAGGCCACTCACTCTGACGGTGAGCTTCTCTACAAACTCATCGTAGATGGCGTCCTGCACGAAAATCCGGTTAGCGCATACACAGGTCTGCCCTGTATTGCGAAACTTTGCTGCGATCGCTTCCGACACAGCGAGGTCAATGTCGGCGTCGTCGAAGACGATGAAGGGTGCATTCCCACCCAGTTCCATCGAAACCTTCTTCATGGTCGCGGCACAAGCGGCCGTGAGCATTTTTCCCACCGCTGTCGAACCCGTGAACGTGAGCTTTCTCACGAGAGCATGGCCGGTAAGCACTGAACCGATCGCTGCCGGGCCGCCCGTGACGACATTGATGACGCCCTTTGGGATCCCGGCTTCCTGCGCAAGAAATACCAAGGCCAATGCGGATAACGGCGTGACATCAGAAGGCTTCAAGACGACCGTGCAGCCTGCGGCCAGCGCCGGAGCGAGCTTGCGTGTCACCATCGCGGAAGGGAAATTCCACGGCGTAATTGCCGCTACCACGCCAACTGGCTCCCGGAAAACCAAGAAGCGGGTGTCCTGAGAGTGGCTAGGAATAGTGTCGCCGTAAACTCGCTTGCCCTCCTCGGCGAACCACTCGATGAACGAGGCCGCATAGCGAATTTCATTGAGAGCCTCGGCAACCGGCTTACCCTGCTCTGCGGTAAGGAGCGTGGCGAGGTCATCCTCGTGCTGCAGCACGAGCATGTGCCAGGCTTTGAGCCGAAGGGCTCGCTCTTTTGCGGTCAGGGAGCGCCATCTCGCGAAGGCCGCATGCGCGGCCTCTACCGCGCGCTCTGCTGCGTCGGCGCCGAGACTCGGAACGGTGGCGATAACCTCCCCGGTGGCCGGATTCTCAATATCGATCTTGGCACCGTCTGCCGCACCGGTCCACTCGCCGTTGATAAAAGCCTGCGTACGCACCAGGTCCGGGCGCTTCAGCAAACTTGCAATCGAGTTGTTCATGTCTAATCTCTGATTTTGGAAACTTGGCACATGCCACCGCTGCGTCTGACTGCGGCGGCATGTGAGCGTGTATAAGCTAGCTTTTGAGGTCGCTACCAGCCGTTTCCTTCATGGACGCCGCTACGATGATAGTAATGATCGCCAGCACGATGATGTACGCCTGGAACAGCCAACTCGCCCCGATGGATTGTGTCCACGTATTGAGATAGGGGGCGGTGCCACCAAAGAGACCGACGGCCAGCGACGTGAGAATGCCGACCCCCACTCCACGCACTCGCCCGGGAACAAGCTCAGCCATCAAAGCCGGATAGTGGGCGACGCCGATAGTCCATATGACAAGACCGAGGGCTTGTGCCACGAAAAGCGTCCACGGTTGATTGGTCAGGAACATCTGGATCGGGATCGCCATCACGGCGATGAGCGAACCGAAGATCAGCATCGTCCGGCGACGGCCAATGCGGTCCGACATCACGCCGAAGATCGGCAGAAAAAGCAATGTGAGTGCCTGAGCGCAAAGACTTGCCACGTAGGCGCCTTTTGCATCCATCTTATGGATTGCAATTGCCATGGCAGGAGCGAAGGCCACCCAGATGTAGTACCAAACATTCATCGCCGCGTTCAGCGCAATGACCCGAATGGCGAACTTTGCGATTTCGCGTTTCGACAACGGTTTGCTATGCTCGCCTTTCGCTTGCTTGTTATGCAGCGCGGTGAAGGCCTCCGTCTCTACAGCCTTGCGCCGGATGAACAATGCATAGATGCCGAGGACCGCACCAATCCCGAATCCCACTCTCCACCCCCAGGAGTTCATCTCCTCGCCGGAAAGATTGGCGCTGAGAGCAGCAGCGACGCCGGTCGCAAGCATTACGCCGAGGATGACGCTCACGTAGACGGAGCTCGCCCACAGACCACGCTTCTCTTTCGGGGCGATTTCGGCTACGTACACGTACGACACACCGGATTCGCCGCCATGCGCAAAGCCCTGAATAACACGCATAAGAAACAGGGCCAACGACGCCCAAGATCCAATCTCAGCGTAACTCGGGAGCAAAGCAATGCCCAAGCTTGCCGCGGCAAGCAGCACCATCGTAGTCACCAGCGCAAGACGCCTGCCCTTACCGTCCGCTAGTCGACCGAAAACGAAGCCACCGATAGGACGTGCGAGGAAGCCACCCGCGAAGATCGCAAGCGTCGACAGCAGCGCAGCAGTGGGATCCGACTTACTGAAGAAATTCGCTGCCAAATAGACAGAGAACGTGCCGTAGATTGTCCAGTCGTACCACTCCAGAATATTGCCAACTGCTGCGGCTTTGAGGGACCGCTTTCGCTCTGCGATTGTGTATTTGCCATCATCGACTCTCGAGTCTGACAAATCCACTACACCGGGGGCGGTAGAAATGTTGCTTGTCTCCATGACTATCTCTTTATAGTGTCTAGCAATAATCGAAATCTAAGAGGAGGCCGCGCATCGCAGCCTTCGCTTAGGCAACAGCGCTTGTTCAGCGTTGGTATTCGGCCCCCGGATGCGGGCCGACCAAACGAGATGAGCCCCCGAAGAGCTTTTCTCGCAGCGTTCCCTGTGTATATTCGGTCTTGTAGATGCCCCGCGCTTGCAATTCAGGCACGACCAGCTCCACGAAGTCATTGATGCTTTCTGGAGCGATGGTGTAGGCCAGATTGAATCCGTCGATGTCGGTCTCTTCCATCCACTGTTGAAGTTCATCGACCACCTTCTTGATAGACCCCACAATGACAGGACCAGAGCCCCCTATGGCGAGGTGTTCAGCAACTTCACCGACAGTCCAGACGCGATTTGGGTCAGCGATCGTGAAGCGATCGATCGCGGTATGCATGCTGTCGTTACGAATGTGCTTCACCTCATCCTGAGGGTCACACGACGAGAAGTCGATGCCAGTCCAACCAGACATCAACGTGAGCGCGCCTTCGTAACTGGCATATTGCTTGTACTCATGCAGCTTTTCCTGGGCTTCTTCGTCGGTGCGACCCACGATAACGTTCATCATGGCAAAGACGACGAGGTCTTCCGGACGACGCCCCTGCTGAACTGCCGCTGCCCGCATCTTCTTGACGGTGTTGGTGAGCACATGCTTGGTGGGGCTGCTGACAAACACACATTCGGCGTGGCGTCCGGCAAATGCTTGGCCCTTGGGCGAAGATCCCGCTTGATAAAGAACGGGGGTTCGCTGGGGCGACGGTTCAGACAGATGGATACCGTTCAAGCGGAAGTACTCGCCGTCGTGATTGACCGCATGCACCTTTGAGGGATCGGCGTAGATGCCGCGTGTACGATCTCTGCAGACGGCGCCATCCTCCCAGCTACCCTCCCAAAGCTTGTACATCAGTTCCAGGTACTCTTCGGCGATGTCGTACCGTGTGTCGTGGTCGGTCTGCTTTGTTACGCCGCTGGCCTTCGCCGCACTGTTCAGGTAGCCCGTTACAATGTTCCAGCCCACTCTTCCGTTCGTGAGATGATCCAACGTGGTCATCTTCCGCGCAAAGGTATATGGCGGCTCGTACGACAGCGCACCGGTTACACCGAAGCCGAGATGTTCCGTAACCGCGGCCATTGCCGGAACGAGCAAGAACGGATCACAGTTTGGAACCTGGACGCCGTTGCGCAGCGCCGCGTCACAGTTGCTTCCGTAGACGTCATAGACGCCGGTGACATCGGCGAGAAATATCCCATCGAACTTCCCCCGTTCGAGGACTTTGGCGAGTTCTTGCCAATATTTGAGGGTGGAGTATTCGGAGGAGCGATCACGAGGATGACGCCAAAGACCCTGGGACTGGTGCACCCCCGTATTCATATCGAACGCGTTAATTCGAATCTCTTTTTTCATTTGATGATCCCCTATGGAATAGTATTTTTGGATGCGCGTCTCCCCGCCCCGTCATTTCCGGGGCGTGATTAGGGAAGACCGTCGCGTAACGGAATTAGGCTGCTTCGAACTCAGCGAGCGCGGTGAACTGCCCGCCGTAGTACACCAGCGGTTCCCTGTCGTGGACGTGCGTGCGTTCGAGCCGACCGACGACAATGGTGTGGTCGCCTTCGGAAATGGTGTTTTCGACAATGCACTCACCTTGAGCGAGTGCCCCGTCAATCAGCGGGCTGCCAACGGCGCCGATCGTATGGCGAACATTCTGAAATTTCTCCTCGCTCTTCGAGGCAAAGATCTTGCAGATGTCGGTTTGCTCAGAAGCCAGAAAGTTGATGCAGAAGTGGCCGCTGAGTGTGATGGCGCCGAGCGTGTTCGAAGCGTTGTTGAGGCAGATGAGAAAGAGGGGTGGGGTCAACGACAAGGACGTGACCGCACTCATCGTAATACCGTGGGACTTGCCCTCGCTGTCTCGCGTGGTGATAACCGCGACTCCCGTAGGAAAGCGACCGGCGAAACGGCGAAGATCGACAGCGTTGGTGTTGGGGGACGTGTCCATGAATGTCTCCTTGTTCGTGTGATGCCATTCTGGTACGCGCCACTCATCGATTCAAACGAAAAAAACCATTGTCTATCGATCGATTTTTTCGAAGGCCAACAATCCCGACACGTCTCTTTTTGCACTCACTTGTTATCTTTTGTTCACTCCTTCGGGTAAACCCGGTCAAGATAAAGCCCGCGCATCGAACGCAACTGCACCGTTCAGTCCGGTCCAAACGTCAGGCCCAAGGCGATTTCTTGAGTCGGCAATCGGCAGGCGTCCAAGTCCCGATGCGGAAGCGCGACATCGATGCCTTGGTCAATGAGAACCAGCTCTTGGCGACAGTCGGCGACGCCGTCGTCCCACTTTTGAGAATGGCATGACGTCGGCAGTCGTCGGATGGCCATTGCTCTTGACCGATGCATCGCCCCCATCGACCGACATACCCCCACTTCATTTCGAGCCGGCATGGGTCATGCAGCCCTGTGTCCAAGAATCGACTCCAGACCCAAAAGTAGCCTTTGCACCAAAGTTGGCGACCATTCCCCACCCGCTCCCCAGGAGCTGGAGAACGCGCAAAGGATGGACCGGCACGCGGGCGCGATACACCGTCGACAGTACGCCGAAGGTCTTGACCTCAGATTCCAGATCTTCCTCGTCGTCCATGGCGCGGCGCCAGCCGGGCGAATTGACTAGAGCCGCAGCGCCGAATAAGCCTGTATTCATGATGCTTTCCAGCTCAACCTCGCCCATTATCATTGGATAAATCCTCGCCGCAGGATGGAACACAGCCAAGGTTGCTGAGAGGCTCGCGCGCTCGTCATCAGCGACGAGGTCACACCGGCTCACGAGAATAACGTTGGCATATTCAACCTGATCCAACACCAGTTGACCAACGGAGCGACCTGCATCTCCCACCGAGTTACGCGGGCCAGATGTGATCGTCGGGATAACGCCAAACATGAAAGTCCGTTCGAGACCAATAGTGCAGCCGAGCGGAATAGACGCTAACATTCAATGCCCCACCTGCTCGACGGAAAAGGTGCCTTCGCAACTTGCGACGTCATCCGCGCGGCGCTTCGCCGCAAGCATGTAGCCAGATGCGGCTTACTGCCAGTATCCGAACCTGCGATCTGCCTCGACGTCGCTCGTCGCATACGTTCTTCTCATGACGTTGCTCACTGTTCACCGTTATCGGGGCACTCGGCAAGATGTTCATGGCGTCGAACCGACAAATTTTGGGAGAGTGAATTTCGCGGCCACATACGTAGTTCCCCCCCTCGGGTTCGACGAGACCGATGAACTCAAACGCGCCGGATAGCGGACAAGGCCACCTTGCGAGCTGTGCCGAATGATCAAGCTGGCCAACGATCACATGGGAGTTATGCTGAAGTGAACACGAAGCAGTTAGAGAGTTTTCTGATGATTGCAAAATTAGGAAGCTTTGCCGCCGCAGCGGAGCGCCTTCATGTCACGCAATCGACTATCTCGGCCAGAATCCAGGAATTGGAGGAAGCGCTTGGCGTTGCGCTGTTTGACCGCTCGCAACGTCAAGTCCACCTGACGCCAAAAGGTAGAGACCTGATCGCATATGCGCAGCAAGTGTCAGACTTATTCGCTGAGATCAAAGATCAAATTGCGTCCACGAATTTGATGACAGGAGTGGTACGGGTCGGCGTCGCGGAACTCGTTGCATTGACTTGGCTTTCTCATTTTGCAAAGCTTGTTCGCAAAGAGTATCCCGGGGTACTTCTGGAATTCGCTGTCGGCCTCAATCCATTTCTTCTGGAAGGAATTCGAAGCGGAGAATTGGATATAGCCGTTATTGCAGGACCTACTTCCGACGTTGAGTTATGTGCTTCACATGTGGGAAATGTACATTTTTACTGGATGTGCGGATCGAATTTCGAGTTACCCGAAGGTACTCTCAATGCCCGTGATCTCCGCAAACTCCCCATCATCTACCAAGGCACAGATTCGTACACCACACAAATAACTAATCGATGGCTCGGTCTGCCGACCATCAAACGGCAGCGGGGAACGTCTTGCAACAGTTTAGCTGCCGTAAAGTCGCTCACCGTCGCTGGTGTTGGCATAAGTTTATTGCCCGAAAGGATCTTTGAAGACTCGATCGCTTCAGGGGAACTCACGCAACTCCCAACTGAACCTCCAGGCGTAGATATGCCCTTTACCGTTATTTATGCTAAACGCTCGTCCGCAAAAATTCTGGAGGAAATCGCGGCTCTGTGCAAAGTTTCGAGCTCGTTCGACTGACCCGGTGACCTCGGCACCATAGTGGCATCGGCCGGCGGCCGTGCGCCGGCTAGAAGTTGTCGGTCGCGTCGCTAGCGGACGCTATCAGGTCGTCCCACATTCATAGCAAGTCCTTCACGCCGATCCGCCCGCCATTGGTATCAAGGTCTTCGAAATGCTCGTCGCGGATGCCTGTATGCTATGAGAACGGATTTACTCCCGGCAGCCAGCCTTGACTCTACAGCAACTTGAAACGTTCTACTGGATCGTTCAGCTCGACGGGTTCGCGCCCGCCGCGGAACGGCTTTGCGCAACGCAATCTACCGTCTCGATGAGATTGCGTGAGTTGGAGCGAAGTCTGGGCGTGGAGCTGTTCGACAGAACTCAGCGTAAGGCTCGACTGACCCCGCGCGGCCGTGAGGTATTGGACTATGCGACGCGAATTCTGAATTTATCTTCGGAACTCTCTCATCGTGTCGCGGCTCCTGACTCCGTGAGCGGCACCATCCGAATGGGCGTCGCGGAGGTCGTATCCATCTCCTGGCTTCCTGCGTTGATCAAGACAATCGCGTACGAGTATCCGCAAGTCCGGCTGGAGATCGACGAGGCGCTCACTAGCGATCTAATGGACTCGCTTGCGCAGGGAGAACTCGACTTGGTACTCGCCCCCGGCTACACGCGGATGCATGATGTGTCTGCGCTGTCTCTTGGGAACGTGGATTTCGCCTGGATGGCCCGTCCGGGAATGGTGTCGATACGAGAGGAGCATACGCCGGCCGACCTGGCTCAATATCCGATCATTGGGCTCAAGCCTCAGTCGTTCCACAGCGCTGCAATTGATGCATGGTTCCTGCGCGATCACGCGCATTGCCACTACTTGGCGCGATGCAAAAGCATGGGAGTCGCAGCTTCTCTGGCGATGGCAGGTATGGGCGTGACATATCTGCCGCAGCCCAATTTCCGGCGGGAACTCGAAGAAGGCTCGCTGGAGATCATTGAAGTTACCAACCCGTTTGAACCCGTGGAGTTTGTCGCGGCGGTATCCCCCGAGCATACCTACTCCCTTCCCAGTGCGATCGCCGAGATCGCGCAGAGAGTCAGTATGTTCCGGAAGAAGTAGCCGGATGTACTGCATGGCCCCTGTGCACAAGCAGGCGACGCAACACATCAATTTATTAGATGTGATTTTGTAGAAATATATCGTTTGAATCAAGCTGTCGCACCTCCTAGGCTTAAAGCAACTCAGATGATCTCGCCGCCGCCTTCGGCCGGTTGAGCAAGCCTTCAGGAGACCGCGATGGACCTCATAGTCGAACGACCGACTGCAATTCCCCACGGGATAACAGCCGTTGGCAAATACCCCGTTTCGATCCGTTCAATTCGCAAGCTCGGTGCCGACATCTGTGCATTTGAGTTAGTGAACTCGACTGGCGCGTCGTTGCCCGCTTTCTCCGCCGGCGCCCATCTCGACGTACACCTTCCGTCAGGCCTCATTCGCCAGTATTCGATCTGCAGCGATCCCGCCGATGTCAGCCACTACGTCATCGCGGTACTGAAGGATCATGCCGGGCGCGGCGGCTCCGTGGAAATGCACCAACTTTCCGCCGGAGACCAAGTCCTCATTTCAGCGCCTCGCAATCACTTTCCTTTAGCGAGTGCGGCGACACACCATGTCTTCGTGGCCGGCGGTATCGGCATCACGCCTATTCGTTCAATGATGACCGCCGCGCTAGCGCGAGGTGACACTTTTCAACTGTATTACTGCACGCGCTCACCAGAACGTACAGCGTTCCTTGAGGAATTTCTCCCCCTCGTGAAGGCCGGCGTGGCCGTGATCCATCATGACGAGGGCGATCCTGCAAAGGGACTTGACCTGGGCGTTGTGCTGCGCGAACAGCCGACTGGCGCGCATCTCTACTACTGCGGCCCATCACGTTTCATGGACGCCGTTGACGCCAGTTCCGCTCACTGGGCACCAAATACACGGCACTGCGAGCGCTTCTCGGCGCCTCCACCACATACCAATACTGTCCCGCCCGCTCCAGAAGCGTCATTCGACATCTGCCTCGCCCGCTGCGGTAAGACCTTTACGGTGCCCCCGGGGAAAACCATCGTCCAGATCCTGCGTGAAAACTCAGTCGACGTCGACGTCTCGTGCGAGGAAGGCTACTGCGGCACATGCATGACGCGCTATCTGGACGGTGACCCCATCCATCGCGACAGTGTCCTCGACGAGGACGACCAGCAGGAGTTCGTCATGATCTGCTGCTGCCGCGCCCGAAGCGAAAAGTTGACGCTTGACCTGTAGGCGAGCGATCGCTTCAAGCTTTTTACCCCCAGAAGACGAGGAGACCATAGACATGAGCAAATTTGAATTTGTGAAGAATTGCTGGTACCCGATCGGTTTCTCGCGGGAATTTCCCGCGCAAGAGCTCAAGGGTTTCAAGGTTGCGGGCAAGCCCATCGTGATATGGCGAACCCGCGACGGCGAAATGGTCGCGTTTGACGATCGCTGCTGTCACAAGCGCTTCCCGCTCTCTCAGAGCAAGCTTCTTGACGACGGTCGCCTCGAATGCGCATACCATGGTCTTTGCTATGACACGAGCGGCCAGTGCGTGGAAATTCCCTCGCAACCAGGCAAGATTCCACCGCAGGCCCGTCTGCATGTCGTACCAGTGCGGGAAACTGACGGCGTGGTATGGGTATGGCCCGGCGAGCAGAAGGCCGCCACGGATATTGAACCACCTCGCACGCCCGAAGTGACTTCCGTGGACAAGGATGCCGTGGGCTCGCCGCAGCCACTGGAAGTGCCGGCCAACTACTTGCTGCTGATCGAGAACCTCCTTGATATCACGCACTTTTATCCACTCCACGATGGCAATATCGGCGACAAGGCAAACAGCCTGATTCCCGTACAACTCGAAGAAGGCAATGTCGGGGGCTGCGACTATGTCAAGACCATCCGTCATGTGCATGGCTACCGGCAGCCGCCCTATCTGCGCGAGTGGTTCCATTACGACGAGGTGGAACGCCTGCACACACACTGCATGGTGACCCCCGGCCTGACCCGCGTAGAAATGCGCGTTGCACCGGAGGGCCAGCTTGGCACCGCAATGGAGCGTGGCTATACGATTTTGCATCTCCACTACCCCGTCGACGAGGCAAACCTCGTGTGGCGCTGGAATGTCTCCTGCACGAAGGGACATACAACGCTGAGCGACACCAGCACCCTCACGGCCCACAAAGTCGCGGAGATGTTCCCCGAGGTGGTCGCGCAGGACCAGTGGGCCTTGGAGCGGCAACAGAAGATGTTTGACTACCCGGACGACGACTACTCCGAACTCTTCCTGAAAACGGACAAGGCACTGCGCCGCGCCCGACAGATCCTCTTGGGCATGCAGCGGCAGGAGCGCCAGGAGGAGAAGGTCATTATCCCCATTCATCCCCAGCCCGCCGAAGCCGCGGCCTAAAGCATTGCGCCACAGATTACAGAGGCCCGATATGGGCCCGCAACCCTCTGATGAGGAGACACATCATGGAAGCAAATGAAATCGGCCTGTCACGGCCCCTGTCGCAAAAGACATGGATGCAGCGCGCAATCGGGTCGTGCGTCTATCTGTTTGAGCGGCTGATGCCTGACCCGTTCGTGATCGTGATCTTGCTGACGGCGATGACGGCGGGCTGCGCAGCCGTCTTCGCTCCCAGCGGCTCGATCAGCAATATTTTGTCCGGCTGGTACAAAGGAATTTTCGGCATTTTTACCTTCGCTTTCCAGATGGTACTAGTGCTAGTCACTGGGTACGCCTTGGCCAGTGCTCCCATCATTCGGAGCGGCTTGCAACGTCTCACCATGCTCGCCACGGGGCCGCTCTCAGCGGTCGCGTTGGTCTCGATCGTGGGCGCCTTCGCCACGTTCCTCAACTGGGGATTCGGGCTTGTCGTTGGCGCGATGCTAGCCAAGGAAGTCGCCAAGCGGGTACGCGTCGACTTCGCGTGGCTCGTCGCTGCGGGCTACACGGCTTGGGTTCTATGGGCCTTTACTGGTATGTCCAGCTCGATCGCCCTGTCCATCGCATCACCGGGGAACCCGCTTAATATCGTCGAGCAACATACCGGTGCCGTAGTGCCGCTTGCCCATACCGTGTTTTCAGGATGGAGTCTGGCGGCGGGACTTATCGCCACGCTACTGCTGCCGTTTGTGTTCATGATGATGCGTCCGTCAGACAGCGACACAATTGCCGCCGATCCGAAAGCAATCGAGGCCAGCGAAGCCGCCGTTTCTGCTCCCAAGCGGCGCGATTGCCTCGCCGGCTTGCTGGAACGGTCCCGACTGTGCGCATTGGTGTTTGTGGTGGCAGGTGCAGCTTACCTCGGGCAACATTGGAGCGCGAACGGCATACAGTTGGATATCAATACCGTTATCTTCATCTTCTTGCTCGCCGGGTTGTGCCTGCACGGCAGCGCTGGCGCCTATGTTCATGCGGTAACGGACGCGGCGAAGGTGACGGGCCCTATGCTGCTGCAGTATCCCTTTTACGGCGGCATCATGGGGATCATGCATGCCACCGGTCTGGCGGAAGTCGCTTCTGCATCGTTCATCCGCTTCGCCACCACCGATACCCTGCCTTTTTGGAGCTACCTTGGCTCCATCATTATTACCATCTTCATTCCTAGTGGTGGTGGCCACTGGGCAGTGCAAGGTCCTTTCACGATCCCGGCGGCCCAACAACTTGGTTCGACCCTGGCAGGCACATCGATGGCCGTCGCCACAGGTGAATTGGCCGGAAGTCTACTGCAGCCTTTCTGGGCCATCCCCGTCGTCGCTATCGCTGGCGTAGGTGTACAGCGAGTGCTGGGCTTCACGCTGGTCAGCTTCATCACCGCGGGTACCTTTTTCGGATTGCTGTACCTCCTGATCGTGCCGCATGTCGGCGCCTGACCGATTCCTCCCGGCGGTACGGAAATTGGCGCCGCCGGCAGCACTCTTCAACCCACTTCAGGACTAAAGCGATGACTAACCCAGGACAACAGACCCTCCCTCTGGAAGGCTTGCGAGTGATCGAGATCTGCAATGTGGCTGCGGGCCCATATTGCGCCATGCTGCTTGCAGACATGGGCGCAGATGTCATCAAGATCGAACATCCGGAAGGCGGCGATACGTTGCGGAGTTGGCCACCCATTTCGGCCGGCTACAGCGAGAACTTTGCCTCCCTGAATCGGAACAAGCGTTCGGTGACCCTCGATCTGAAGGCTCCGGCCGATCTTTCGCGGGTGTTGGAACTGATCGACTCCGCGGACATCCTCGTCGAGAACAACCGGCCCGGCGTCATGGATAGGCTAGGGCTAGGTTATAAGGCTCTGCGCCAGCGCAATCCGCAATTGGTCTACTGCTCGATCTCCGCCTACGGCCAAGCCGGCCCGCGCGCCAGCGAGGGGGGCTTCGACCTGACCCTGCAGGCAATGAGTGGCATCATGAGCGTGACAGGCGAACCAGGAGGACCGCCCGTGAAGTGCGGGGTGCCGATCGCAGATTTCTCGGCCGGGCTCTACGCTGCATTTGCCATCGTCTGCGCATACAAGCAGGCCAGCGCAACCAGCAAGGGAACGCATGTCGATATCTCTATGCTCGGTGCCACACTTGGCATTGCTGCCTTGCAGACGTCTGAGTTCTTCGGCAGTGGTCGCGATCCGGTCAAACTGGGGAGCGCTCACCCACGCAATGCGCCGTATCAAGTGTTTGCCTGTCGCGACGGCTACTTTGGCATGGCAGCCGGGAACAACGCGCTATGGCGCTCGGTATGTGGCGTCATGTCGCGCGATGAATGGCTGGCTGATGGCCGTTTCGCCAGTCCCACGCTGCGCGCAAATCATCAGATGGAACTTCGCACACTACTAGAAGCCGAGTTCATTCGGGAGGACGCAGCTACGTGGCTGGAGCGGTTTCGAGCGGCGGGCGTGCCGTGCGCGCCGATCAACAGTTACTCCGATGTACTGGCCGACGAACAAGTGGAGTACATGCAGTGGGTCCAGCCTCTCACGCTGCCCAATGGGGTGGAGACTCGCACCTTTGCTTCGCCGATTCGCCTTTCCGGAAGGAACCTGCCAATCCGCAGTGCCCCGCCGGCGCTGGGAGAACATAACGCGACGATTCTAGATGCAACCGAAGTGTCTAGTAAGGAGATCGCGTAATGACTGACACCCTGATCGTCGATCAGAACGCCGATTCTGTCACACTCACGCTGAATCGACCCGACAAGTTGAATTCCCTGTGTTCAGAGCTTGTTGAAGCTTTGATCGACGCGATCCAACTTGCCCACGCCAACGAGCATGTCAGGCTTATCTCCTTCCGCGGCATGGGGCGCAACTTCTGCGCGGGCTTCGACCTGAGCAACCTCAACCAGGAAACGGACGCGAGCCTTCTCCTGCGGTTGGTCAGGATCGAAACCATGCTGCAACTGATTGCGCATTCTCGCTGCATGACGGTTGCGTACGCTCATGGGAAGAATTTTGGCGCCGGCGTCGATCTGTTCGCCGCCTGTAAAAGACGTTATGCCACGTCGGAAGCAAAGTTTCGCATGCCCGGTCTGCTGTTTGACCTGGTACTCGGAACACGCCGCTTCTCCGCACTCGTCGGCTCCGAACGGGCTCGTGAAATCCTACAAACGGTGCGCGAGATTCCCGCCGATGAAGCTAGCCAGATCGGTCTGGTTTCCCGCATCACCGAGCAGGATGACTGGGCTGACATGTTTGCACGTGACATGAAGGAAGTGGGCATGCTTTCGTCCCACGCGCAGCAATCCCTATACGCAGCGGTACATCAATCGACAGCAGACGTGGACATGGCGGCATTGGTCAGGTCGGCTGCGGTGCCAGGATTGCGACACCGCGTCGAGCGGTATCTTGGTCGATAGGCCCTCCCAATTTTGACACTCTAGACACGCGAAACTTATGAAGACGAAAGCTGCAATCGCCTGGGAAGCCGGCGCCCGCCTGACCATCGAAACCGTTGACCTGGAAGCCCCGCGCGCCGGGGAGGTGCTGGTCGAAATCAAGGCCACCGGCATCTGCCATACCGACTACTACACGCTGTCCGGCGCCGACCCGGAAGGCATCTTCCCGGCCATCCTGGGCCATGAAGGCGCAGGCATCGTCACCGACGTGGGCCCCGGCGTGACCTCGCTGAAGCCGGGCGATCACGTAATCCCCCTCTACACGCCCGAATGCCGCCAGTGCAAGTTCTGCCTGTCGCGCAAGACCAACCTGTGCCAGGCCATCCGCCCCACCCAGGGCAAGGGCCTGATGCCCGACGGCACGTCGCGCTTCTCGATCGACGGCAAGCCGATCTTCCACTACATGGGCACGTCGACGTTTGCCAACCACATCGTGGTGCCGGAAATCGCGCTGGCCAAGATTCGTCCGGACGCACCGTTCGACAAGGTCTGCTACATCGGTTGCGGCGTGACCACGGGCGTGGGCGCCGTGCTGTTCACGGCCAAGGTGGAAGCCGGCGCCAACGTGGTGGTGTTCGGGCTGGGCGGCATCGGCCTGAACGTGATTCAGGCGGCCAAGATGGTGGGCGCCGACAAGATCATCGGTGTCGACCTGAACCCGGGCCGCGAAGCCATGGCACGCAAGTTCGGCATGACCCACTTCATCAATCCGAAGGACGTCGAGAACGTGGTGGACGCCATCGTGCAACTGACCGATGGCGGCGCCGACTACTCGTTCGAGTGCATCGGCAATCCGCAGGTCATGCGCCAGGCGCTGGAGTGCTGCCACAAGGGCTGGGGCAAGTCGATCATCATCGGCGTGGCCGAAGCCGGCGCGGAGATCTCGACACGGCCGTTCCAACTGGTGACGGGCCGCGAATGGAAGGGTTCCGCCTTTGGCGGCGCCCGTGGCCGTACCGACGTGCCGAGGATCGTCGACTGGTACATGGAAGGCAAGTTGAACATCGACGATCTGATCACGCACACCCTGCCGCTCGACCGCGTCAACGAGGGCTTCGATCTAATGAAGCGCGGTGATTCGATCCGCTCGGTGGTTCTGTACTAAGGCGCGCAAAATGGAACTGATATCGCAACACGGCTGCCATGGCGATGTGCAGCGCTTCTACCGGCATGACTCCAAAGAGATTGGATTGCCAATGCACTTCGCCGTGTTCCTGCCGCCGCAAGCACAGGACGGTGGAAAGCTACCGGTAATGTTCTACTTGGCCGGTCTGACCTGTACCGATGACACCTTCATGATCAAGGCCGGCGCGCAGCGTTTTGCCGTCGAGCAGGGTTTGATGCTGGTGGCGCTCGACACTAGCCCGCGCGGCGCCGACGTGCCGGGCGAGGCCGATGCGCGGGACGTCGGTGTCGGTGCGGGCTTCTACGTGGACGCCGCCGAGGCGCCCTGGAGCAGGTACTGGCGGATGGAAAGCTATATCGCCGAGGAACTGTTCCACCTAGTCACCACTGCGCTGCCTGGCGACGCTGACCGCGAGGGCATTTGCGGACACTCAATGGGCGGACATGGCGCTCTAGTCTTGGCACAACGGAATCCCGAGCGCTTCCGCTCGGTGTCGGCCTTCGCGCCAATCACAGCGCCGTCCCTGTGCCCGTGGGGAGAAAAGGCTTTGACCGGCTACCTCGGCGTTAGCAGAAGCGTTTGGGCAGAGCATGATGCGACGGCACTGATGCGTAAGCAAGTCCCCCCCTTTTCCAGACGGAATTTTGATAGACCAAGGGTTATCGGATCAGTACCTGCACGAGCAACTCATGCCCGACGCGTTCGCGGAAGCCTGCGCTCACGTAGGGCAAAGCCTAAATCTGCGGCTGCATGAGGATTACGACCACGGCTACTTCTTTATCGCTTCCCTCATGGCAGACCATATTCGCTTCCACGGAAACGTCCCGAATAGCACTTCTCTAAAGCCAATGTCGATTCAAGATTTTGTGCTGTAAATGCCCTGCACCACCCCGTTCTTCCACGCCCTGTTCATCTCTTAACTCCAAGGAAATTTAAAAATGTCAGTCTTTACCCATATTGTTATCGGCACGAATGATCTGGAGCGCGCTCGCGCATTCTATGACGACGTACTCGCGACACTTGGCATCGCGCGCGTCGCAAACCTAGACAATGCCTCGCTGTGGGGCATAGACGCTCCTGAGTTCATGGTCACCAAGCCAGGCAACGGCTTGCCTTCCACGTATGCCAACGGAGGTACTATCAGCTTCGTAGCGTCCAGTCGGACCGCAGTACATGCCTTCCATGAAGCCGCAATCGCGAAAGGTGCACGGGATGAAGGCGCACCGGGGCCACGGAATTTTACCCCTACCGCCTATGCGGCATACGTAAGAGATCCCGATGGCAATAAGATTTGCACATATTGCTTTGCCCCCGCATAAACCATCCTATGCTGCGTTTTGCATTAGACGGAAGGCGAGATAACGTATAGTTTCCGCTTAGTTTCGGGAGCCTTCTAAAAGCGTAGTCGTGCTGATCGCCTCGATCGCCGAGCCGGACTAGCCCGGCGGGAGCCCAATGAAATCAGGCCCGCTCTACGAGTGGGCCTGATTTCGCTTTGGTCGAGTGCGCCTGCCAAGGGTGCCGGTCTGGATCAGGCCAAACCGACAGCTTCCTCGCAGTGCAGCAATTCTTCCGAGCCGACGAGTGAAGGCGATTTCGGCGCTTCGAGATAGCGCACCTGCACCCAGATGCCATCACCGATGTTTTCGATCACTTCCGCTACGGCTCCTTCCTTGAGAGCCAGCTTCTGACCGGGCTGCAATTCCATGAAGTTGATCATGATTTCACCTTCGTTAGAAAAACATTGTCAGGTTCTTGGCGAGAAGCACCGTCTGTCCGAGGTCAATCTCGCGACGCACAAGCTTCCACGCATCACCTTCGCGACGGTAGACGTCATTGCGCTTGCCGGTGAAGTAGTATTCCTCGTACTCGCAACGGTTCTGGTACGTCACGAATCGGCTGCGCACCGCGACTTCCTGCTGGCCGACGCTGTTCGTGCTGATGCCGGTGATCTGAACGTTCGTTACGAGTCGGCAGAGGCGCGAGAGCGGCTCCTCAGCCCAGTGAACGCCGGTCAGAATCTGCTCGGCTCGTTTCGTGAGCGTCCACTTGCCCTCGTTGAACCAGCTCATATCCTTCTCGAAACTGGTCTTTTCGCGGGCAGCGTGCTCGCCAAACTTGACGTTATACGTCATCGGCATGAAGTAGACGAGGTCATCGCTGAGCGTATCGAGCCACTCATTGAAGCGACGCTGGTCAAGCATCTCGGCCTCGTCATAGAGATGCTCTTCGAGCTCACGCTTCAGCTCGTAGTATTTGGCGTCCCGCGTGATGCGCACGTCCTGCTGGGGCGCTTCGCTTTCATTCACAAGTTCGGTCATTTTTGAATCCGTCCATGCATTCATTGTTTGGGGGAAACGGGGCCGCCTTGATGGGCGAAACAACCGACATCAATTACAGAGCCCGAGATGGTTGCCGCTTCGTCGGAGAGAAGGAACGCAACGGCGTTAGCCAGATCCTTGCCGTTTGCCGGCCTACCGGCGACGGTGCCGGCGACGGCGCGCTGACGGAACACGGCTTCGTCGCCGCCTACTCGCCCCACGCTCATACCGGACACGATGCCGCCGCCCCCCGGGATCGCCACGTTGACACGAATATGGTCGTGAAAATGGTCATACGCCATCGCAGAGCTCAGAGCGAGAATCGCACCCTTCGAACTCGCGTAAGCAGCCATGTTCGGCTTGCCATATCCAGCGCCCGATCCAATGTTGACGATTGAGCCGCCGCCGTTCACACGCATGTGCGGGATAACAGCACGGCTGGTCAAGTATGTTCCGCGAACATTGACCGCAAAAATGCGATCGAATAGCGCCTCGTCAGTGTCGAGGACCGTTCCCAAAGGACCGATAGCCGCGTTGTTCACAAGCCCATCGACCTGGCCGTAGCGTGTGATCGCGTGCTCGACCACCCTGTCCACCGCTGCAGCATCAGACACATCGGCATCGAGGACGTCGACTCTGTCAGCAAGGCCCCGTTCCTTGAGCTCCGCGAACAAATCGTCGAAGCCCCGAGCAGTGCTCGAGACCTGCGCTGCGCTAAGTCCGAACGCCACCACCTGATGCCCGCGTTCGACCAGGTCAATCGCGATGGATTGCCCGAGCCCGAAGGTACCGCCTGTTACTATGGTTACTGGCATGATGATTTCCGTTCGTCAGCCTTGAACGACCGCAACTTCGTCTTTCTTGCCGAGAAGCGTGTCCCAGTCCGCGCCGTTCATGTAGTCCTTCCAGCGACGATAGAACTGACGGGGATTCTCCTCGCTCACCTGAAGGCTCACATTGCCTTCGACCGGCCCCTTCCCTGCGCCCAATGCCGTGCCCATCGACTGCTGATAGTTGTACGGGTAACGCTTGGCGATCACGCCCGTGCTGCCGGCAGTTGCGTAGTTCCAGTTCTCCATATCATCCTGCTCGGTCATACCTGCCGGGCCGGAATAGCGCATGTAGTAGTGGCGCAGGAAGTCCTTCACCTCCTGCGGAGCGTTCTTGTCGACAAGGAAGAAGCGCCATGCTTCAGTTGCCGTCGGACCATGCGGATGCCACACGCAGATCGAGCGCGGCTGCTTGCCGTGGAAAGACGCGTTCGGAAAGATCGTGCCAACGAAGGGGACAAGGCGTGCGTCGTCGCCCAGTTTGCGTTGGCGCTCCTCGTGGCAATGACGGAAGTACTCCGCGACGATTGGGTCGTTCTGGAACGTGTTCACGAACGGCGTGTTCTCGGGCATGATCGCGCTGTGAACGCCGTGACCGCTCGGGAAGTTTACCCACACGTGCTTCGCGTGCTCGAGCTCGTTGTCGCGGCGGCCCTTGACGCCCGCTTCCGCGCTCGGCCCAATGCCGATCAGATCGACGGAGCGGTGGCTAACGTTGTGATACGTATCTCCAAGGAAGTTCTCTGCTGCGAACTTCCAGTTACACGGAATGATCCACTTGTGGACACCCATCAGAACTTCTGAACCACCTTCGCTGCCATCGCGTCCGTCCAGTGCGAGGTCAAGGTGCGTCTTCGCGTCGCCAAGGTAGGTCAGGAAATCTGGCGCATCCTTGTCCCACGTTGCCCAGATCGTGCCCTTGTAGTTACACAGCTTCGCCACTTCGATCAGCGACCAATCTTCCTTCTGCAGGCAACCTTCGTACAGGTTTTTGAACTGCGGCACGCCGAACAGCTTGCCTTCGGTCGTGTAGCTCCAGCTGTGATACGGGCACGTGAACAGTTGCGTGTTGCCATGATCGTATTGACAAACCTTCATGCCGCGATGGCGGCACGAGTTCAGGAACACGTGAATCTGATGCTTCTTGTCACGCGCAAGAATCACAGACTCGGTACCCATGCGGGACGTGAAGTAGTCCCCCGGATTCGGAATCTGGCTTTCGTGACCAACAAAAAGCCAAGCACGGGTGAATACCTTCTCAAGCTCTTCGTCAAACACCGCTTTCTCGGAAAAGATCTCGCGGCTAATCACCCCTTGTTCCGGGTCAATCATGGCATCGTAGTTCATACGCTCTCTCACCGTAATAATTTAGAAACTCATCTTGAATTCGTTCACGCGAAGCGCTCGCACAACGCGTCGCCTTTGCGCAGCCCAGCCTTTGCAATCGCGTTTCGCCCCGCCTCGACCATCGGCGGCGGCCCGCAGAGATACACCTGAGTTCGCGGATCAACACTCGTCGAAGCGATGAGATCGGTGCCGTAACCCTCGTGGCAATTTTTTATAGCGTCGACTTCCGCCGAGTACTGAACTTCCAGCCGCGGGAAGGCCTCCTTCAACGCGGCGATTTCTTCCTGCGCGAAGAAGTGCTTGCCGGTGCGGACGCCAACGATCAATCGCGTAGGACTTGGCTCGTAACGTCCAGCACCGATCGCACGCAGCATTGCCAGGAACGGCGCGAGTCCGGTTCCGCCCGCAACAAACAACCTTGGCCGATCGTCGTCGCGAAGGAAAAAACTGCCTCGGGGAGGGCTGACTTCGATCGCATCTCCGTGTTTCGCTTTGGTCGCGAGCCACGTCGAAAACAACCCACCGGGAACAATGCGAACATAAAACGTCAGCCGTGACTGACCTGATTCGTTGGCCATGGAATAGGAGCGCGTTTCGGCCACACCGTCGGGCTTGAGCTTCACATACTGCCCGGGCAGAAAATCGACAGCGGTGTCCACATCGACGTCAAGTCGAAGCGTCTCATCCGCGACTTGCGTGACCGAGTGCACACGACCGATCTGAGGCGCGGCTTCTTCTGCACTGGCCTCGCTGGCGTCATAAGGCAGCTCAACGATAACCGGCTCAGTGACGCGGGTCACGCAGCAGAGAATCGCCCCGTCGTCACGCTCATCATCCGGCAAAACGCTCGGATCGTAATCATCGAGCTCGACCTGACCGGACACACATTGACCGGCACACGTCCCGCATTGACCGTTCGAACAATCGGTGAGCAAGCTCAATCCGGAACGAGATGCGGCGTCGACGAGTTTCTCGCCCGGTTCAGCATCGAATCGATGAGTAACGCCGTCAGCGAAGAGCAGCGTGATGGGGATGGTTGTCATGCTTCGTTCCAAAATTTCAAAGGACATGCCGTCGGCGCGTGCCTGTGAGCCCAACTGACCGAAGCGACGGACGATGGTTGCCGTCGGCATTCGCGGTCAACACGACACGCCGCTGGCAACTACACGAAAAAGGAGAACTCCTCGGACATGCGGAACTGGAGTTGGATCGGGACTAAGTGCGGCATGTTGCGTCTCCTGGTCGGACACCTCATGTGTCCAACACGTGATATTTATGTCCATTGTACGAACTCAACTCCAATTGTCAAGATTAAAAATTGAGCAAATGGCCAGATACCGGCGCGACAACCAGAGATGGCGGCACCGGCCAAATCGCATGAAGAGGAGGACTGGATAGCGCCTGAGCGCTCGCAAATGCGTGCTAGCAGGCTAGAGAGGTGGGATATAGAGAGCGGAGCAAGTGCCCCGCATTGAGCGACTGAACATGCCCAGAAGGGAGGCGATGCTAGGGATTACACTGAGTCAAAAGTGCCAAAGATCAAGATGAACCGCGAGTACTCATCGTGTTACGCCGGGCAAGTGGGATTCGACGGTTACGTACAGCATCAGACCGGGCCGACGCGCTTATGCCATAGCTCGATAAACGACTCTGCAGCCGGTGACAGCGAATGCTCTGACCTAGTCACCAGATGAATGTCGCGCCGTACCATCGGCCCCACGAGCTTGTGGGCCTTGATATCCGGGTGGGGGTATGTGGCTAGCAGCGTGCCGGGAAAAATGGCGACGCCCAACCCAGCCTGGACCATCGAAAGCCCGGTGGCCATGTACGAAACCTCATAGTCCGGCGACTTCCGTAATCCCAAACCGAAAAGCGTCTCGTCGATCAGCATCCGAAGACCGGTACCGGATTTCGCGCTGATCCAAGGCAGGTGCAATATGTCCTCCCAACGAACTCGCTTCAATGCTCCGAGTTCGGAATCCTTCCGACAGAAGACACAAAGATGGTCTTTCGCGAGGCACTGAAGCGTGATTCCGTCGGGTTGATCGTCGCCACGGCCGATGCCGACACCGATTCCGAATTCAATATCGCCAGCCAACGTTGCAGCGGTCAGCCTCTCCGGTCCGGCGTCGTCGACCCGGACCTCGATGTTCGGAAAAAGCACTTTGTACTCGGCCACCAACGCCGGAACGATGGCCACGGCAATCGATGGCGTTGACGCAAAATTCAATTGGCCCCGGCTTCTCGTGAGCAGTTCCTGGACGCTCCCCTTTAGCGAATCCATGTCACGGAGCATGCGCTCAACCGTTGGAATAAGAGCTTCCGCAGCCACCGTGGGTCTTAGCGACCTCGACGTCCGATCGAAGAGTCGCATCCCCAGATTCTCTTCCAGCTGACGAATCAAGACACTGACTGCAGGTTGGGAAATACACATTTCCTCGCCTACACGCGTCAACACCCCAAAGCGGTATGCGAGGGAGAAAGCCTCCAGTTGTCGAAGGGTCGGATTCATAAAATTACTTTATGGAATGTTTTTTTGTCGTTGTTGGATTGTATGACCTCGGAGGCATACATTTCAACGAACAAGGCGCCGCACTCGCGTAAGCGTGAACTGCGCCGCGTTGGAGACACACCTAAAACCGGACGTCATCGGCTATGCACATGGTTCTCGATAACCATCCAGCAACGACTGGCCGACGTACGCCAATAGGGCAAAGCCCCCCCTGTGTTCGACACCGACCCACACTCTACGTGAGCGTCGTCACACCGTGGCACGCCCTAGCTGACAGCAATAAGGCAGAGATCGCATGACACGCATCAACCCCAACGTCCTCCAGGCTCGCCCCTACCAAGCAGGCAAACCCACCAGCGAGCTCGCGCGCGAGTACGGGCTCAACGAGGCAAGCATCATCAAGCTTGCATCAAACGAGAATCCGCTGGGCATGTCTCCCCGCGCAAAAACGAACGCAACGCTTGCCATAGAGACGTCTTGGCTGTACCCGGATCCGAACGGGTTTGACTTGAAGCATACGCTGGCGGAGCGATGCGACGTCAGTCCGAAAAACATCACGCTCGGCAATGGTTCGAACGATCTGCTCGAACTCGTCGCGAGCATCTCTCTTGCTCCGGGCCGCTCGTCGGTCTACTCGCAATATGCGTTCACGGTGTACGCACAGGCCACGCTGCGAGCCGGCGCACAAGGCATCGCAGTTCCCGCCAGAGATTACGGGCACGACCTCGACGCGATGGCAGCAGCGGTACGTGACGATACAAGCGTGGTGTTCATTTCGAACCCGAACAACCCCACCGGCACCTACCTTGAACCGGCATCAATTGAGCGCTTCATCAAAGGAGTCCCTAGCGATGTGCTGATCGTGCTTGACGAGGCCTACAACGAGTATCTGCCGGATACGCTGCGCTATGACAGCATCGCTTGGGTCAAAACGTACCCGAACCTCGTAGTGATGCGCACGTTCTCGAAGGCTTATGGACTTGCTGGCCTTCGCGTGGGCTATGCGATCAGCAGCCCCGAAGTCTGCGATTTTCTCAATCGAGTCCGCCCTGCGTTCAACGTGAGCAATGTTGCACAAGCAGCTGCGATCGGCGCACTTGAGGATACGGAGTTCTGCGAGACGACGTTCCACATGAATCTCGCCGGCCTCGCACAACTAGAAGCGGGCTTTACCGCTTTGTCCATTCCCTACGTCAAGTCCTACGGGAACTTCATCCTTGCATGCTTCGGCGAGGCAGCCGCAGACGTGAACCAGCACCTGCTTAAGCGCGGCGTGATCGTACGCCCAGTTGCGAACTACGGCCTTCCGCAATGGTTGCGTATCTCGGTCGGTTTGCCCGAACAGAATGCAGCGCTGCTATCCCACCTGAACGAATTGCAAAAGAAAGCGCAGTGATCCTGCTCAGCCGACCTCATACACATCAAGGAACAGCGCAATGGCTATCTATCAAATCGAGTCCCGATCGGTAAATTGGCGCGGCGCCATCGCTTCGACGATCGGCAATATGCTGGAGTGGTACGACTTCATCATCTTTGGCTTCCTGTCAATACTCATCTCGAAGCAATTCTTTCCAGCCGCTGACACGTACACGTCGATTCTCTTCGTGACTGCTACGACCGGCGCTGGCCTGATCTTTCGTCCGATT
This sequence comes from Pandoraea sp., assembly GCF_041919235.1. Taxonomy (NCBI): domain Bacteria; kingdom Pseudomonadati; phylum Pseudomonadota; class Betaproteobacteria; order Burkholderiales; family Burkholderiaceae; genus Pandoraea; species Pandoraea sp. The sequence goes on from NZ_JAYRUC010000009.1 coordinate 57,507, forward strand.
GGCGGAATCTTGATCGGCATGTATGCCGACCGCGTTGGCCGCCGTCAGGCGTTGATGTTGGTCATCATGCTGATGACCCTCGCTACGTTGATATTAGCCTTCACTCCAACCTACGCCCAGATTGGCGTGGGAGCCACGGTTCTTGTCGTACTTGCTCGAATTCTCCAAGGGATCTCAGCTGGCGGTGAATTTGGGACGGCGACGGCACTGCTCGTCGAGTACGCGCCAGAGAACCGCCGAAATCTATTCGGCAGCTTCCAAATGTTTGCTCAGTGCTTTGGATCGCTGGTGTCTGCCTGCATGGGGGCGCTTCTCACCAATGTTTTCTCTCCTGCCGAGCTGGAAGCCTGGGCATGGCGTATTCCGTTTGTCCTTGGGCTCATCATCGGACCGTACGGCATGTACTTGCGCCGGAACCTGACGGAAACCGAGGATTTCAAGGAATCGAAAGGCGCGCACAAAGGCAGCCTAAAGGTTGCCATCGCGAAGTATCCGCGCGAGCTCGTTGTCGCGACCGCCCTCAGCGGTGCACTGAACGTCATGGGGTACGTGCTGATCACCTACGTTCCCATTTACGCTGTGGCCAATCTTGGGCTCAAAGCAAGCGTCCCGTTCAACGTTCTAGTCGTTGCGGTACTGGTGCGAATGGCCGTCATCCCTGTCTTCGGACTTCTGGCAGATCGCGTCGGCGGAGCCGCCATCCTGAAGACATCACTCGTGCTGTTCCTGATCGTGGTCTACCCGTGCTTCTACTGGGTCATCAATCAACCTGGCATCGTCTCCCTCATGGTCGCTGAAGTCATCTTCGCGACGTTGATGGGAGCGTTCCAGGGGCCGGTATCAACGTTGTCCGCCCAGCTCTTCCCCGTCGAAGTCCGCTCCACAGCACTATCTCTCTCGTACAACATTGGCGCATCTCTGCTTGGCGGCCTGACGCCTCCGCTACTCACGTGGCTGATTCACGCGACAGGCGACATGTTTGTGCCGGCTCACTACTGCGCGGTGTTCTTCCTTCTTGGCATTGGCGGTTTTCTGATGGTGAGAGGAGCCCCGGCGGCAGCCCCTCGACTATCTGAATCCCATTGACCCTCAATGAGTTCGGGGGGCCATAGAGGCCGCCCTTTTGACTACCTGAAAACTCGATCTGTCGCGAGAGATCCTGACGCGCTCTCGCCACTCACCTGTTCAAACACTGGAGAACCCCATGACCAAGACCGGCGGCCAACTACTCGTGCAAAGCCTCATCGATAACGATGTTCGCGACCTGTTCATGATTCCCGGAATCCAGCTTGACTGGGCCGTGGACGCTCTGCGCCAACGCAGTGACGAAATTCGCCTCTTCGTGCCTCGTCACGAGCAAAGCACGACCTACATGGCTGACGGCTACTACCGCGCGTCCGGCAAGGTCGGTGCCGCGATGGTGGTGCCGGGCCCTGGCGCACTTAACGCCGGTGCAGGACTGGCAACCGCGTACGCATCCAACTCAAAGGTTCTCTTCATGACCGGCCAGATTCACTCGACCGGCGTAGGGCGCGGCTGCGGCCTGCTTCATGAAATCAAGGACCAAACGGGCTTCGTTAAGGGCCTCACCAAATGGAATCAGTTTGTGAACGGTCCGACCGAGATTCCTGGAGCCGTCAATGAGGCGTTCCGCCAACTCGCGACGGGCCGCCCCCGTCCGGTCGGCATCGAAATTCCGCACGACTATCTGAGCGCGAAACTCGACGCAATTACCGATCAAAGCGCCGCCGGCGGCAGCGCGCCCAATGGCGAACTCGACAGCAAAGCCCTGGACGCAGCAGCAAAGCTTCTGAACGAAGCTCGCCTGCCCGTCATCTATGTCGGCAGCGGCATTTTCCACACGGACGCGACCGAGCATCTGCAAGCGCTGGCGGAAAAAATTGGCGCACCTGTCGTCATGAGTGACAACGGCCGTGGAGCACTCAGCGATCGCCACCCGCTCGCAATGAACTCGCTGGCAGGCCGTGCCGTCTTCCAACACGCCGACGTCGTTCTTGTCGTCGGTAGCCGCTTTGTCGACGTTCTTACCCCGACCGCATCCTGGCCGGCCGGCAAGACGCGTTTCATCCATATCAATATTGACCCGGCTGATCTCGGCGCTCCGCGCTCGCCCGAGGTCGCAATTACCGCAGACGCAGCGCAAGCGCTGCCCGTGCTCACCGATCGACTGATCTCGCGTGAGGCAATCTCGAATGAGAACGCACAACAGGTCAAGGACTGGGCACAGGGGCAAATCAATGCGATCTCGCCGCAAGCGGAATATGTCTCGCAACTGCGCGCCGCAATGCCTGACGATGCTGTCTTTGTTAACGAGTTGACGCAGATCGGCTACCTGGCTCGGATTGCGTTGCCTGTCTACGGCCCGCGCACCTACATCGGCCCGGGTTATCAAGGCACACTTGGGTATGGCTTCCCGCTGGCGCTTGGCGCCGCCGTCGGCGCAGGCGGGCGTCGCGTCGTATCGATCACGGGTGATGGCGGCTTCGGCTGGAACATGCAGGAACTCGCAACGGCACGACGTTACAACTTGCCGGTGACGCTGATCGTGTTCAACGACGGCCACTACGGCAACGTTCGATCGATCCAGAAGCGCGAGTTTGGCGCCGAGGTCGCAGTTGATCTAACCAACCCCGACTTCCGTAGCCTGGCGCAAGCATTCGGCATCGCGTTCACGCAGGTGGAGAATCCGGAGCAATTGGGCGGCGCAGTCAAGGACTCCATGCAGCACGATGGCCCCGTGATGATCGAAGTGAAGGTCGGTGTCATGCCGAGCCCGTGGCATCTCCTCCGCCTGCAGCCCATGAGCGGCATGTCTGGCCCGGCTGCGCCGACCAACCCGCTTGACGAGGTGTACCGTTGAAGCAATACAACCACTTCTACGTCGACGGTGGGTTGGCCGCCTCCAACGGCGCCAGCCACATCCCCGTCGTCAGCCCTATGACCGAGCAGATCATCGGGGAAGTTCGGTCCTGCTCGCCCGAAGACGTTCAGCGAGCGATCGCATCGGCTCAAAAAACACTGCCGGCGTGGGCCAGCAGCAGTCTGGCCGACCGTAAGGCACTGTTGGTTCGCTTGCGCGCCGAGATCGAGAAGCGCACAGAAGCCTTCGCTGAATCACTCGCGCGCGAGATGGGCTGCCCCGTGTGGTTGGGCTGCGCAATGCAAGTCCCCATGGGGTTGCGCGGACTGGACTTTGCCATTGAAGGCATTGACGCCATTACCTGGACCGAGCGCGTCGGTAACGGATTAGTGCAACGCGTTCCCGTTGGCGTTGTCGCGGCAATTACGCCATGGAACTTCCCTCTCCACCAGATCGTTGCAAAGGTGGCTGCGGCAATTGCGGCGGGATGCACCACAGTGCTCAAGCCCAGCGAGGTCTCGCCAGGTGCGGGACAGCTATTCATCGAAGCCATTCACGCGAGTGGTGCACCTGCCGGCCTAGTGAATTTGGTCTGGGGCGGCGCTGATGTCGGACACGCCTTGGTAACGAGTCCGTCCATCAACAAGATCAGCTTCACTGGCTCGACTAACGTTGGCCGCCAAATCATGGCTGCCGCCGCGGAAAACCTGACACCGGTCACGCTGGAGCTCGGCGGGAAGTCAGCAGCGGTGATTCTCGACGACGCAGATCTTGATCTGGCTATCACGGCCGTCGCACGCTTGGCACTAGTCAACGCAGGTCAGGCGTGTGTCAGCCAATCTCGTCTGATCGCGCCCTCCCGTCTGGTGCCAGAAATCGTAGATCGCGTCCGGGCGGCGCTGAAAGCATGGCCGATGGGAGATCCGATGAGCGCAGAAACCAGGCTGGGTCCGGTAGCGACTGTATCCCAGTTCGGACACATAAATCGGATGATCGAACAAGCGCGTGCTGGCGGCGCTCGGCTATGTACTGGCGGGGATGGAGCTACTAGCAAGCAGTCGCAGGGTTGGTTCGTTCCGCCGACGCTGTTCTCCGACGTAACCCCCGACATGGATATCGCCCAGAAGGAGGTGTTCGGACCGGTGCTCGCGTTGATGGGATACGACTCGGTGACTGACGCGATCCGTCTCGCAAACTCGACCCGCTATGGCTTGTCAGGCGCGGTCTGGTCCGCCGACGTCGCTCAGGCCGCAGCGTTCGCGTCGCAAATGACGACGGGACAGGTTGTCATTAATGGCGCGCCGCAGAACCTGGCCACACCGTTTGGCGGCGTCGGAGACTCCGGCTTTGGTCGGGAGAATGGCCGATTCGGCATCGAAGAGCTGCTGACGTATCGAGCCGTGCACGGTTCAGAAGCGCTGTCATAAGCGTCGCATGATGTTTCGCATCTTGGGGCGTCCCGATGTCTGGGACGCCCCTTGCCTTCGTTCAACTGCGAATAAGTCAGTAATTCGCAAAGGTCCCAACAGCAATCGTTGTTTTTCGGATAGCCACTCCCCCCTCCTCCTGTATCAGAGTTGCTTCGCCTACACGCCTTTCGTGAACAGCCCGCAGGAAGATTCGTTCAATGGGGGTGAGGACCTTTCAGATTCATTTCTTCGAAGGTCACGTCCTCGGCGGGGTAAGGTCAGAAGGCCCCCATGCGCCGTTGAATTTTCACTGGAGTCCATCAGGCGAACAGGTAATATAACGACTTCCAAGAGAGACAACATAAGGTTGATCGCAATGCCAGCAGCAGACAAGGAAAAAGGTGGGGATGGTGTTCGCGCTGTTGAGCGAGCGTTGGAGATTCTGCGAGCGTTCGGGGAAACGGACCGAGACCTCTCCGTTGGCGAGCTACTCAAGCGCGTCGACCTGAGTCGCCCGACGCTTTACCGACTGCTCTACACCCTTGAGCAGAACGGATTCGTCCTTGGGGAAGGTGATCCGCAGCGCTTCCGATTGGGACCTGCGGTGGGGCGATTGGCTTGGGCCTGGTCGTCCAGCCTCGACGTATCCGCGATCGCGAAACCGATTCTCCGCGAGATCTGGGAAGAAACTGGCGAAACGGTCGCCCTCTTCGTGCCCCAAGGCAATACCCGGATCTGTGTTGCGGAACTGCCTAGCTCCCAGCCATTGTCATTCCGTCGAGGTGTTGGCTACAGCGAGCGAATCGCTCGGGGCGCAAGCGGCCGAGCACTGCTCGCGTGGATGGATCCGACACCTCAGGAACTCGCGCAATACTGTTCAGATATTGATTATGACCCGAAGGAGCTGGCCAAGAAGCTGCAATCGGTTAAGAAGCTGGGCTACGCCGTCAGTCACAACGAGCTGATCAACGGCGCAATTGCCATTGCAGTGCCCTTCTTTGACCATAGCAAGCGGGTGGCGGGATCAATCGGCGTGTTCGGACCAAGTGTGCGCTTGGACAAGGACACGATCGCAACCATCGCCTCCCGCCTAATGGCTCACGCGGACAGCTTGTCCAAGCTACTGGGAAATCCCAAGGGCCAGCCCATTGACGTGGAGCCGGCATAATCCGGCTCGACGGGCGCCGTGCCGGGGTGAAACAGACAATGAGGCCTCTTCAATAGCCACCGCGCTCGCGATCTTGAGTCGTGGTAGTTCCCTTCCAGGCCGCAGCCAGTTGTGTTGCCCCGGCGTTCAGGAGCCCCACGTCGGTGCCGACAGCAACGAACGTCGCGCCGGCGTCGATGTATTGTTGGGCGATTGCTCGATCCGGCGCCAGGACACCTGCGGCTTTTCCCGCGGCCAGGACTTCTCGAATACCGGAGCAAATCGCGTCGCGTACCTTGTCGTCGCCCGGCTTCCCGAGAAGGCCCATCGACGCGCTTAGATCCGACGGCCCGAAGAACACCCCATCGACCCCATCCACGTTAGCGATGGCCGACAGGTTGGCCAAACCTATGACCGTCTCAACCTGAACCAGTACGCAGATCTCATCGGCAGCACCGCCAAGATATCCGTCGACCTTGTTCCAACGCGACGCTCGCGCCAGTGCACTTCCGACTCCGCGGATACCATGCGGCGGGTAACGAGTGGCAGCAACCGCAGCTTTCGCCTGTGCCTCGGTATCAATCATCGGCAGCAACAACGTCTGCGCGCCAATATCGAGAAACTGCTTGATCAAAGCAGCGTCAGCGGTGACCGGACGAACGACAGCACTGATGTCATAGGGGGCGATCGCCTGCAACTGACCAAGCGTGCTTCGCACGTCATTCGGTGCGTGCTCGTTGTCGATCAGAAGCCAGTCAAATCCACTGGTTGCCAGGATTTCGATGACGTACGCATCAGCCAGCGCCGCCCACAGCCCAAACTGCCGCTTTCCCGAAGTCAGCTCGCGTTTGAACGCGTTCTCAGGGTTTTTCATGTCCTGCCTCAAACAAAATTCAGTGCAATGCCACCAAGCGGACCGTAGTCGACATGGAAGGTATCGCCCGCTTTCGCCGTAATCGGGCTCGTGAATGAGCCGCAAAGAATGACATCATTGGCGTTCAACTTCTCACCATACGGTGCAATTTTGTTCGCGAGCCAAGCCACACCGGTTGCCGGATGGTTCAGCACCGCAGCCGCAAGACCGCTTTCCTCGATCGCACCATTCTTGTATAGCAGTGCGCCGACCCATCGGAGATCCACGTCCAACGGACGCACTGGACGGCCCCCGGTCACAATGGCGGCATTGGCCGCAAAATCGGAAATGGTGTCGTACACTTTGCGCGGCGCCTTGGTCTCGCGATCGAACTGCTCGATTCGGGCATCGATAATCTCGATAGCCGGCGTAACGTAAGCCGTCGCATCAAGCACGTCGAACAGCGTCACATTTGGCCCCTCAAGAGGCTTGCTCAGCACAAACGCCAGCTCGACTTCAACGCGCGGGGCGATGAATCGGCTTGCGGGAATGTCTTGACCGCATTCAATAAACATGCTGTCGAGAAGCGGCGCGTAATCCGGTTCGTTGATCTGCGACGAACGTTGCATTGCGCGCGACGTAAGCCCGATCTTTCGGCCCTTGACAACATGGCCGCGCGCCAATTTCAGCTTCAGCCACTCACGCTGGATGGCATAACCATCTTCAATGGTCATCTCCGGGTATGCCGCGGAAAAGTGTCGAAGCTGCTGACGAGTTTGCTCCGCATGATCCAGTTTCGCAGCAAGCTCCTGGATGATTTTCTGATCAAGCATGAAGGGTTACTCCTGGGCATGCTTGGCCTTCAGCCGAGCATGCAGGTTGTTGTGCTTCCAAGTGCCGGCTTCGGAAAATTCCGAGATCTCCAGCGACAGTGCCAAACCGTCCTTGGAAAAATGCTCCGAAAAATGCGCTTTGATCACCTCAAAGAGCGCATCTCCCGTTCGCTTCTTAACTGCCTCGCTGCGCCCTGCACCGATCTTCAATTCTGCGTGCAGGAACGCATCGGTAACGGATTCGCCGTCGGCAATGGAGTAGACCTCGCACCGAATGGCACGCACGCGGATCCCACCAACGGGGTACACAGGCTTGTCGTCTTCACGGACAGAGGCCAAACATTCGGCAAGTCGTCCGCAAAGCTCCGACATGTCACGGAAGCCCGCCAGATTTGCGCTGTACTCAAGAGTCAGATGAGGCATGGACTTTCTCGCAAGTGATCAGGCTGGAAGCGGAGTTACCGGTAAGATCGCATTGATCTGCCCAGTACCAGAACTGCCAAAGTAAGGCGTCACCACCTCCGCCTTGCCTTCGTACTTATCCCAGCCGAGAGCGCCGAGCAGCATTGCCGTATCGTGCATGCCCCCTTCTCCCCAGCACTTCTCGTTGTAAAGCGGAAGCATTTCGCAGAACGTCTTCCAGTCGCCTTGCTCCCAGAGGGAAACAACGTGACGGTCGGTTTGCTCGAGGAACGGATCCCAAACCTTGTTCATGAACTGTTCCGCCGTGCCGTTGTTCGCGAAATGGTGGCTGAGCGACCCGCTGGCAAGAATGGCAACGGTGCCGTCGTAACGCTCCTCGATCGCGCGACGAACGGCCAGACCGAAACGAACACTCGTCGCCAGGTCATGCCACATGCACCAACCGGAGATCGACACCGTCTTGAAGTGCTGGTCCGAGTTCATGTAACGCATAGGCACCAACGTGCCGTACTCCAGATCCAGCGACGTCTCGCTATGGGCACGCGTCTTCACGCCCATCTCGTTGGCGACTTCCGCAATCGCCTTGCCCAACTCAACATTTCCCGGGTAGGCATATGGCATGTTGTTGATGAAGTGCGGAAGTTCGTTGCTCGTATAGATACCCTCGAACTTCGGCGCACAGTTGATGTGATACTCGCTGTTCACCAGCCAGTGCACGTCAAACACCACGATGGTGTCCACGCCGAGATCGCGGCAACGGCGACCGATCTCATGGTGACCATCAATTGCAGCTTGCCGACAGCCCTTGTTGGGGCCATCAAGTTCAGACAGGTAAAGCGAAGGGACGTGAGTCACCTTTGCCGCCAGCGCTAGCTTTCCCATTCAAGTCTCCTAATTCTCGTGTGCTCTGATACGCTGCGGCTTACACGCCCCACCGCGGAATATGGTGATCCCCCAGAGACACGCACACGTTCTTCGGCTCCAGGAACACTTCATAGCTCCAGGTACCACCTTCGCGGCCAACGCCCGATGCCTTCGTACCGCCGAAAGGCTGACGCAGGTCGCGCACATTCTGGCTATTCACGAAGCACATGCCAGCCTCGATTGCAGCGGACACTCGGTGGGCGCGGGCGGTGCTTTCGGTCCAGACATAGCTCGACAGTCCATAAGAGATGTCATTTGCGAGACGAATCGCTTCCGCTTCATCTTCAAACGGGATCAGGCAAGCCACCGGGCCGAAGATCTCTTCCTGCGCGATACGCATACGGTTGTCGACATCGACGAACACTGTCGGCATCACGAAATTACCCTTCTTCATCGAATCCGGGACGTTCGGGGCATCAAGGCCACCACAAGCCAGCGTCGCGCCCTCCTTCGGGCCCAACGCGATATAGCTACGCACCTTGGCCAAGTGAGCCTGGCTGATCATCGGTCCGACGATGGTCTTGTCGTCGAGCGGGTCGCCGACCGTCAGTCGCTTGGCACGCTCGATGAAGCGATCGGCGAACTTGGCGTAGATCGACTTTTGAACCAGAATTCGCGAACCGGCCGTGCATCGCTCGCCGTTGTTGGAGAAGATCATGAAGATTGCGGCGTCCAATGCTCGCTCGAAATCTGCATCGTCGAAGATCACGAACGGAGACTTGCCACCAAGCTCCATGGAGAACTTCTTCAATCCCGCGGCCTGAACGATACGATTGCCAGTAGCCGTCGAACCGGTAAACGAAATGGCATGAACGTCCGGGTGTGCGACCAGGGGCTCACCAGCATCCTTGCCATAGCCGTGGACCACATTGAGTACGCCAGCCGGGATCCCCGCCTCCAGGGCGAGCTGCCCCAGCATCGAAGCGGTCAGCGGCGAAAGTTCGCTCATCTTCAGAACTGCGGTATTGCCGAATGCCAGGCACGGGGCAACCTTCCAGGTCGACGTCATGAAGGGCACGTTCCAAGGCGAAATCAGTGCACAGACGCCAACCGGGTGAAACAACGTGTAGTTCAGGTGCGTCGGCGTCGGATACGTATGTCCGTCCACACGCGTGCACATTTCAGCAAAGTACGTGAAGTTATCTGCCGCACGCGGCACAAGTTGCTTTCCAGTCTGTGAAATCGTCTGGCCCGTATCCCGAGTCTCCGTATTCGCCAGTTCCGGCACGTTCTGCGTAATCAATTCGCCCAGCTTGCGAATCAGCTTTGCACGTTCCGTCGCGGGCTTTGCCGCCCATGCAGGGAAAGCGACCTTGGCCGCCTGGACGGCCTGATTGACGTGATCAGCATTACCGCTCGCGACCTCGGCAAGCACCTCTTGCGTCGCCGGGTTCACGGTTTCGAAGTAATCCGCAGCGGCCACTTCCTTGCCGTTGATAAGGTGTTCGATACGCATAGTTGTTCCTGTAGAGGGTCAGCCGCGATTGAAGACGGCGTCAGATGCAATGTGATTCACCAGACGGCCCAGGCCGTCGATTTCGCAGACGACTTCGTCACCTTCGTCTACGTTGACAATCCCTTCGGGTGTGCCGGTCAGAATGACGTCTCCCGGTGCCAGAGTCATAAAGCCACTCAGGTATTCAATCAGGGCGGGAATATCGTTCACAAGGTCGGACGTATTCCCGTTCTGCTGGAGCTCGCCGTTGACGTAGGTCCGCAACCCCAAGTCATTCACGTTCGCGACGTCCTCTGCATCCACGAACCACGGACCAAGCACTGTCCCGCCGTCGCGATTCTTTACGCGTAGATTGGGACGGTAGTAGTTCTCCAGATAGTCTCGGATGGCATAGTCGTTTGCGACCATGTACCCGGACACGTAATCCATGGCTTGGTTACGCGAGACGTTTTTTGCGGGCTTCCCAATGACCACGGCGAGTTCGCACTCGTAGTGCATGAACGCCACGCCCTTGGGACGGCGAGTAAAGCCGCGATGGCCGATTACGCTTCCTGGCCCTTTGAGGAACACGAGCGGCTCATCCTGCTTGGAGAACTGGAGTTCCTTGGCATGTTCGGCATAGTTGAGGCCGAGCGCGATAATCGTTCCCGGCTCGATCGGCGACAACCAAACTACTTCGTCTTCAGCACAAATTCGACCATCGGCCAGTCTCACTCCATTTGCATGCGGATAGGCCTCGTGAATTGCGCCGGCGTAGGCAACTCTTGCTCGCATTATTGAATCCCCTTCTGCGCGACCAACGAAAATTCCAACGGCGGCAGGTCGCCCATCGCGATACGCACACTGTCGTTGGCGTAGGCGACTGGCGCGCCATGAGGCACCCCCAGCGTCAGCACATCTCCCGACAAAAGCGTCATGAACTCCGTCACGTCACTAAGTAACCGCGCGACGCCTCGTAAGGCGGTGCTCGTGTCAGCGCGGAACACCCGCTCCCCGTTGACCTCTACGGAGATTGCGAGGCTGTCTGGATTCGCTACGAACCTCTTTGCCACAGCACACGGCCCAATGACGCAGAAGCCGTCTCGCGCGCGGAATCGCACCGACGGGCGGTACACGTTTTCATGCGGCACAGACAGATCGGCAACCGTCACATAACCCGCGACGTATTTGAGCGCATCGGCTTCGCTCACACGGCAAGCGACACGGCCGATAACGATGCCCAGCGAGCCCCCGAGTTGCGCCCCCTCAGCGGGCACTTCGACTGCAGATCGGTGACCAACAATGGAGTTGCGCGGTTTCACGTAGAGAATCGGTGCTTTGGGCGGCGCTTTATAGGGCGCCTCATGAACTGCGTTGCCAAGCGCCGCCAAGCTACCGGCATCGTTCAAAAGAGTCCCATACACCGTTCCATCTACCGGCGGCAAACAGCCGACACCGCTGGTCAGCAAGTTATTTGCGTCACCGGCCGTCACGTCGCGCGCGAGCGGCTCCCCAGTTACATGCAGAACATAGTCGTGTGGCAAAGACACAATTGCGCCCCAAAATTTACTAACATGTGAGTATTATTTGGCTTGCTATCATCGCCAGTCAAGGAGAGACTCGATATTTAAGGGTTTCCCCCAATATCTACCCAAAGTTGGATTGTTTGCTCCACGGATGAAGAGAATGCCCAAGCCGCCGGTACCGCACAGAAATCTGCCAATGTTGCTGTTGCGTGCGAGAGAAAAGATGATGGAGAGGTTCAGACCACTTATCTCTGCTCACGGAGTGACAGACCAGCAGTGGCGAATCATTCGGGCGCTCCATGAACACGGCGGCATGGAACCGCGCCAGCTATCCGACCTATGCAGCATTTCGAGCCCGAGCATGGCTGGGGTGCTTGCAAGAATGGAATCGCTGGACCTCATCACGAAAGAACGCTTTGCCGAAGACCAGCGGCGCGTCCTCGTTTCATTGACGTCGACGAGCGAAGGCATCTTTTCAGCGATCAGCGGCGACCTCGAGCATCTGTACGCCAGTTTGGAGGAAGATGTCGGAAAGGGTGTGGTCGATCGCGTCTACAAAGCTGTCGACGAACTTCTGGCAGGGCTGGAGGCATAGCCAACGCATGAAAGGGTTGTCCCCTGTTGGAAGCGCTTCCCTCCCCCTCTCCTGGAACACGGCATAACCGACCCTTTCCCGTTTACTCTAGTTCAATTGTAAAACCCAATTAGTACATGGGCGTGGCTTTGCGCCCCGCTGTTCCGACATCGGCAAGGCGTTTTTCCCGATGCTCGATCTGCTTGTAGCGCTCGCACGGTCATTCGTCGTGTTCGCCATTGGTTATCTCTCGAGACCTCTCGGCGGCCTGATTCTCAGTCACGTCGGAGATCGGTACGGGCGGCAGCGCGTCCTTATTGCATCGGTAATGGTCGTCCCGCTGTCTACGTTCACGATGGGATGTGCCTTCGTACGTATCATGGGGTGTTACCGCGACGTTGATAATGATCTCGCTGCGACTCGTCCAGGACTTCTGCCTTGGAAGGGAAATGCCTGGGTCCATCACATGGTCATCAGACACCTCTTCATGGCGAGCATTTTCGCCTAGATCAGTGTCCGGTTTCATTAGACCACTACATCTGGCCAGCTCAGAGGCACCTGTGATTCGTCGCCAAGGTTTGCCCCGGCTCGGGACGGCGGCACATGCGCTCCCAACCCGGATTTGATCGGCCTTCTCGGAAGCGAGAGACGGTTCGCGTATTTGTGCGAAAATGCGGCAAAATCAACTTGGAGAATAGTCGGCTTGTTGGCCAAGCCGCGTCACGGTAATGGCACGCCGCCCCGGAAATAACCCCAAACGCCGTATAGCCTCCGCCCACTGCCTGACACAGGAAGAAAGGACGGCTCTGAAGAGTGCTGTACGTTATGTCGGCAGCGGTCACCATAAGCGTTACCCTGCCAACTATGGATTTCCTAAGGCGAACCCTCGACCTACCAAGTCACTGTGCGACATGGTGCGCCCCATTGACTTGAATGAAGCGCAGCAACTGGTGAATAGCGGCATCGACTATGGGCTTTTCAGCGAACCCCAGCAAGATGGATACCCGAAATTCATCTGGAGCGTCTCCGATCAAGGCGAAGTGTTTGAAGCCAAGACCGACACCCACGGTACCGGCGAGTACCATGGGTATCCGTTGGAAGATGAAGACGAGATGTACAGGTACGTAAAATCGATCTGGAAAGAAAGATGTCAGAACGCTGGTCAATAAGAACCGACTGGGCAGAACTTGAGACTGGCTCCCCCGAAGAGCGAGCTGGCTTTGCCATGCTTGGCATCTATGCCTATGACACCTGTCTGACAACCGGCCACGATCGACTGTTGCAAAGCATCCAACAGACACCGCATTTGTCGGCTTATCATTTGGCAGAATGGTTCGCTTGGAACTGGTGGCGCCTACGCTGGGAACCACGCAAGCAGTCGCTTGACTGGGAGCTCTCACATGCGATGGCAAGCATCGGTGGCGGCTACATTTGGCCAAACATCCGCATCGACTCCGATGGGGAGAAGATCACGCTCGTATGTAGGCCCACTGTTGAGCGTGCTAGCACCCCTTTCCGATATATCAGCGATAGCGTGAACGTTCTAAATGCCGCCGAATTTGAAAATGGCATTGATCTGTTTATCGAAACAGTATTCCAACGACTGGTAACTCGCAATATCAGAGGTAGCAACCTACACGATATCTGGCGGGACGTGCTCGATGAACGCCAAGACCCAATCCTGTCTGTGCGGCGTAAGCTCGAAGCCTTGCTTGGGGAAGATCCCGGCGAGATGAACGAGGACCAGTTGCAGGAGTTCGCAAGCAACATTGAGACGACCGGTCAGGCGGCACTTGAGGAAATTGCGGCCAACCGTATTCCTGGCAAAGCGATCCCAGATATCGAACACCTGATCGCAATAGGGCGTTCGCAAGGAACCGTGACCCACCCGCAAGACCAAGTCAAGCTAGACTCGCCAATTTCACATGAAGCTGAGCCGGCTTGGCGCGTTGGCATCCGTGCAGCACAATTGCTTCGCTCGCAGGAAAAAATCGATCCGGATGTTGCAATCTCAGATGATCGACTCGCCGGCATGTTCGGTGCAACTCGTGACATCCTAAAACGCTCGGGACAGGCGATTGATTTGTCCTTTACGTTGTCCGAGTTCGATAAGCACCAGCGAACAATATTACGTTCCCGGTACGATACGGGCCGCCGTTTTGAATTGGCGCGCCTGTTGGGCGACCAGTTGGTTTACCCGACCGCAGACCCAATGCGTCCTGCCACGCGTTCGAATACTTACCGCCAGAAAGCCCAGCGTGCATTCGCAGCCGAACTCCTCAGCCCGTTTCAAGTGGTTGACGACATGCTGGACGGCGACTACTCGATGGAGAACCAGCAGGACGTTGCTCATCACTTCAAGGTATCCAGCCTAACCATCCGGACACTGCTTGCCAATCACGATCGGATTGACCGCCGCCAACTTGACGAAGCCGACTGGGCCCATTCCTGAAATTCGAGCCTAGGATACGCCGCGAGACCACTTGCTTCCGAATCTGGGATTCATGACCTGACCGATCCGTGGGACGATCCATATAGCAGCCCCGATCGAAGAGTCATAAAGTCCGACGCATATCGATTGAACTGGTTGGCGGTTCTTTCGCTTACACCTTCAGAAAAGGTGCAAGGAAGACGATGGCGCCCTGCCCCTTCAAACGGAGTCGACTTCGCAAAGAAAGTCTGCCCGCCTGCTTACTGGAGCCACGACAACGACTGTATCGCGCTCGCGCATTCACCGACATTCGAGTGAGCAAACTGGGGCTACCTCACAACTCAACACACTCAGAAAATCCGCCGGTCGTCTGTGGCCATTGATCGGCGAATGTCGCGTTTCCACAGACGATAAAACGCGAACAACGGACCGCCGCCCAACCGCTACTAATTTTGTTCGCTCCAACGAGATTTCCTCTCAGGTGAGTGGCCCGGCGAGGCGATCCATCAGATTGATGATCTCGGGATTTTTTTGTCGCCGCACCGACGTACCGAGCCGCTCACTTGAGGCGCCAGTGTGCGCCTATTCAGACTTTGATAGCTTCATCAATCGCCGCACCTCGATTACCACAGGGATAGGCCTTACCGATATATTTCTCCATTCCCGAACAAAGTATGACGCGTGGCCGACAGCCCTCCCCAAAACCGACCTGGTGCAGCAACGCAACCTGGTGGGATGGACGCATCCGAAATAGAGCAAAGCAGTTGAAAGGAACTCTAGGAACCCTTACAACAGAAACCTAACGAGCAACATACCGCAATGAGAGGCACTGTCATCGAAGTTGACCGTGGCGCTAGACATAGGTAACAGAGTTGGTCAGCCATCACCAGTTCGATTCGGAATGAGCAAACGAGGCTTCCAGCATAAATGCGGCGCACGCCGGCCGTGCGCCATAGCTAACGAACCACGAGCTTGCTGGTCCTGTACATATATATTCCTCGCGATCGATTTCACCGCTCTCCGCGACGTCGAACGTTGCTGCGAGTGCCCTGGACGTCGCCCCCGATCGGCCACTCACAGTGGTCAAAATAAGAATCACTCAGAGCTTCAATACTGCCGCCACTATGGTGACAATCGCGCAAGCATAGGCTCCGTGAGGTGACAAGCTACGCGACTTACCATTCAAATAAATTGTCTCACGACCTATTTGGCTCGAACTGAATCGTGGCGCATCGAAGTGAAGTGAAGTGAAACAATGTGTCCAAATGAATCAAGCTATCAAACTAAATATCTAGCCGACGACACTCTCAGAATCATTTCTCTTTTGACGAAATCCGTACTCCGACGATTTTTGGCAATGAATTGGCATGAATCGTTCTGAAGCATGCAGTTCCGAATTGACTACAGAAAATCACGATCGAGGAACTGCAAAAGGTCAAGCCATCGACAAAGGGAATCGTCGTGGCTGGTGGAGCTTCAGGCAGCAGTGGGGGGGGCAACTCGTCGGGCGAAATCCACAGGACGAGAATCGCAGCTCGTGGAGGGGAGCAAGGGAAGGGTAAGGTAGCGTGCGAATTTCGGACGCAGAGGGAGATTCAAGCAAAGGTTCGTGGCATGACCGCCAAACGCCAGATCGCCGCAGGCGGAAAAGTCAGTCGCGCACGCTAGGAAGAGAGCACCTCGAACAGCGCCGACGCGATACTAAGTACATGTATGCAGGAAATTCTTCGCTAGGTTTGCGGACATAGTTCAACAACGACCGGTGCATAGCCAGATCACCGGACGTCTGCGAACGCGGCTAATCGCGAACCATTGAGAGCATGCCAAGCGCCGCAAATTTTTGTCAGCAACGTGGGCTGCGCGCATTGCACGCAATGCCAATGCACCCGGAACTGAGACGTCGAGCGCATGAAGCGTGCTCAAATCTAGCACGCTGGCATACGGGCTCGTTTAGTAGCGGAATTGACTCTCATACGGGGCCATCGGAGCGGCATACGATCCGTTAGCCGAATTACTTTGATTCACGACGTACGACCTCAACGGGTCGGAATTGTTGCCACCTCCCGCCACAGCAGCGCTTGCACCGAGCGCAGCCTGGCTATTCTCAGGCAGGTTACTGAAGGAGCGCGCGTGCCCATATCCGGACTGTTGGCCTTGCGGGGAAGCAGCGCCTGCGTATGCGGGGCGTGCGGGGGTATAGCTGTTCGCGGGACTCAGCGCAGTAGCCCCCGAATTTTGATTGATCTGCGATTGAGCGACGACACGCTTCGCACGGCGCATGGGAATATCGCTCTCTTCGCAGATTCGGCGCCAGGCAGTCTTAAACGTCGACAGCTTGATCGCAAGGCCGTTGCGGTTCAGCGCGTCGACAATTGCCGCGTCCGTCACCCCGTGGTCAAAAATTGCGGTCTGAATCCAAGCTGCATGTTTGCGGATCACTGCCGTCATGTTGCCAGCCTGCATGGACAACTTTTGCAGATCAGCATAAAAACCATTTACGTCGAGCATCACCATCTCCAAAACTTTTCGCATGTCAGGCCGCTGTACCGCCACGGCCAAGAATTGTTACGCACCGAGCCGCCCCGCCTATGCCGCGCCCTGCATCAACGCGCGCGCGATACCATCCAGCGGCCACGCGAGCTTGCGAGAAGCCAAACGAACCGGGCGGATGCCGGCATATTCGCCGCAGATACAGTGACCCTTACGCATCGTTTGCGGCTTGACTAGAAGGACCGCGGCGGCCTCGTCGGTACTGATGTGGGTACGGTTCGGGAAAACTTCGGACAGGGTTTGGATGTTCATAACGATCGACTCCGCGGCTCCGTTGGGGAGCGGTTTCAGTTCTGCCTCGGGTCCACGACGAAAGTCCAGTCTTGCCGTCTGGGCCGCATCCACCTAGGCAGTGCATGAGTCGAATTAAATATAGCGGAGGCCACCACGCAGCCGTCTCCGCTATTGAAGCCCTTGTTCCACGGGCCTTCCGGCGCGCCACCACCGCATTTGGCGGTGGCCCAAGAAAGAAAGCCTCCGCGATTTTGGATTGCGGGGGCTCTCAAAAATGCTGGGGAGGTGCCCCTATGCGCTTGATCAAGCGCTAGGGGCGGACTTGGGTTGATATAAGGCGTCGTCGCGCAGCATGGGAAACGTGACGTCACAGCGACGTCTGGCCAAGGCGATGAGCGCTTGGTTGTGGCGTTGGCCTTGTTGGACCTTGCGCGCGTAATAGTGCCGCGAGATGGGATCTCGTAAGGCCGCGAACGCCGAGAGGAAAAGTGCTCGCTTGAGCACCTTGTTGCCGCGTCTGGAGGGGTGTTCGCCGCGAATGGACGAGTCCGAACGGCGCGTGACGGGTGCTAGCCCCGCGTCGGCGGCGAGGTGCGCGGCCGAGGCAAAAGCTTTGTGCGCGACTTCGGTGAGGAGTCTGGCAGCAGTCCTGACGCCGACTCCCAGCATGCTGGTCAGACCGGCCAAAGAGGGTGCGCAAGCACCAGTCGCTTAACTTCGGCGGCTACCTCATCGCGCTGTTTGCGCAAGGCGGCGAATTGCTGGGCCAAACGAGGCATGACGATGGTGGCGGCCTGGGTGCCGGGGACGATCAGGGCCTGTTCGCTCAGCGCCTGAACGATTTCGGTCGCGAGGCCCTTGCCCATGCGCGGAGCGAGCTTGATCAGACGGTTGGCGAGGGTCTTCGCGCTAGTCGCCCAAGCGCGGCGGGCGACGGGTAGCGCTCGAACAAATCGAGCACCGCTGGATGATCCAGGCGGGGGCCGAAAACGCGCTCAAGCGCGGGACGGATCTGGGTGAGCAGACCGCGAATGCGGTTGCTGGTTTGGGTGACTTGGGCGGCGAGATCGTCGTCGAAGCCGCACAGCATGGTGAGTTCGGCGAGCTGCTCGTCGGCCAATAGAAGGGAGCGCAGCGTATGCGGCATCGAGCGGGCGGCCTCAGCGATGATCGCGGCATCGCGGGCGTCGGTCTTGGCTTCGCCGACGTGCAGATCGGCGATACGGCGCATCGGCAGTCCGGGCAGATAGGCGACCATCACGCCTTCGTCGCGCGCAACAGCCACCGGCGTGCGCCGATGGTGGCGGGCTGGTCCACGACGAACAGGACTCGGCCGTGCGCCTAGAGTTCGGCGATGAGGGCGCACAGCTTGGCCTCGTCGTTGGGAAGCGCTTTGTTGTATAGGCGCTTGCCGCTACGATCGAGCGCAACGGCGTGATGCTGGCCTTTGCCGACGTCAACGCCAACGCCAACGACGACATCGGCTGCGTCATGTTGTTGAATTTCTTGCATCGCAGTTTATGCAGAGTGAACGAATTGGCCTGCAACAACGGTGGCAAGTCTCGGCATCCACGTTACGGACGGCGTCGGAATATCCCGGCTAAACCCCTATCAGCGATCACCAGCCACCCACCAGGTCCGGTGAGAACACCCCCCGGATCATAAGAGCGAATGGGGGCGGGAATCATGCCGGACCTGGCTGGCCAAAACCTCGATTATCGAGGCAGGAAGATGGTAACGGTGGCAACTTGTGTACCGGCGACGTTCCGAATGCTTCGTCGAGAATAAGACCTAGGCATCGGTCCGCAACGAGCAATCAGTACGTCATCAAACTGTCGCCGCTACCGAATTGCGCCAACATCTCGGCTTTGCGTTCCCAGTCCTCCCGCCACTCAACAAGTTCTACGCTCGCGAAGATCTTATCGAGTCTCTGTTTGCTGACCTTGCGCGTTGCGAAATACGCCGTACTGCCTGATTCAGCGATTTCCTCATTGGTCAGCTTCTTCTTCACGCCCAAGTACAGCGCAGTGGCAAGCTCAACGGGGTCCCAGTGAGCTCCAGTCGTCCCCGCACTGCCGGCGGATTTCCGGCCACGAATCAACCATTTCGTTGTGCCCGGATCCTTCAACTTCTCCGACCATTCAAGCTGTGACCAAACACATCCGCCAAACGCCCTCGCGATCACACCGGATGGAGGATATGACCTCAGTGGCTTTTTTTCTTTCGCTGATTTGGCCGGAACTCTGCCGATTGTGCTTACCGAGCCCCACGTAGGCGAGTCTTCGACAGCGGGCACATCGGGGACGCCCCAAGGACTCAAAACAAACGGGGCCAACGCTTTCTCACATGCCGCCCTCAAGCGGGACGGATCAGAGAAACGCTCCGGATCATTGCTCTCCAAGAATCGTGGAGCGACCTCTGCAACCCGCTCCAGAAACCAGTCGACCTCGCTAATGTTGCGATATTTGCACCATAAGAGAAAAGCGTTTGGAGATGGGTGAATCGCACCAAACGATTCACTTTTCCACAAGGAAACGATGCGTTCGGCCGTTCCGAACTGTGAATTCATCGTCTCTTGTTCACGGCAATCCGCCAATGTAAGAGGCCGGCTTGACGCTATCGGGTGAATTCTACAGATGAGAAACGCCCCCTCCAACGACGACCACTTTTTCATGTTCACAGCCTTCGCGATGTCCTCATCATTCGGGCTCCTTATCAACAACACCATTTTCGTCCCTACTCCAGAAAATCGGGACGGTAATGATACCGTGACCGGATAAAGCCGGCTTACCCCTGCACCATTGCCAAGCGCAACCGAACATGCAGGGCGAAGCCCACCTCGCAGGGCGCTGCATTTGCCTTACTGCGTCAGCGCGGGACGCTGCCTTGCAGTCAGCTCTGAAGATTGAACATGGAGGGAGGTTGATCTAGGCGCATGGAAAAAACCTACACAGCGCCTACATGAAAAAATTACCAGGGCAAATAGTCTTCGCGATCTCGGAAAAATCTTTATTTGACTGGCCTGCCCAGAGGGATTCGAACCCCCGACCGTCGGCTTAGAAGGCCGATGCTCTATCCAACTGAGCTATGGGCAGTGCGTGATGGCGGCGACCGAATGTCGCTACCGGTGCATCTCGGCGTGACGAGACGACGAAACGACGAAACGACGCGCTACGCCCGAGTAATCAGCGATTATAGCGCACGCGCATGTCAATTTCATCGGCATCACGTCAGGAGATGTCCCCCTTTGCGTACCGTCGCGTTCGCCTTTAGACTGGCTGCGTGGAGGAGCGCGCCCATGAATGACATCGAACGCGAACAACGCTTTGGCGCCCACAACTACGCGCCACTGCCCGTCGTGCTCTCGCACGCCAAGGGCGTCTGGGTCTGGGACGTCGACGGCAATCGCTATCTCGACATGATGAGCGCCTATTCAGCCGTCAGCCACGGCCACGCGCATCCGCGTCTGGTTGCCGCGCTCACCGCACAGGCACAGCGCCTCGCCGTCGTCTCCCGCGCCTTCTACACCGACCGGCTCGGGGCCTTCCTCGAACGCCTCTGCGACCTCACCACACTCGATGGCGCCCTGCCCATGAATACCGGCGCAGAAGCCGTGGAAACCGCCATCAAGGCCGCACGCCGCTGGGGCTACAGCGTCAAACGCATCCCCGCCGACAAAGCCGAAATCATCGTCGCCGACGGCAACTTCCACGGACGCACCACCACCCTCGTCGGTTTCTCCTCCGAGCCCGCCTATCGCGCCGACTTCGGTCCGTTCGCCCCCGGATTCGTTCACGTCCCCTTCGGCGATATCGACGCAGTGCGCGCCGCCATCACGCCAAACACCTGCGCCGTACTGTTCGAATCCATTCAGGGCGAAGGCGGCATCGTGGTCCCACCGGACGGCTTCCTGCGCGAGCTTCGCCACCTCTGCACAGAACAAAATGTGCTCATGCTGCTCGACGAAATCCAGTCGGGGCTCGGACGCACCGGTCGCTGGTTCGCCTATCAACATGACGATATCGTGCCCGATGGCGTCATGCTCGGCAAAGCGCTCGGCGGTGGCCTGCTGCCCGTGTCAGCCTTTGTCGCGCGGCGCGACATCATCGATCTGTTCGAACCTGGCAGCCACGGCTCCACATTCGGCGGCAACGCACTCGCTGCAACCGTAGCGCTGGAAGCGCTCGACGTCATGGCCGACGAAGACCTGCCGGGAAGAAGTGCCGAGATGGGGGAATACCTGCTCTCGCGATTGCACGCCATTCACTCGCCGCTCATTCGCGAAGTGCGAGGCCGTGGCCTTTGGGCCGGCATCGAAATCGACCCGGCACGCGCCGACGCCCACGACCTGTCCATGCGGATGCTTCGCCGTCGCGTACTCGCCAAGGAAACGCGTTCCACCGTGCTGCGCCTCGCCCCGCCCCTCGTCATCGAACGCCCCGAGATCGACACCTGCATCTCCGCACTCAAGGCCGTGCTGGCAGAAGCCGAACACGACGCCTGAACGCCCCCGGCAGCGGCGCAGAACGCCGCCCCACTCTCCAGCCCACCTCCCTGCCCACCTCCCTGCCCCCTTCTCAGCCCCATCCCAGCCTGCTTTCCACATCACTTGACGTGCCACCTCGCACACCGATTCGTACACCTATCAATGCGCCGATGACTTCGACCAGAGATTCATCACCAGAACACCCGCAATGATGAGCGCCATGCCAAGCAGCGCTGGCGCGTCGAGCTTCTGCCCGAACAACACGCGCGCCGCCATCGAAATGAGCACGATGCCGAGTCCCGACCACATCGCATACGCAATGCCCACCGGAATCGTGCGCAAAGTCAGTGACAGCATGTAGAACGCCACGCCGTAACCCACGACGACCAGCACCACCGGCCCTGCCCGCGTGAATCCGTCCGATGCCTTGAGCGCCGACGTCGCAATCACCTCCGCCACGATCGCCACCAACAGGTATAGATACGCCATCGAAACTCCTCTTCCTCAAACGCCCGGCCGGCCATCATAACCGACGCGTTCCCCGCCATCCCCCTCAAAATTCGCTTGCCTTGGCGCACCGCGCTGCGCTAGAGTCGCCATCACGGTGTGGCCAGCACACCGGCGTCGCTCGGACGGTTCCGGGCGCTTACGTTCCAGGATCATCATGTCCAGCTCTCAGGGCTCGCGCAGCTTTGCGCGCATCAATCGTCTTCCCCCGTACGTTTTCAATATCACAGCCGAGCTGAAGATGGCGGCACGCCGCCGTGGCGAGGACATCATCGACCTGTCGATGGGCAACCCCGACGGCGCCACGCCGCCGCATATCGTCAGCAAGCTCGTCGAAGTCGCTCAACGCCCCGACACGCACGGTTATTCGACGTCGCGTGGCATTCCCCGTCTGCGCCGCGCGATCACGCGCTGGTACAAGGATCGCTACGACGTCGACCTCGATCCCGAGCGCGAAGCCATCGTCACCATCGGCTCGAAGGAAGGTCTCGCCCACCTGATGCTCGCCACGCTGGATCAGGGCGACACCGTACTCGTGCCGAATCCGTCATACCCGATTCACATCTATGGCGCAGTCATCGCCGGCGCGAACATTCGCTCCGTACCAATGACGCCCGGCATCGATTTCTTCACCGAACTCGAACGCGGCATTCGCGAGAGCCATCCGAAGCCGAAAATGGTGATTCTCGGCTTCCCGTCGAACCCCACCGCCCAATGCGTCGAACTCGAATTCTTCGAGCGTGTGATCGATCTCGCCCGCAAACACGACATTCTCGTGGTGCACGATCTGGCCTATGCGGATATTGTCTACGACGGCTACAAGGCCCCCTCGATCATGCAGGTGCCCGGCGCGAAGGACGTGGCCGTCGAATTCTTCACGCTCTCCAAGAGCTACAACATGGCCGGCTGGCGCATCGGCTTCATGGTCGGCAACGCCGATCTGGTCTCCGCGCTCGCTCGCATCAAGAGCTATCACGATTACGGCACCTTCACGCCGGTGCAGGTCGCGGCCATCGCCGCACTCGAAGGCGACCAGCAGTGCGTAGAAGAGATTCGCGCACAGTATCAGCGCCGCCGTGACGTGCTCCACAAAGGCTTGACGGAAGCCGGCTGGGCAGTCGATCTGCCGCGCGCATCGATGTACATCTGGGCGCGCATTCCCGAACCGTATCGCGCGCTCGGCTCGCTCGAATTCGCGAAGAAGCTGCTCGCGCAGGCCAAGGTCTCGGTCTCGCCGGGCATCGGTTTCGGAGATTACGGCGACGACTACGTACGCTTCGCCTTGATTGAGAACGAGTCGCGTATTCGCCAGGCGGTGCGCGGCATCAAACACATGTTCCGTGAAGACGGACTCGTTCAACCCACGGTCGCCTGACCCGCTTCAGCACGGACGAAAAGCGCGTCGGCAGCGCCCGCAAGCCCCGCCGATCGTGAATGGGTGGCGCGGACCGCGCATCGAAAGTCGCATGCGTGCCCACCCTTCGGTGGCACGCATGCGACCCACGGACTGCGCGGTTGGATAAGCATCCGGCTACGCGGGCAACCACTCCTGCAACGTCACCTCGATGGTGATGAACGACAGGTTGCCACCGCGCACGAAGCGCCCGGCGAACATGCGCCCGTCGGTGTCCGCCACCATGCCGTGCAGCATGGGCCGCGTGTGCGCAGCATCGGAGCGGACATCCACCTCGCCGAACACATTGAGGATTTCCACACCGGGGCCGCTCACCAGTTGCTCACGCCAACCCTCACCCGCGCGAAACGCCAGACGAGCGTCGATCAGACTCCCCACGGCGCCGCGCACGATGGCACGCGAGATGCCATGCTCCGCGCACAGCGCCTCGATGCTCTCGGTCAGATCCTGATTCGGTTTGAGACGTGCCACGACCAACCTGCCCAGCGTGCCGTTCTCGATGGCCACCGGAACCTCCAGCGCTGCACTCATGAGCGACCTCCGGCGACGGGATGGAGCAGGTGAAAGCGTGTCTCTTCGTCGTCTGCCGTCACGTAGCCGCCGCGCTCGAACAGACACAGGCGAATCACCACCGGCTCGTCACCGGCCCACGTGTGATCGAGAATCAGATGACCGCCGTGCAACTCGCCGCACGGGTCGGAAAACCCCGCATGACAATGCAACAACGTGGCGCCGTCAGCCGTGCGGCCGACTGTGATCGCCCCGCCGATCAGATCCACTTCCCGGATTTCGTCGACCGGCGCGCCATACCCAAAGGGGCGCTCCGTGTCTGCGGTGTTCTCGATCATGTGATACCGCAGACCTCGCGCGGTACCCGCGCAGAAACGGCCGACGCCGCCACCGTACGCATAGCGGGATAACGCCGCGCGTAAGGACTCGCCGAGATTCGCACCGGACCGGATCGTCACGCGCAGTTCGTGCTGCCCGCTCAACACGCAGTCTTCCACACGGGGTAACGTGGGGGCGCCTGCATGCCGATAGATCCGTGAAAGCGCAGGTTTCATAGTCGATAGTCTCCTTGCTCTTCGAGCATCGTCTTGATTTGCTTCTTCACGATCTTGCCGTAGCCCGACTTGGGCATGGCACTCCAGAATATGAAGCGACGCGGCCATTTGTAGCGGGCAATGCGCGCTTCCAGGTGTCCGATCAGCTCATCGGCCTGAGCGGCCATGCCTTCCCGGGCGACCACCACCGCGAGCCCGCTCTCACCCCATTTGGGGTCGGGCACGCCGAGTACCGCGCACTCCGATACGGCCGGGTGCGTGAGCAACGCTTCCTCGATCTCGCGCGGATAGACGTTCGAGCCCCCGGAGATGTACATGTCCGACGCGCGGCCCGTGATGTACAGGAACCCCTGTGCGTCGACATGCCCGAGGTCGCCAGTGTGGAACCAATCGTCCTTGAACGCCTTGGCGTTTGCGTCCGGATTGTTGTGATACCCCATGAAGACCGCCGGCCCGCGCACGCAAATCTCGCCCGATGCAAACGGCCCCTGACGCTCGCCCCGCTCGTCGAGAATCGCCACTTCCATGCCGGTGCGCGGCACGCCGCAAGTGCCGATGCGCGCGTCGGGCGCGTTGTCGTCGTCGGTGTGCAGCCATGGCGGCAATACCGTAATGTTGCCCGTCACCTCGCCCAGCCCGTAGTACTGAACCAGCACGCGGCCCAGCTTTTGCAGCGCGTATTTCTGATCGGCGCGATACATCGGCGCACCGGCATAAATCACAAAGCGCAGCGAGCTATGGTCATAACGATCCACGGCCGGATCTTCCACCAGCATCTTGACGATGGTCGGCACCGTGAACATGTTGTCGACGCGATGACGCTCGATCGCTTGCCAGACCTGCTCCGCATCCATCTTCTCGCCCGGCAACAGCACGCTTGCCGCGCCGCGCGCGGTATTGACGATGGCGTGAATGCCCGCCCCATGCGAGAGCGGCGCGACCACCATCGACCGGCTGCGATAAGTGATGCCGGGCATGAGATCGGCAAGGTGATTCGTCACGACGAAAGCCATCTGCCCGTGCGAGAGCACGCCCGCCTTCGGATGCCCGGTCGTGCCCGACGTATAGAAGAACCACAGGGGATCCTCGTACTCGACTTCCGCCTCATCGCAGGGCGCGCCCCTATGCTCGGCGACGAGCGTCTCGTAATGCAACTCGCCCTCGCGCGGCGCGCCCAACGCGATCACGTGACGCAATGCCGGCGACGCGGCACGCACGGCGTCGACATGCCCCTCGAAGCCGGCGTCGTAGATCATCGCGCATGCACCGCTCGACTGGCCCAGATAGGCCGCCTCCGGCGCCGTGATCCGAAAGTTCGTCGGCACCCACACGGCGCCGAGCCGAAACGCGATCCAGGCACTCTCGAAGATGGGCAGGTTGTTGCGCGAGTGCACCAGCAGCTTGTCGCCCTTGCCCACCCCCAGCTTGCGCAGGGCTTCGACTGCGGCGTTCACGCGGGCATCGATTTCCCCCCAGGTACTGACCTTGTCACCGACGATCACGCCGGGTTCGTCCGGATGTCGCCGGGCAACGTCGGCCAGCAAGCGGCCGAGATTCATGACCTTCTTGAGCATTTCGCTCGTCTCCTCTTTCTTCTTTGCTTCGTCTTGCCGTTCGCCCCGCCCTTCACAGGCCGGGCTGCCTGCCTGACACCCATCGTTCATGTGCCTTATCGACTTATCGACTTATCGACTTATCGACTTATCGACTTATCGACTTATCGACTTATCGACGGGCTTCGAGAATGCTCACGTAATTGGCCACCGCCGCGCCGCCCATGTTGAACACGCCCGCGAGCCGCGCGTTGGGAATCTGCATCTCGCCAGCGGTCCCCGTCAGTTGCATGGCGGCCATCACGTGCATGGACACGCCGGTGGCGCCCACCGGATGGCCCTTCGCCTTGAGGCCGCCCGACGGATTGACCGGCAGCAGGCCGGTCTTCTCGGTCAAGCCCTCGGCCACCACGCTCGCGCCCTGCCCGGGCTTGGCCAGCCCCATGGCCTCGTATTCGATGAGCTCGGCAATCGTGAAACAGTCGTGCGTCTCGACCAGCGACAAGTCTTTTAGCGAAACGCCGGCAACCCCGAGCGCCTGCCGCCACGCGTGCTGGCCGCCTTCGAACGCCAGCGGATCGCGACGCGAGAGCGGCAAGTAGTCGTTGACCTGCACCGCCGCGCGAAAGCCGACCGCCTTGGACATCGAGCGCGCCACGTCGGCCGACGAGATCACCAGCGCCGCGGCGCCATCCGAGACCATCGAACAATCAGTACGCTTGAGTGGCCCCGCCACGAACGGATTCTTCTCCGAGACGTTGCGACAGAAGTCATAGCCGAAGTCGCGACGCATGTGCGCGTAGGGGTTCACCGAGCCATTGCGATGGTTCTTCGCGGCGATGCGCGCGAGGGCATCGGACTGATCGCCATAGCGGTCGAAATAGGCCTGCGCAATCGTGCCGAACACGCCCGCGAAGCCCCCCGGAATGTCGGCCTCTTCACGTGCATACGAACACTTAAGCAGCACTTCGCCCACCTGCGGCGTTGCCAATTCGGTCATCTTCTCAAAGCCGATCACCAGCGCATGCGTGGCCTTGCCCGCCTCGATGGATTGCAGCCCGCCGTGCACGGCGGCCGAACCCGTCGCACACGCATTCTCATATCGCGTGGCAGGCTTGAAGCGCAGTCCCGGAATTCGGTTGAAGATCAGCGACGACGGGAAATCCTGATACAGGAAACCGCCATTGAATGTGCCGACGTGTATGGAATCGATCTGCTCGGGCGCGAGGCCCGCGTCGTCGAGCGCAGCTTGTGCAACGTCGGCCAGCAGAACTTCGGCGTCCACGTTATCGAGTTTGCCGAACTGGGAGTGGGCCCAGCCCGTTAGGCATGCAGCAACCATGAAGTGTCTCCGGAAAATTGGGGTCATCAAGACTCCGGTGAGCAAGTTCAATGCCAGATACGGGCACGTTCGTCGAGCGGTGCTGCACCTACGGCATCGCGCCTCGGCCCGGGATGCCCTCAGCACCGCCCTTGCATGCATTGACGCGCTCGCCGCTAGCGTAGGCGGACAGCCCCCCATCCATCACACGAACCAGGGCCTGCGGCGGCCCGCAGGCGAAGGCCAATTTGCTGTACCGCAGCACGACGTCACGCGCGCAACGCCTGCGACACCTGTCGCATCGTCTTCGCCCATCGCGTGTCACAGGTGTCGCACGACTGCGGACAAGTGCGACAGGTGTCGCAGCACGCTTTGCACGTCCAGCACTCACACGGCGCGCGTATCAAACACCCTCGCTCGCCCCTAATCCGCACCGTGACTTGTTCCGCGCGGCGGGCGCCGCTGCGACAAGGCACTGCGCGCGCGTCGGGATTTCACTAATGCTTAATAACATAAGGGTTTTCCCGCTTAAGCCGCGATCTGGCATTCGACTTGCGTAAGATAGCCAGGCCACTTGCGAGCCGCGTCACGCTCGCCTTCCGAGATGGCCGAGACGCTGCAGGGCAACACGTCCGCACGCCTCGCGCTTCAGACGCAGTCACCAAACCAATAAACAGGAGACATGCAGTATGAGCAACATGGATCGCCGCCACTTCATCAAGGTCGTGGCAGCCACGTCGGCCGCGGCCGCCACGGGGTTGTATCAGACGCAAGCGCACGCTGCCGAATTCACGCTGAAATTCGCCAACAACCTTCCCATCAGTCACCCGATGAACATTCGCGCCAAAGAGATGGCGCAGAAGATCGCGGAGCAGTCGAAAGGTCGCATCGATTTCCAGATTTACCCGAACAACCAGCTCGGCACCGACAGCGACATGCTGAGCCAGATTCGCGCGGGCGCCATTGATTTCTTCACGCTCTCGCCGCTGATTCTCGGCACGCTCGTGCCCTCGGCGCAAATTTCCGGCGTGGGCTTCGCGTTCAAGGATTACGGACAGGTGTGGGCGGCAATGGACGGCGATCTCGGTGCGCACGTTCGTGGCCAGATCGCTAAGACGTCGGTGTTCGCGTTCGACAAGATCTGGGAAAACGGTTATCGCCAGATCACCACGAGCAGCCGCCCGATCAACACCCCGGTCGACCTCAAGGGCCTGAAGATCCGCGTTCCC
Source organism: Pandoraea sp. (assembly GCF_041919235.1). NCBI lineage: Bacteria > Pseudomonadati > Pseudomonadota > Betaproteobacteria > Burkholderiales > Burkholderiaceae > Pandoraea > Pandoraea sp. Next base: position 86,301 of record NZ_JAYRUC010000009.1, read on the forward strand.
CCGAGCCCGTTGTGGACGTCGATGTTCCGCGCCTTCGACTCGTCGCCCACGTCGATCAACTTCGCCGAGGTGTATTCGGCACTGCAGACGCACATCGTCGAAGCCCAGGAAAATCCGCTGGCCCTGCTGACCACGGCCAAGCTGTACGAAGTGCAGAAGTACGTGTCGATGACGAATCACATGTGGGACGGTTTCTGGTTCCTCGCCAACAAGCAGAAGTGGGACAAGCTGCCGAAGGACCTGCAGGCGATCGTGACCGCCAATGTGAACGCCGCAGCAATGGCGCAACGCGACGACGTGCGAAAGCTCAACGACGGCGTGATGGTCGAACTCAAGCAGAAGGGACTCGTGTTCAACGCACCGAACAACGAGCAGTTCCGCGAAAAGCTCCGCGCCGCCGGCTTCTATGCCGAATGGCACAAGAAGTTCGGTGACGAGGCGTGGGCCATGTTGGAAAAGTACACCGGGAAGCTCGCGTAAATGGAAACGTTGACGATGACGGCCGAGCCGACGCACGCGCTCGCCCGCCTCTTCTGCCACGTCAACCGCGCGGTGATGAAAGTCACCGAAGCGGTTGCCGTGCTGCTGGTGGTGGCGGAGACTCTCATCCTGTTCGCGGGCGTCGTCTCGCGTTACGGGTTCGACAATCCGCTCACGTGGTCGGACGAACTGGCGCAAATCCTGTTCATCTGGCTATCGATGCTCGGCGCTGTGCTCGCGCTCGACCGGGGCGAGCATATGCGCTTGTCCGCCATCGTCAACAAACTCCCGGCGACGTGGCGCGACTGGTTCCAGACCATGGCTGCGCTCACGGTCTGCGTGTTCGTCGCGCTCATCATCGTGCCCGCGTACACGCACGCCATCGAGCAGATGGATATCACCACGCCGGCACTCGAGATCCCCGACGGGCTTCGCGCCGCCGCCCTGCCAGTGGGCGCGGTACTGATGCTCATCGCGGCCGTCTCGCGTCTGGCGCGCTGCTCGAGCATGCGACAAGTCGGTCTCGGTGTGCTGTTCGTCGCCGCACTGGGGGCCGCGCTGTGGCTCGGCCGTCCGGCGCTCATTGCCATGGGCAACTACAACCTGCTGGTGTTCTTCGTGCTGATCGTGGGCGCATGCGTGGCAGGCGGCATTCCCATCGCCTTCGCCTTCGGCACGGCAACACTGGCGTATCTGGCGCTGGTCACCGATGCGCCGCTGCAAATCGTCGTCAGCCGCATGGACGAAGGCATGTCGGGCCTCATTCTGCTGTCGGTCCCGCTGTTCGTTCTGCTCGGCGCGCTCATAGAGATGAGCGGACTCGCGCGCAGCCTCATCGAATTCATGGCCTCGCTGCTCGGTCACGTGCGCGGCGGCCTGCAATATGTGCTGCTCGGCGCCATGTTCCTGGTTTCGGGCATTTCCGGTTCCAAGGCGGCCGATATGGCCGCCGTCGCCCCCGCGCTCTTCCCCGAGATGCAGCGGCGCGGATCGAAGCCCGAAGATCTCGTCGCGCTGCTCTCGGCAACCGGCGCCATGACCGAGACGATCCCACCCAGCCTTGTGTTGATCACGATCGGCGCGGTGTGCGGTGTGTCGATCACCGCGCTCTTCGTCGGCGGTCTGCTGCCTGCGGTTATCGCCACGCTCGCGATCGTCGTGGTGTGCTTCGCACGTTCGCGCAAGGAAGCGCCCAGTGCGACACGTCGCGCGCCGTGGCGCGTGATCGGCAAGACGTTCATCGTTGCCTTGCCCGCGCTCGCCCTGCCGATCCTCATCCGCACGGCCGTGATCGAAGGTGCCGCGACGGCGACCGAGGTCTCGACTGTCGGCATCGCTTACACAATCGTGATTGGCCTGATCGTCCACGCCTTCCGGAAGCACCTGAACTTCAAGCGCCTTTACCCGCTGTTGACGGAAACGGCTGCGCTCTCCGGTGCGATTCTGCTCATCATCGGCATGGCCACCGCCATGGCCTGGGCGCTCACCCAGTCGGGCTTCTCCGCCAAGCTTGTCGCGCTGATGCATGGCGTGCCCGGCGGGCAGGTCGGCTTTCTGCTTATCTCGATGGTCGTGTTCATCGTGCTGGGCAGCGTATTGGAAGGCATTCCGGCCATCGTGCTGTTCGGGCCACTGCTCTTTCCGGTCGCCCGGTCGTTGGGCATTCACGACGTGCATTACGCAATGGTCGTGATCCTGTCGATGGGCATGGGATTGTTCGCTCCACCGCTGGGCGTCGGCTTCTATGCCGCGTGCGCCATCGGCAAGACATCGCCGGACAGAGTATTCAACCGGATGTGGACCTACATGGGCGCGCTGTTCATCGCCCTGCTCCTCGTCGTCTTCGTCCCCTGGATCTCGGTCGGCTTTCTGAAGTAAGGCAAACCCGCTAACGGTTTCTCGATATCACCGACGGGCTCCGCCGCGCTGCTGGCGGCGGGGCCCGTCCTGTAGAAATAAATAAATTTAGGAGTCCATAGCATGACGGAGAGAGTAGCAGTTGTGACGGGCGGCGCAATGGGTATTGGCGCGGCCATCTGCGAACGGTTGGTGAGCGACGGCCTGACCGTGGTTGTGGCCGATCTGAACGAAGGTGCGGCGGCAGAAACGGCGCAGAAGTTGAGCGCGGCGGGGGGGAAGGCATGGGCGCTGGGGATGAATGTCGGTGACGCGGCATCGATTGAGAGCGGCTTCGCACAGGTTGCGCAACGGCATGGCCGCTGCGATGTCCTCGTGAACAACGCCGGCATCGCCAAGACATTCCCGTTTCTCGACTATCCGCTCGATCACTGGCATCAGGTCATGGCCGTCAACCTCACGGGCACGTTGCTGTGCGCTCAGCATGCGGGGCGACTCATGCGGGAGCAACGCTGGGGGCGGATTGTCAATCTGGCGTCCGTCGCGGGCATTCTGGCGAGCGCCGGGCGCACGGCTTACGGAACCTCGAAAGCGGCGGTCATCGGCCTTACGCGCCAGATGGCCATTGAACTCGCGCCGTTCGGCATTACCGCCAACGGCGTCGCGCCCGGCCCCATCGACACGCCGCTCACGCAGGCGCTCCACTCCGACATCTCGCGACGTCACTATACGGAGACGACGCCGCTCGGCCGCTACGGTCAGCCGAGCGAGATCGCGGGGGCGGTGAGCTTTCTGGCGTCGGACGACGCGTCTTACGTGACCGGTCACATCCTGCCGGTTGACGGCGGCTTTGTGGCGGCTGGAATTCTGGAGATCTGATCTCGCTTTCGTCCTTCAGTGCCGTTCGGACAAGACGAATTGCCGCGTCGACGCAAATCGAAACGGCAATTCGTCGGCGCTTCGGCGCTTCGGCGCTTGGTGGCGCTTCGCCATGCCGGCACAAGCGCCTCACACGCGTCATTGAACGGTATTAGCCTTCGCCCCCCCCCTTTTGCGCCATCAGCCAGCCCCGGCGCGCGGTCCATCGGGCACCAGCCGGGCACCCGGTGCGCTCTGCATCTCCTGCCACACGGCTCTCGCGTTCGCGACAAACGTTTCGACACACGGATTGTGATTGTCGCGGCTCCACAGCAGCACCACCTCCGCCACGGGTGCGTTGCGCAACGGTTTGAAGACCGCGTTGCCCGATGCGCTCGCGCTGCTCATCGACATCGGCACCATCGCGACACCGAGCCCCTCCCCCACCAGGTTGATGATGGTCTGCTGTAAGTTCGTTTCCAGCCGGATATGCGGCGAAAAGCCCGCGCGACGGCAATGATCGACGACCAGATCGTAGACCAGCGGCGCGATCTCGCGCGGAATGCTCACGAACGACTCCTCGGCCAGTTGCGCGGCGTCTAGCACCCGCGCTTTGCCCAGGGCGTGCGTGCGCGGCAGCACCGCCACCATTTCCTCGCGAAACACGGTGGCAGTGTTGAGGCCGCTGAGGTCTTCCGGACGATACATGATGCCCACATCGGTTTTCCCAGCCCGCACTGCCTCAGCGAGCAGATTGGGCAAGGTCTCCGCCAGTTTCATGTCGACGCGCGAGTACGCCGCAGCATACGTGCGCGTGAGCGCCGGCAGAATGTTATACGCCGAGGACATCATGAAGCCGACCGTGATCGCACCATCCTCGCCCCGGCTCGCCGCCACGACATTGCGGCGCGCCCGCTCGACCGCGTTGAGGATTTCCATCGCGTCCTGATAAAAGCGTGCGCCGGCACGCGTGAGCCGCACACTGCGCCGCGTGCGCTCGAAAAGCTGCACGCCCAACTCCGCCTCCATCAGGGCAATCTGCCGCGACAACGGCGGCTGCGAGATATGCAATTGCTGGGCCGCACGGCCGAAATGGAGGGTCTCCGCGAGCACTACAAAATACTGGAAATGGCGCAGCTCGATCATTTGATACCCCAGAGGTATTAATAGCGCATCAATATTGTATTGGATGTTATGACTATGCGGTCGTATGCTGCGTTAGCGGTTGGCCACCCGAGCCGGCCGCGACATAAAGAGACGTCAGGAAACGCCAGGCCACAAGCCACCGACGGCGCCCTTTCGTACCGATACGAGAAGGAGACAAGTCATGCCCGCTCACCTCGCTGTAGCGCCAGCCCCTGCTCGACCTGTCGGCCACGCCAGCCCCCACGGCGCCGCCACTCCCAATACCGCCTTCAACAACATCACCGCGCTCGCCGAGCGCATCGTCCGTGTGCCCGCCCCCCCCACTGCAGCGCATCCGATGCGTCCCGACTACCTCGCTATCGACGAGCTGTGCGGTACCGATAGCCGCATGCGCGCGCTGCTCACGCGCGGCAAACGCTTTATCGATCGCGGACTGCCGGTATTGATTCTCGGTGAGACAGGAACGGGCAAGGAGTTTCTGGCCCGAGCACTGCATGCGTACAGTGAGCGGCGCGCACAGGCGTTCGTTGCGATCAATACGGCGTCGCTGCCCGAGCATCTGGTCGAGAGCGAGCTCTTCGGCTATCAGCGCGGCGCATTTTCAGGCGCATTACCCGGCGGCATGAAGGGGAAGCTACAACAGGCCGATGGCGGCACGCTCTTCCTGGACGAGATAGGCGACATGCCGCACGCGCTGCAAACGCGCCTGCTGCGGGTGCTCTCGGAGCGCGAAGTCACGCCGCTGGGTGCGAGTCATTCGGTGCCCATCAATGTGCAGCTCATCTGCGCAACGCATCAGGATCTCGCCAGCGCGGTGGCCCAGGGCACGTTCCGCGAAGATCTCTACTACCGTATTGCCGTCGGCATACTCACACTGCCGGCCCTGCGCGAGCGCAGCGACAAGCGCGATTTGATCGCCCGCATGCTGTGCGATGAATGGCCAGATCTGCGCGCCGATCAGGCGCTGGCGCGTTTATCGCCCGACGCCGAGTCGCGCCTGCTCGCCCACGCATGGCCGGGAAATCTGCGCCAGCTGCGCGCGGCGCTGCGCTACGCCTGTGCCGTGATGAGCGGCAACGTGTTGTGCGCCGACGATCTGCCGCCGGAACCCCACCTGTCGGCGCCGGCGCGAGGATCGGATCGTCACGCAGAGATGCGAGCGACGCAGGCGATCCGAGCGATAGGGGCGAAAGGGGCGATAGGAGCGATAGGGACACAGGAAGCCGACGATGCCGTCGCGTCGATGCCGCTCGCATTGCATGATGAGACAAGTCCGGACGACTCCCCGCAGGACCGGGAACGTGAGCGCATTCTGCAAGCGCTCGCGCAACATCGCTGGAACATCTCCGCTGCCGCGCGCACGCTCGGCTTCTGCCGCGCGTCGCTGTATCGAAAGCTCAAGCAGTTGAGCATTCCGCACGTACGCGATTGCGGCGAGGCACTTAGCGCGGTCCACTACGCATAGCCGAAAAACGCAGGCAAAAAAAAAGCGCGGCCAATAAGGCCGCGCCAAGGTTTGGAGACTTTTCACTCAATGCAAAAGTCTACTTCTCGCGACGCGTAGTATAGGTCTGCTGACCGAGATCATTGTCATCATTCGACGCAATGCATTATTCGGCGACTCGCAATAGTCCGATAAAACACTATTAATAAAGGACTTTTTGCGACACGCAGATTTTTCATGCGGACCATCATCTCGGATTTTCCTCATCGCGAGCAGGTCAGCGCGCGTTGACATGAGCATCACCGCCGCCCAATCTCCCCCGATGAAGGCACTTCCATATCGCGGTGGCGAAACGTGAACCCCCATGCGTCGAACTGCGTCCGATGTCGACAACGACGTTTCGTGCGGGGCGCCACGCTCACCAACAGACCCCGTGCCTTGCTCATGCGTCGCCGGATGCATCGCCGGAACTAAACGACATGGGCACCTGTCGCGCGCAAATCCAGTACTGACAATGGTTCCCGCGCACCTTCCCATGCACTGAACACTGTGTCCCAAGCGCAACACACGTCGCTTGCACGGCCATTTCTCACCTACGCTTAATCAAGCCAATCCCTTATCGGACAACGCTTTTCGACACATCCGTCGGATTCTTCCCATATCCGAAATAGATTCTTGCGGATTATGAAATAGGCGGGAGTAACGCTCACTCATACACTGCCCCCTGTCTACAGAGCAGTGCCGATACCTGATCGGGTCCGCGAATGACAAACGGTCGCCTCGACATGTTCTGTTTCGCCGCGTTCTGTTTTCACGCGAATTCTGCGATTCGTGTCACGTTACTGGAGCTTAAACCATGAAAAAAACTCTTCTTGCCGCTGCCGTTGTCGGCGCGTTCTCCGCGAGCGCCCAAGCACAAAGCAGCGTCACCCTGTACGGCCTGATCGACGCTGGCGTTGCCTACACCAGCAACTCGACGAACACGGCAGGTGCTTCGGGTTCGAAGAACTTCCGCGCCACGAGTGGCCTGGTCAATGGCAGCCGTTGGGGCCTGAAGGGAGCGGAAGATCTGGGTGGCGGTAACAAGGCCATCTTCGTGCTGGAAAACGGTTTCTCGATCAACAACGGCACGTCGGGCCAGAACGGCCGCATGTTCGGCCGTCAGGCGTTCGTTGGCCTGCAGAACGACAAGTTCGGCTCGGTCACGATCGGCCGTCAGTACGACTCGCTGGTGGACTACCTGGCGCCGCTCACGCTGAACGGCTCGTCGTTCGGCGGCACCATCGCCGCTCACCCGTACGATAACGACAACACGAACAACTCGTTCCGTGTGAACAACTCGGTCAAGTACTCGAGCGCCAACTACAACGGTCTGACGTTCGGCGGCCTGTATGGCTTCTCGAACAAGGCCGGTGATTTCTCGAACAACCGTGCGTTCAGCGCTGGCGTGAACTACGCCAACGGCCCGTTGACGGTCGCGGCTGCCTACTTGGAGCGTCAGGGTAACCCGGGCAACAACAACACCGGCGGCGCAGTCGACACGTCGAGCGGCGGTGACTCGGTGTTCAACGCCTCGAAGCAACGCGTTTGGGGTATCGGTGGTAACTACGCATTCGGCCCGGCAACCGTCGGCCTGGTGTACACCCACACGCAACTGCAAGGGCTGACCGGCCTGAACTACAACAGCACGGCCGTTGCCTTCGGCAACGACGGTCTGAAGTTCGACAACTTCGAAGTCAACGGTCGCTACATGCTGACCCCGGCTGTCTCGCTCTCGGCCGCCTATACGTACACGATGGCCAAGCAGGATTCGACGGACAAGAAGCCGAAGTTCCACACCGTCACGCTGCAAGCCGACTACCGTCTGTCGAAGCGTACCGATGTGTACCTGACCGGTTCGTACCAGCACATCTCCGACAACGAAGGCACGGGCCTCCAGGCCGGTGTCGGCGCTGCCGGCGGTATGTCGTCGACCAGCTCGCAAACCGTTGTGGGCACGGGTATCCGTCACCGCTTCTAAGCGACGCGGCTCGAGCACCGGCGGCTGTATGCCGGTGCTCGAGACATGAAAATGGGCAGCCTCGCGGCTGCCCATTTTTTATTGCATCGACCGTCTCTCGCGATCAGAAGCGCGTTTCGCGCGCGGCACGCAGGAAGTTGTCGAGAACCGGCGTGCAATCGAGAAACTCCGGCCCGCCCGCCCGGTGGAACTCCGGATGCCATTGCAGCCCCAGCACGAACGGCGCCTTGCGGTAGCGTATGGCTTCCACCACCCCATCTTCCGCACACACCGCCTCCACACTCAAGTCGCGTCCGAGTGTCTTCACCGACTGATGATGGATCGAGTTGACGATCGGCACGTCGACCGGTGCCAGCATCTGCGCAAGCGATGAGCCCTCGGGGAACGTCAGCGTGTGACGGTTGTGTTCGTATGTCTCGGTGACGTGCGGGATCGCTTCGGTCAGATCCGTCGCGATGTCCTGGTGCAACGTGCCGCCGAACGCCACATTGATGAGCTGACAGCCACGGCAAACGCCGAGAATCGGCTTGCCCTGCTCCACGAACTCATGCAGCAATTCGAGTTCGTACATGTCGCGCATGCGATCGCCCTGCCACTCATGACGCGTTGCCACTTCCGAATACGTCATCGGCGAAACGTCTGCGCCGCCCTGCAACACAAGCCCGTCGAGATGCTTCGCGTAATCGTGCAGGCGGATATGACTCGGGTGCAGCAGGCCCTGCGTGTCGACCGTAGGGATCATGAACACCAGCACGTCGCGCGACATCACCCAATGCGCGATCGACTCTTCGAGATATTGCAGCGTCTTGCCACGCAGCCCCTTGGCCCCCGGCTCGGGATGAAAGATGCGCGCCGAGATGCCGATCTTCAGCGTGCGCTGCGTGATGCGCTGCCCCGCACGCTCGTACCACGCGCGAAAACGTGCCGACGTGATGCGACGCAGGACCGACCAAGGGGAATCTCCCGCCCGCAAGTACGACGGTTGGTCGCCCATCGACGACGGACTCCCCGGACGCGGGGCGCCCTGGCCGAACGTCGGTTGATGCAAAGTCTCGCCGTCCCCGGCACCGCCAGTCGCGCCCGCAGTGCCCGGGCCGGCCGCTCTCACGTCCTCGCCCGAGCGTGGCGCGGACGCACCGATCGGATTGCGCTCGGATGCCACGTCGACGACCGGCGCATGCGCTGCCGGTATCGTTGCAGGCGTTGGCTGACCCTGCGGCTTGTCGGGCGGGGCGTCGCTCGACGCCGGTGATTCGGACGGCTGCGCCTGACGCGTCAGCGTATCGGGATTGCCCGGCATGTCGGTCGAGGCTTCGGACGTGCCGGCAACGGGCTTCCCCGTCGCATGTGCCGTCGCCGATGTCGGTGCCTCCACATAGTCGGACTCGGACGAGCCCTGCGTGGCTGACGCTGGCGCGATGCCAGCCTCGCCAGCCTCGGTTGCCGGAGATGTCTTCGGTGGCGTTGCGCTCTTGCTCGTATCGGACTCTGACTGATTTGACTGCTGCGGCGATTTCGGATCTTGAGCGTCGGTCATGATGGCGTTTGGAAGGCGTCCGCTAAGGGGGAAAAATGGATTGACCACTGCGGCTGGCAAATTATCCCGCTGCCCTGACCCAGCCGCAACCCGGAAAGCCAATGCACTGCCGGAACAGGCGCAGCGAATCCCAGCCAGTGCAAACGCCGATGAAACCGTCCGGCCGCTGCGCGGTCGAAATCATTTGTCACGCTTCGTGCACATTCGTTCGCGCCCGGCACGCAGTGCGCTCAACGCACTAAACGCACTCAACGCACTCAACGCACTCAACGCGTACAATTGGCGCACGAAGCTCGACGTTCCCCAAATTTTGAACGACGTTTGTGCCACCGCAGTGACATACCCGCCGTCATCCGGCGGGCATATCGGTACCAGGAGCCTGAAAGTGAAGCGTTTTCTCCGTCTTTGGCAAGTCGCCCGCCACGATTTCCGCGTCCTGTGGCGTGCGGCTCGTGATCCGCGCCGCCCTCGCTGGTTGCTGCCCGCGCTGGCGCTGCTCGCCGTGTACCTGGTCAGCCCGTTCGACCTGATTCCCGACTTCGTGCCGGTGTTCGGCCTGCTCGACGATGTCGTCGTCATCGGCATGGTCGTACATTGGCTCATCACGCGTTTGCCGGTCGACCTGCGCGAGGACGCACGCGCCAACGTCTTCACCCAACGCGCCTGAACGCAGCCGCCAGCGGCATCGCCTGCAACAAAAGCGAGACGCCGAGGCCGTCCCACCGCCCCGTGCCCCACCGGCACGGCGACGGCCACGGCAGCTCAGGGCATGAGCAGCGTCGATCCCGTGGTCTTGCGCGCTTCGAGATCGCGATGGGCCTGCGCTACGTCGGACAACGCGTAACGCTGATTGACCTCGATCTTGACCGCCCCATTGGCGACGACGTCGAACAGTTCGTTCGCCGTGGCTTCCAGATCAGCACGCCTGGCCGTGTAGCTGAACAGCGTCGGGCGCGTGAAGAACAGCGAGCCGCGAGACACGAGATCCGCCGTGTTGATCTGCTCGACGGGGCCTGACGCGCTCCCGAAGTTCACCATCATGCCAAGCGGCCGCAGGCAGTCGAGCGATCCGATGAAGGTATCCTTGCCGATCGAATCGTAGACCACAGGCACGCCTTCGCCGCCGGTAATCTCTTTCACTCGTTCGACGAAATTCTCACGCGTGTAGACGATCGGATGGTCACAACCGTGCTTGCGCACGAGCGCCGCCTTTTCGTTGGAACCGACCGTGCCGATCACCGTCGCGCCCAGCGCCTTGGCCCATTGGCAGACGATGAGTCCCACGCCGCCCGCCGCCGCGTGGATGAGGATCGTGTCGCCCGCCTTGACCGGATAGGTGCGGCGCAGCAGGTATTGCGCCGTCATGCCTTGCAGCATCATCGCGGCGGCCTGGTCGTCGCTGATGGCGTCGGGCAGACGCACGAGCGGCTCAGCCGGCATGACACGAGCCTGAGCGTATGCGCCGCACGGACGGCTCGCGTACGCCACGCGATCGCCCGGCTTGACATGCGTCACGCCCTCGCCCACAGCCTCGACCACTCCGGCAGCCTCCATGCCCAGACCGGCGGGCAGCGGTTGCGGGTAAAGACCGGTGCGAAAATATACGTCGATGTAGTTCAGCCCCACGGCGTTGTGCCGCACGCGCGCCTCGCCCGGTCCGGGCTCGCCGACTTCGATGTCAACGTACTTCATCACTTCCGGACCGCCATTCTGTTCAATGCGGATTGCCTTCGTCATCCTCGCTCCTTCCCTTCGTCAGATATGCAGGTTCTCGGCGTCAGGCCGACGGTTGTGCCGCCAGCCGTACCATCAGTTGCTCGAGCAACAAGCGCGCGGTGGCGCTGTTGGTCGCGCACGGCACGTTGTGCACGTCGCAGGCACGCACGAGGGCGTTGATGTCGGGTTCGTGCGGTTGCGGCGTCATCGGGTCGCGCAGGAACAGCACCATGTCGACGCGCCCCTCGGCCAGTTGCGCGCCGATCTGGAGGTCGCCGCCATGCGGCCCGGACAGCATGCGCTCGATGTCGAGGCCCAGCTCGGTGGCGATGCGCCCACCCGTTGTGCCCGTCGCCACGAGTCGACACTGGCGCAGCACGCCGACGTAGTCGCGCGCGAGCGCCAGAATTTCGTCCTTCTTCTTATCGTGCGCAATGAGCGCGATCCGAACGCTCGGCACCGTCGATACAGTCATTGAGTCGATCCTTGATGGATTAGAACGTGCCCGGATACGCGCCGCCGTCTATCAGCACGTTCTGCCCGGTGATATAGCCTGCCTGTGCGCTGCAAAGGAACGCGCAGGCCGCGCCGAACTCGTCCGGCCGGCCGAAGCGGCGTGCCGGAATCGCCGCGGCCCGTTTGGCGCGCGCGTCGTCAAGCGACTGGCCGCTCTTGCTGGCCCATGCCTGCAGGGTCCCCGCGAGGCGGTCGGTATCGAATGCGCCCGGCAGCAGATTGTTGATGGTGACGTTATGCGCGACCGTCGTGCGCGCGAGCCCGGCCACGAACCCGGTCAGCCCGGATCGCGCGCCGTTGGACAATCCGAGGATGTCGATGGGTGCCTTCACGGCAGATGAGGTGATGTTGACGATGCGCCCGAAACCGCGCGCGATCATGCCGTCAACACTCGCCTTGATGAGTTCGATCGGCGTGAGCATGTTCGCGTCGAGCGCACGAATCCAGTCGTCGCGCTGCCAGTCGCGGAAGTCGCCCGGCGGCGGCCCGCCCGCGTTGGTCACCAGGATGTCGGGTTGCCCACATGCCGCCAATGCCTGCGCACGCCCCTGCGGCGTCGTGATGTCGCAGGCCACGGAGGTCACGCGCACGCCCGACGTCGCGCGAATGTGCTCTGCCGCCGCTTCGAGCGCGTCTGCGGTGCGCGCGACGATCACGACGTTCGCCCCGGCGTCGGCCAGCGCCTGCGCGCATGCCCGCCCCAACCCTTTGCTCGCACCGCACACCAGCGCGGCGCGCCCCTTGATTCCCAGATCCATGTTCAGCCTTCAAAACAAGTGAAGCGTTGGACAACTGCGGCCGTACCGCCGTCTTGCTGCGATTCTAAGGGAATCGTGCGAGGGCCGCTTTGCCGTGCCCGCGCCGTGGGGATTCGCCCCGGCTGACATCGAAACCCGGACCGGCGGTGCGTGCATCGGCTAAAATCGCGGCCATGCGGGCCACACCGGCCCTGCCCCAGATTGCCTGCCATGAAACAAGACATCCGCTTCCCGAATCTCTACATCTGCGATCACCCGCTGATCCAGCACAAGCTCTCGCACATGCGCGACAAGGAAACGTCGACGCGCACATTCCGCGGGCTGCTACGCGAGATCACGTTGCTCATGGGCTACGAGATCACGCGCGACCTGCCGCTCACGACCGAGCGTATCGACACGCCGATGGTCGCCATGGACGCGCCCGTGATCGCGGGCAAGAAGCTCGCCATCGTGCCGGTGCTGCGTGCCGGCGTGGGCATGAGCGACGGCCTGCTCGATCTCGTGCCGTCGGCGCGCGTCGGGCACATTGGCGTGTATCGCGATGAACAACACCGTCCGGTCGAATATCTCGTGCGTCTGCCGGACGTGGCCGACCGCCGTTTCATTCTGTGTGATCCGATGGTGGCGACCGGCTATTCGGCCGTGCACGCCGTCGACGTGCTGCGCAAACGCGGCGTGGCCGAAGAGAACATCGCGTTCCTCGCGCTGGTGGCGGCGCCCGAAGGCGTGAAGGTGCTTCACGATGCCCATCCGGGCGTGAAACTGTATGTCGCGTCGCTCGACGAACGTCTGGACGATCACGCCTACATCATTCCCGGTCTGGGCGACGCCGGCGACCGGCTGTTCGGCACCAAGAACTGACAAGCTGCGGCCAGTGCGCCCCGGCAACGCCGAGGCGCACTCCATGCTTGCCTAAGCGCCCTTGCGCCGCCGCGTGGCCATGGCCACCCCGACGGCCGCCAGCACCATTCCGCCCCACGCCAGCGGCGGCATGTGTTCGCCGATCATGATCCACGCTGCGAGCGCCGCCGAGGGCGGCACCAGGAAAAACAGCGCCGAAACGCGCGACGCCTCACCGCGCCGGATCATCGCCAGCAGCAACGAGATCGCGACAATCGAATTGCCGATCACGAGATAGACGAGCGCCGCGCCGAGCTGCCATGTCCATTCGACGCGCATCGGCTCGAGCCACCAGGCAAGTGGCAACGTCGCCGCGAAGCCCACGGCATACTGCACGAGATTGGACGTGATCGGGTGTTCGCCGACGCCGAAGCGCTTTTCGTAGAGCGTGCCGCAAGTGATCGCGCCGAGCGCCACGAACGTCAGCACCAGCCCCAGCATGGAGGTCGCCTCCACCGCCGAGCGCGCCACGATGACGAGCGCCGCGCCCGCCAACCCCAGCCCGAGCCCGATCCAGTTAACACCGCTCACGCGCTCACCCACCAGATGCGGCACGGCCAGCGCGACGAGAATCGGTTGCAGCGATGTAATCAGCGCCACGCTGCCCGCCGACACGCCCAATCGCAGCGCCAGGTACGTCATGCTGAAATACAGCGCCTGAATGAGCAGACCGATGACGACGAGATGCCCCCACGCGGCGGCCGTCTTCGGCAACGGTGGACGCATGACGACCGCCAGCGGCGCGAGCAGCACGAGCACGAGGCCGTAGCGCAACGCGAGAAAAGTCAGCGGGTCGGCATACGTCAGACCGATTTTGGCGACGGTAAAGCCGACCGACCACAGAAACAGAAAGATGAGCGGCGCCGCGCGCAGCCACCACGGATCGTGGGCGACGCCGGTGCGCACCGGTTCCAGCGAAGATTTCAGCGACATGGGGCAGTGCAGGGTCCTGGAGGGGGGAATGGTGCAGGTGATGGTGATGGTGCAGGTGACGATGCAGGCGGCGCGCCCGCGCCGCAGCGCGCGCCGCACAAGACAAGCCCTCGGACGCACGCGCCGTCATAGGCTGCGTCGTCGGGCGCGATGCCCCGGCTCACCGGCGCTTGCTACCGCCGAGAATGCTGCCCAGCACACCGCGTACGATCTCGCGGCCCAACTGGCTGCCAATCGTGCGCGCCGTACTCTTGACCATCGCCTCGACAGCCGTGTCCTTTCGCCGCGAACCGCCCGCACCGCCGAGCAAGCCGCCGAGCGAGTCTTTCACGGCATCGAGCAGACCGCCGCCGGAAGACCCGCCGGCCTGAGCATCCGGCACAGGCGCGCCCCCGGAAGCGGGGGGCACGTCGCCCTGCCGCGTTTGCGTGCGCCCAACGAGCTTTTCGTAAGCCGACTCGCGATCCACCGTCTTCTCGTACACGCCCGCCACCAGCGAGGCGGCGATCAGCGCGGCGCGCTCCTGCGGCGTTATCGGTCCGATGCGCGACGCCGGCGGCGCGATATACGCGCGCTCGGTCACCGCCGGACGCCCCTTCTCGTCGAGCAACGACACCAGCGCTTCGCCGACCCCCAGCTCACCGATCGCCGTTTCGATGTCGAGCGACGGATTGGCACGCATGGTCTGCGCGGCCACCTTCACCGCCTTCTGATCGCGCGGCGAATAGGCCCGCAGCGCATGCTGCACGCGATTGCCCAGTTGGCCGAGAATGGTGTCCGGCACATCGACCGGGTTTTGCGTCACGAAATACACGCCGACGCCCTTCGAACGAATCAGACGCACCATCTGCTCGATGCGCTCGAGCAACGGCTTGGGCGCCTCGTTGAACAACAAATGCGCCTCATCGAAGAAAAAGACGAGCTTGGGCTTGTCGGGGTCTCCCACCTCCGGCAGCCGCTCGAACAACTCGGCGAGCAGCCACAGCAGGAAGGTGGCGTAGATGCGCGGCGCGGCCAGCAGCTTGTCGGCCGCGAGAATGTTGACGATGCCGCGCCCTTGCGCGTCCGTCTGCATGAAGTCTTCGATATTGAGCATCGGCTCGCCGAAGAACTTGTCAGCGCCCTGTTGCTCGAGCGTGAGCAGGCCGCGCTGGATCGCCCCGACCGACGCGGCCGAAATGTTGCCGTATTGCGTGGTGAAGGTCGACGCGTTATCGCCCACGTGCTGGAGCATGGCGCGCAGGTCCTTGCTATCGAGCAGCAACAGGCCATTGTCGTCGGCGATCTTGAACACGAGATTGAGTACGCCGGTCTGCGTCTCGTTCAGCCCGAGCAAACGCGCGAGCAGGAGCGGCCCGAGGTCGGAGACCGTCGCACGCACCGGATGGCCCTGCTCGCCGAACACGTCCCACAGCGTGGCCGGGCTGCCGTGCCAGTCGGGGGTATCAAAGCCAAGACGGGTGATGCGCTCCTTGAGCTTGGGCGTCTCGACACCGGGCTGCGTGATTCCGGTCAGATCGCCTTTCACGTCGGCCATGAACACGGGCACGCCGATATCGGAGAAAGCCTGCGCGACGACCTGAAGCGTCACGGTCTTGCCAGTGCCCGTGGCCCCGGTGATCAGTCCATGGCGGTTGCCCATGGCGGGGAGCAGGCCGAGGACATGCTGGTCGTTGTGCGCGATCACGAGCCGTTCACCGGCTTCGTGAGCAGAACGCGCGACACTGGCGGCGGGGGCCGATGAGGGCGCTTCGAGCGGCGATGCTTGCGGCGACACGGGCTTCTGGGGCATGAGAGTCCTCGGCGATGGCCACGGCGTGGCGCGTGACACGGCGCAGCAAACACCCGTGGCACGGTGCGGCGGCATGATAAAATTGCCTTCGATTATAGCGGCAGGTTGCCGCTGGGACTGCCCCGGCCCGAAATGACTGACGGGACCGACCGGATCGACGGGATCGACAGGATCCGTCGGAGCCAACGGGGCGATTGGGCATCGAGCGCCCGCGACCGCGGAGGTGGCGGGCGCTCCCGCATCAACGGTTGGCCGCGCCGCACTGCGCCGGCCGGCAGAGCACACATCGCCGCACAGCGCGGCACGACGGAGAAATTCATGGCGGGTCATTCCAAATGGGCCAACATCAAGCACAAGAAGGCCGCGGCAGATGCGAAGCGCGGTAAAGTCTGGACACGCCTGATCAAGGAAATCACGGTGGCCGCCCGCCTCGGCGGCGGTGACGCCGACAGCAACCCGCGCCTGCGTCTGGCCGTGGAAAAGGCAGCCGACGCCAACATGCCCAAGGACAACGTCAAGCGCGCGATCGATCGCGGCATTGGCGGCCTGGACGGCGCCAACTACGAAGAAATCCGCTACGAAGGCTATGGCCTGAGCGGTGCTGCGGTGATCGTCGATACCATGACGGACAACCGCACCCGCACCGTGGCGGAAGTGCGTCACGCGTTCTCCAAGCACGGCGGCAACATGGGCACCGACGGCTCGGTGGCGTTTCTCTTCACGCACTGCGGCCAGTTCCTTTTCTCGCCGGAAACCCCGGAAGACAAACTCATGGAAGTGGCGCTCGACGCCGGCGCGGACGACGTCATCACCAACGACGACGGCAGCTTCGAAGTCATCTGCCCGCCGAACGACTTCCAGGCCGTCAAGACCAAGCTCGAAGCGGCTGGTCTGAAGGCCGAAGTCGCGGAGGTCACCATGAAGCCGCAAACCGAAGTGGTCTTCACCGGCGAAGACGCCGTGAAGATGCAAAAGCTGCTCGACGCGCTCGAAAACCTCGACGACGTGCAGGAAGTGTTCACCAACGCCGTCATCGAGGAATAAGATGAAAATTCTGGTTGTCGGCTCAGGCGGCCGCGAACACGCGCTGGCGTGGAAGCTTGCTCAATCGTCGCGTATTCAACTCGTGTATGTTGCCCCAGGCAATGGCGGCACCGCACTCGACGAGCGTCTGCGCAATGTGCCGATCAGCGATCCGAACGTGCTCGCCGAATTTGCCGTGCGCGAGGGCATTGCGCTCACGGTGGTCGGCCCGGAAGCGCCGCTCGCCGCCGGTATCGTGAACCTCTTCCGCGCGCGTGGCCTGAAGGTCTTCGGCCCGACGAAGGAAGCCGCGCAGCTCGAATCGTCGAAGGATTTCGCCAAGGCGTTCATGAAGCGTCACGGCATTCCCACCGCCGATTACGAAACGTTCTCCGACGCCGCCCTCGCCCACGCGTACATCGACGCCAAGGGTGCGCCGATCGTCATCAAGGCGGACGGCCTCGCCGCAGGCAAGGGGGTGGTCGTGGCGATGTCGCTCGAGGAAGCGCACCACGCCGTCGACATGATGCTCGCGGACAACAAGCTCGGCGACGCCGGCGCCCGCGTGGTGATCGAGGAGTTCCTGCAAGGCGAGGAAGCCAGCTTCATCGTGATGGTCGACGGCAAGAACGTGTTGCCGCTCGCCACGTCGCAGGATCACAAGCGCCTGCTCGACAACGATCAGGGCCCCAACACGGGCGGCATGGGCGCCTATTCGCCTGCCCCGATCGTCTCACCGCAGATTCATGCGCGCGTGATGCGCGAGATCATTCTGCCAACCGTGCGAGGCATGGAAACCGATGGCATTCGCTATACGGGTTTCCTGTACGCGGGTCTGATGATCGATCCGCAAGGCAACATCAAGACGCTTGAATTCAACTGCCGGATGGGCGACCCCGAGACGCAGCCGATCATGGCACGTCTGAAGGGCGACTTTTCGGTGGTGGTCGAGCACGCGATTGCCGGCACGCTCGACAAGGTCGAACTCGACTGGGATCGCCGCTATGCGCTCGGGGTGGTACTCGCCGCTCACGGCTATCCGGACAATCCGCGCAAGGACGACCGGATCTCCGATATTCCGGCCGAGACTGCCGATTGCGTGACGTTCCACGCAGGGACCCAACTCGAAAACGACGTGCTCAAGGTCACCGGCGGACGCGTGCTGTGCGTGGTCGGTCTGTCCGACACCGTGCGCGGCGCGCAGAGCGTGGCGTACCAGACCGTAAACCAGATCAACTTCGAAGGCATGCAGTATCGCCACGATATCGGCAATCGCGCGCTGGCGCGCAAACCGGAGTGAGTCCGGCAGCGCTCGAAGGGATGCCTTGAAGCGCTGAACCGTTTTGCCACGGCCCGGGGACGCCATGTCACCCGGGCCGTTTTCGTTTCAGCGGCGGCGCAACGTCGCACGGCGGCACGAGAGCCATCGCACCACCGCGATTGACAAGTACGCGGCAAGTTGGCACGCTGGCACCGCGCAGACGCTTCGCGGCTCACGGCTCACACCCTACGCCTCCCGCTCGCGCATCCGGCCAGCCCCGGCGGAATTCATGCAGTTTTCCCGACAGCCCTTCACTCGACGGAGACGTACATGTTCGATCTCTCCAAGCTGGTCAACGACTATCTGATGCCGTTCGGCCTGAAGATCGTGATGGCCATCGTCATCTGGATCGTCGGCGGTATCGCCATCAACATCGTGGCACGGCTCGTACGCGGCGCCATGACGCGCCGGTCCATCGATCCCACGCTCGTGCGTTACACGGAATCGACGTTGCGCATCGCCCTGCGCATCGCCCTCATCATTTCCATCCTCAGTGTCTGCGGCATCGAGACGACTTCCTTCGCCGCGCTGCTCGCCGCCGCCGGCATCGCCATCGGCGCCGCCTGGTCCGGACTCCTGTCGAACTTCGCCTCGGGCATCTTCCTCATCGTGCTGCGCCCGTTCAAGACCGGCGACATGATCGGCGCGGGCGGCGTGACGGGCGTGGTCGATGAGATCGGGCTGTTCGTCACCACGCTCACGACGGCCGACAATCTGCGTGTGTACGTTGGCAATACGAAGGTTTTTGGGGACAACATCACGGTGTATGACGCCAACGCGTTCCGCCGCGTCGATCTGACCGCACAGCTCGCCCACACGGTCGATGTGCCGGACGCAATTGCGCGTCTCAAGACACGCATCGCACAGATTCCGAACGTCATGGGCTCGCCCGCCACCGACATCGAGATTCTCGAATTCAATCCGGCCGGCCCGGTACTGGCGGTGCGCCCGTATTGCCATAACCGCGACTACTGGCAGGTGTATTTCGACACCAACCGCGCGATCGCCGAGGTCGGCGGCACGGCGCACTGGCCGGTGCCGGCGCCGCGCCAGATCCTCATGCCGCCGCCCGGCGATACCGGCAAAGGCATGCCCCCGCTGCCCGCTGGCGGCGCCGCACCGACAAGTCCGCTGCCCAACGCGCCCACGCCCTGATCGCCGAGGTTTGATTCAGGTCATTCGGGCGGCATTGGCGAGTCCGCTCGCCGCCCCGGCCTGCCCCCGAACGCGTGGCTGCCGGTACAATCGCGCTTATTACCACGCATCGGGACGTCACAGAATGACAGCGCAAGACGCCGCACCGGCGCCGGATACCGGCGCGGTGCGAACTTATCTGCTCGGGCTTCAGGACCGCATTGTCGAGACGCTCGAGCGCCTCGACGGCAAACGCTTCTTCGCCGACGACTGGCAGCGCCCGGCCGACAGCCCACTGCGCGGTGACGGCCGCACGCGCGTGCTCGACGACGGCGATTTCTTCGAGCGCGGCGGCGTGAATTTCTCTCACGTCGTCGGCGACAAGCTGCCGGGCTCGGCCAGCGCCTCTCGCCCCGAGCTGGCAGGTCGCGGCTTCGAAGCCCTGGGCGTCTCGCTGGTGTTGCATCCGCGCAATCCGTACTGCCCGACGGTGCACTTCAACGTGCGCATTCTGATTGCGACCGCCCCCGGTCAGTTGCCCGCGTTCTGGTTCGGTGGCGGCATGGATCTCACGCCGTACTATCCGTTCGAAGACGACTGCCGGCACTTCCATCAGACCTGCAAGAACGCGCTCGATCCGTTCGACACGTCGTGGTACCCGCGCTTCAAGGCTTGGTGCGACGAGTATTTTTACCTGAAACACCGACAGGAGCCGCGCGGCATCGGCGGCATCTTCTTCGACGACTTTTCGGGGGGCGGCTTCGAGACGGGCTTCGCCGTCATGCAAAGCGTGGGCGATGCGTTCCTCGACGCCTACGTGCCGATCGTCGAGCGCCGTCGGGGCATGCCGTATGGTGAGCGCGAACGGGATTTTCAGGCGCATCGGCGCGGGCGCTACGTCGAGTTCAACCTCGTCTGGGACCGTGGCACGCATTTCGGACTGCAATCGGGCGGGCGCACCGAATCGATCCTGATGTCGATGCCGCCGATCGTGAAATGGCATTACGATTGGAAGCCGGAACCGGACACGCCGGAAGCAAAACTCTATTCCGACTTCCTCGTACGCCGCGAGTGGGTGTGAAGGCCAGCCGCGCATGACCGCCTCTTCCCCCATTGCCCACCACGCTTGCGACACGTCGCCCGCCGGGTCGATCCGGCGCATCGGCGTGCTGGGCGGTACGTTCGATCCGATTCACACGGGCCACCTCGCGCTCGGCGCGCTTTTCGCCCGCACGCTCGCGCTCGACGAACTGATTCTGATGCCGGCCGGCCAGCAACCGCAGAAGCAGGGCAGCACCCCAGCCGAGCACCGGCTGGCGATGACGCGCCTGGCTGCGGCATTGCTCGCCACCGAACTGGCACGCACGCAGCCTTGGACACAACTGACGGTGAGCACGCGCGAGATCGACCGAGCGGGCCCCAGCTACACCGTCGATACGCTACGCGATTTACGCCATGACGTCGGCCCGCAGGCCTCGTTGTCGCTGCTCATCGGCTCCGATCAACTGGTGCGCCTGGACACCTGGCACGCCTGGCGCGAGCTGTTCACCTATGCCCATGTCTGCGCGGCCGCACGACCCGGTTTCAGCCGGGCCACCGCCTCCATAGAACTGCGCCAAGTCTTCGCCGAGCGGGAAAAGTCCGCGCTCGGGGTACAATCCACGCCATGCGGCGGCATTCTGATCGACAACTCACTGGCTGTCGACATCTCCGCCACCGAGTTGCGCGCCACGCTGGCGCACGCGCGAGATGCGGCCACGCCCCCGGCGAACCTGCCCGAACCCGTGTGGCATTACATCCGCGCGCAACACCTGTACCGCGCCTGACGGCCCCTCCAGGGCTGCCACCTCGCACGCCCTGTTTCACAAAAATAACGCACTATGGATATTCGTAAACTTCAGCGCCTCATCGTCGACGCCCTCGAGGACGTCAAGGCCCAGGACATCAAGGTGTTCAACACCGAGCACCTCACCGCCCTGTTCGAGCGCGTGATCATCGCGAGCGGCACCTCCAACCGTCAGACCAAGGCACTCGCTGCGAGCGTGCGCGACAAGGTCAAGGCCGCCGGCGGCGATATCGTCAGCATGGAAGGCGAAGACGTGGGCGAATGGGTACTGGTCGACACGGGCGACGCCATCGTGCACATCATGCAGCCGGCACTGCGCCAGTATTACAACCTGGAAGAAATCTGGGGCGAGAAGCCCGTGCGCCTGAAGGCTGCCGGCACCAAGGCCGGCGCCAAGGCCAGCGTGGAAGACCACGACGACGAGGATGAGGACGACACGCCCGAATCCCCGGTCCCCGCCCGCCGCAAGGCAAAATAAGGCGCAGCGCGCACTTCGTCTGTCATGCGTCTGTTCATTCTCGCGCTCGGGCACAAGATGCCCGGCTGGATCGAGACCGCCTTCACCGAGTACGCCAAGCGCATGCCGCCCGAGCTACGCATCGAGCTCAAGGAAATCAAGCCCGAGCAGCGCTCCCAGTCCCGCACGGCCGAGACGGTGATGGCGGCCGAAGCGCAGCGTATCGACGCAGCGCTGCCGCGGGGTTGTCGCCTCGTGTGCCTGGATGAACGCGGACAAGACCTCACCACGATGCGCCTGGCCCAGTCGCTCACCGGCTGGCAGCAGGACGGACGCGACGTGGCCTTCGTGATCGGCGGCGCCGATGGACTCGACCCCGCCCTCAAGGCCCGCGCCGATACGCTCATCCGTCTGTCCAGCCTCACGCTGCCCCATGGCATGGTGCGTGTGTTGCTCGCGGAGCAGCTCTACCGTGCGTGGAGCATCAACGCCAATCATCCGTATCACCGCGCCTGACAAAAAAATAAGTCAGAAATATGTCAACGCGCCTTGTGCGGCGCAATGCAACGTTGCACCGGACGGCCAATGCCGCACAACGCCTTGCTGGATGGGCCGCGCCGAACTTTGTCAATCCCTGGCAGATGCCCTCGTGCAACACTTGTTGTGCGGTGCGAGTGGAAAAAACATGACGACGTGTTAGTCTACCCGGCGCTGCACAGTTCGCACCGCGAACAACTAGACTAGACTTCTCGTGAACCACCGGAGATTGGCATGAAGCAACCTTCCCTGCGCAGAATCGCCCTGGCTGGCGTTGGCGCTGTAATGGCGCTCGGCATGAGCACAACGGCCCTGGCCGCTACCGAGATTCAGTTCTGGCACTCAATGGAGTCCGCGCTCGGCGATCGCGTGAACCAGATCGCCAACGATTTCAACGCATCGCAAAGCGATTACAAGATTGTCCCGATCTACAAGGGCAACTATGAGCAGGGACTGGCGGCCGGTATCGCCGCCTTCCGCGCGGGCAACGCACCGGCGATTCTCCAGGTGTACGAAGTCGGTACGGCCACGATGATGCAGGCCAAGAAGGCCGTGAAGCCGGTGTGGCAAGTCATGAAGGACGCCGGCGAGCCGTTCGATGAATCGGCCTTCGTGCCGACGATCGCGAGCTACTACGCCGACAGCAAGACCAACCACCTCGTGTCGATGCCGTTCAATAGCTCGACGCCGGTGCTGTACTACAACAAGGACGCCTTCAAGAAGGCAGGCCTCGACCCGAACACCCCGCCCAAGACCTGGGCCGACGTAAAGACCGACGCCGAGAAGCTCAAGGCCGCGGGTCTTGCGTGCGGCTTCAGCACCGGCTGGCAGGGCTGGACGCAGCTCGAGAACTACAGCGCCTGGCACGCCCTGCCGTTCGCCACGAAGAACAACGGCTTCGATGGCCTGGACGCCAAACTGACCTTCAACGGTCCGCAACAGATCAAGCACATCCAGTTCCTGGCCGACATGGCCAAGGAAGGCACGTTCACGTACGTGGGCCGCAAGGATGAAGTGACCTCGAAGTTCTATAGCGGCGACTGCGGTATTGCAATGACCACCTCGGGTGCGCTCGCCAACATCGCCAAATATGCGAAGTTCAACTACGGCGTAGGCATGATGCCGTACGACGCCGACGTGAAGGGCGCGCCGCAGAACGCCATCATCGGTGGCGCCAGCCTGTGGGTGCTCGCCGGCAAGTCGTCGGCCGAGTACAAGGGCGTGGCCAAGTTCCTGAAGTACCTCGCCTCGCCGGCCGTGGCCGCCAAGTGGCACCAGGACACCGGCTACCTGCCGGTCACGAAGGCCGCCTACGAACTGACCGAGAAGCAAGGCTTCTACGCGAAGAATCCGGGCGCCGACGTCGCCATCAAGCAGATGCTCAACAAGCCGCCTCTGCCGTTCACGCGCGGCCTGCGTCTGGGCAACATGCCGCAGATCCGCACGGTAGTCGACGAGGAACTCGAAGGCGTGTGGAGTGGCAAGCAAACGCCCAAAGCCGCACTCGACAAGGCGGTCACTCGTGGCGACGAACTGCTGCGCCGCTTCCAGAAGCAGGGCAGCTAAGCAGCTCCCAACGTGCGATGGCGCAACTGAAGCAGGCGAGTTTCCTGCTTTCAGGGCGCGAATCGTGACGTTACAATGACCGCCCGGCCCGCCGTCAACGCGGGCCGGGTTGGTTTTTTTTTAGTCACTCCGTTATGGCGCATAACTCCAGAGAACGCCCTCGCTTCGGCACCGGCTGGCTGCCCTACGCTCTTGTAGCCCCGCAGCTCCTCATCACCGTCGTGTTCTTTTTGTGGCCTGCGGGCGAGGCCCTGTGGCAATCGACGTCGGCACAGGATGCCTTCGGGCTGTCGAGTGAGTTCGTCGGCCTCGATAACTTCACATCGCTGTGGCACGACCCGCTCTACCTCGCATCGTTTCGCACCACCATGGTGTTCAGCGGGCTGGTGACCGTCTGCGGGCTGGTCATCTCGTTGCTGCTCGCGGCGATGGCCGACCGCGTCACACGCGGCAAGCGCACCTACCAGACGCTGCTCATCTGGCCGTACGCGGTGGCGCCGGCCATTGCGGCCGTACTGTGGGCGTTCCTCTTCAACCCGAGTATCGGTCTCGTCACGTACGGCCTGGCGAAGCTCGGCATCGAGTGGAATCACGCGCTCAATGGCGGCCAGGCAATGTTCCTCGTCGTGCTCGCCTCGATCTGGAAGCAGATCAGCTACAACTTCCTGTTCTTCTACGCGGGTTTGCAGGCGATTCCGCGCTCGCTCGTGGAAGCCGCAGCGATTGACGGCGCGGGGCCGATCCGGCGCTTCTTCGGGCTGGTGTTGCCGCTGATTTCGCCGACGACATTCTTCCTGCTCGTGGTCAACCTCGTGTACTCGTTCTTCGACACGTTCCCGGTGATCGATGCCGCGACCGGCGGCGGTCCGGGTCAGTCGACCATGACGCTGATCTACAAGATCTACTCGGAAGGATTCAAGGGGCTCGACCTCGGCAGCTCGGCTGCCCAGTCGGTGGTGCTGATGGCAATCGTCATCGTGCTCACGGTCGTGCAGTTCCGCTTCATCGAACGCAAGGTGCAATACGCATGATCGAGAACCGTCGCGGCCTTGATATCTTCTGCCACGTCATGCTGATCATCGGCGTGCTGCTGGTCGTCTTCCCGCTCTATGTGGCGTTCGTCGCCGCCACCATGAATTCGAGCGAGATTTTCACCGTCCCCTTGTCGCTCATCCCAAGCACGCACTTGTTCGAGAACCTCGCCACGGTGTGGGGTCAGGGCTCGGGCGACATGGCCACGCCGTTCGGGCTGATGCTCGGCAACAGCCTGTTCATGGCCCTGGTCATCACCATCGGCAAGATCTCGGTGTCGATCCTGTCGGCCTTCGCCATCGTGTATTTCCGCTTCCCGCTGCGCAATCTGTTCTTCTGGCTGATCTTCGTCACGCTGATGCTGCCGGTCGAAGTGCGGATTTTCCCAACGGTGCAGGTGATCTCGGACCTCGGGCTCATCAACAGCTATATGGGTCTGACGGTGCCGCTCATCGCGTCGGCCACGGCCACGTTCCTGTTCCGGCAGTTCTTCATGACGCTGCCCGACGAACTGGTCGAAGCCGCACGCATCGACGGTGCCGGACCGATGCGCTTCTTCGTCGACGTGGTGCTGCCGCTGTCGAAGACGAACATCGCAGCGCTGTTCGTCATCACCTTCATCTATGGCTGGAATCAGTACCTGTGGCCGATTCTGGTGACCAACGCCCCGTCGATGACGACGGCCGTGGTCGGCATCAAGAGCATGATCGGCAGTGGCGACACCGCCACGCAATGGCAACTCGTCATGAGCGCCACGCTGCTCGCCATGCTGCCGCCGCTCGCGGTAGTCCTGCTCATGCAGCGCTGGTTCGTGCGCGGTCTGGTCGATTCGGAAAAGTAATCATGGCAAATCTCAAACTCCATAGCGTCAAGAAAACCTACGACCGGACCAACTACGTCCTGCACGGCGTCGATATCGACATCGAAGACGGCGAATTCGTCGTCATCGTCGGCCCCTCGGGCTGCGGCAAGTCGACGCTGCTGCGCATGGTCGCCGGCCTCGAATCGGTCAGCGAAGGCAGCATCCTGATCGGCTCGCAGGTCGTCAATCAACTGGAGCCGAAAGATCGCAACATCGCGATGGTGTTCCAGAACTACGCGCTGTATCCGCATATGGATGTGCGCCAGAACATGTCGTACGGCCTGAAGATCCGTGGCGTCGACAAGAAACTCATCGACGAGCGCGTGCTGGCCGCGGCGCGCATTCTGGAACTCGAACCGCTGCTCGCACGCAAGCCGCGCGAACTCTCGGGCGGGCAGCGTCAGCGCGTGGCCATGGGCCGCGCCATCGTGCGCGAGCCGGCGGTGTTCCTGTTCGACGAACCGCTCTCGAACCTCGACGCCAAGCTGCGCGTGCAGATGCGTCTGGAAATTCAGCGCCTTCATGCGCGCCTGAAGACCACCAGCCTGTATGTCACGCACGATCAGATCGAAGCCATGACGCTGGCCGATCGCGTGATCGTCATGAATAAGGGCTACGCCGAGCAGATCGGCACGCCGACAGAAGTGTACGAGCGCCCCGCGTCGCTGTTCGTGGCGAGTTTCATGGGCTCGCCCGCGATGAATCTGCTGCAGGGCCGCGTCGACTCGGAAGGCCGCACGTTCCAGGTCAACGGCGGCGGTCCTGCGCTGCGTCTGCCGCCCACGAGCATGGCACATGCCAATCGCGAGCTCGTGCTCGGTGTGCGCCCCGAGCATCTGGTGCCCGCCGAGCAGCACAACGGCCTGGGCGCGTTCGCGGCGCAGACCAACATCCTCGTCG
Source organism: Pandoraea sp. (assembly GCF_041919235.1). Classification (NCBI taxonomy): domain Bacteria; kingdom Pseudomonadati; phylum Pseudomonadota; class Betaproteobacteria; order Burkholderiales; family Burkholderiaceae; genus Pandoraea; species Pandoraea sp. Next base: position 112,936 of record NZ_JAYRUC010000009.1, read on the forward strand.
ACCAACTCGAACTGCTCGGCGCCGACAATCTGGTGCACGGCCGCTGGGGCGATCAGCCTGTCACGGTGCGTCTGCCGCACGAGATGCGCCCGAGCGCAGGCACGGTGGTGCCGCTGGCCATCTCGGCCAAGGCGTTGCATCTGTTCGATCCTGCGACCGGCAAGCGAGTCGAAGCATGAGCGATACCTCCACGCCGGCTCATTTGTGGCGCGTCTGGCCGTATCCGCGCATCGTCGCGCACCGGGGCGGCGGCAAGCTGGCACCGGAGAACACGCTGGCTGCCTTCGAGATGGGCGCTTCGCTCGGCCTGCGCATGGTCGAGTTCGATGCGAAGCTCTCGGCGGATAACGTCGTCTTCCTGCTGCACGACGACACCGTCGATCGCACGAGCAACGGCCACGGCGCCGCGGCGCAGATGACTTATGCGGAGATCGCCAGGCTCGATGCCGGCAGTTGGTTCGACGCACGCTTCGCCGCTCAGGTGATGCCGACCCTCGAACAGGTGGCCGAGCGCTGCCTGACGTTGGGGCTGGCGGCGAACGTCGAGATCAAGCCGTGCCCTGGCCGTGAGGCCGAAACGGGTCGGTGGGTCGCCAAGGCAGTCCAGACGCTATGGGCCGGACAGGCGCAACCGCCGTTGCTCTCGTCGTTTTCCTACGAGGCACTCGAAGCGGCGGCCGCCGCCGCGCCGGACCTGCCGCGCGGCATGCTCTACGAGGCCGTGCCGGCGCATTGGCGTGAGGACGCCCGCAAGCTCGGCACTGTCTCGCTGCACGCAAGCCACAAGCACCTCGACGGCCCGCAGGTTGCAGAAATCAAGGCGGCCGGCCTGCATATGCTCGTCTATACGGTCAACGAGCCGGCGCGTGCGCGCGAATTGGCCGCGTGGGGGGTCGATGCGATCTGCACCGACCGCATCGACCTGATCGGCGCCGACTTCCTCGTCGACGCCTGAGCGTTCCGCCCGGGGGGCCTTTCCGGCCTTTCCGGCCTTTCCGGTCGTTCCGGCATTTCCTGCATTTCGGGCATTCCCACCGTTTCCCTGCCCTTGCGCCACGGTCCCTGTCCCGCCCAAGCTGGCGGGCGTGGGCGCAAGGCGGCATAATAGGGCATCCCCTCGCCCAGCCCACCCAGCGGCCCGGTGCATGCGTCGCGAATCGATGCGAAATCGTGTGCCGGGCTGGACGAATTCGAGCCAAGCCGCCATGCCGTACATCTATCTCGCTTCGCAAAGCCCCCGCCGTCAGGAACTATTGCAACAGCTCGGCGTTCGTTTCGAACTGCTGTTGCCCGGTGCCGACGAGGACGCCGAAGCACTCGAAGCCGTGCTGCCCGGTGAGCCACCCGACGATTATGTACAGCGCGTCACACACGCCAAGGCCGAGGCGGCACGCACGCGTCTCGCCCGCGCCGGACTGCCCGGCGCCCCCATTCTGGCCGCCGACACGACGGTGTGTCTGGACGGCACCATCCTCGGCAAGCCCTTCGACGACGCCGACGCTCGCGCCGTCCTCGCACGTCTGTCGGGCACACGTCATCGCGTGCTGACCGCCGTTGCCGTTTGCGCAGGCGATGAGATCCATCAGGCGGTCAACATTTCGCACGTCTGGTTCCGGCCGCTGCGTCGCGACGAAATCGAGCGCTATGTCGCCTCGGGCGAGCCCAGGGGCAAGGCGGGTGCCTACGGCATTCAGGGCAAGGCCGCCGAATTTGTCCTGCGCATCGACGGCAGCTACTCCGGCATCATGGGGTTGCCGCTGTGCGAGACTGCCGCGCTCTTGCGCCAGGCAGGCGTCGACTTCTGATGCATTCCGAATTTGCCAAGCCTTTCGAGTCGGGTCGACACTTTATGAACGAAGACATTCTGGTCAACATCACGCCACAGGAAACCCGTGTGGCACTCATGCAGCTCGGTGCAGTGCAGGAATTGCACATCGAGCGCACGCTCTCGCTCGGGCTGGTCGGCAACATCTATCTGGGCAAGGTCGTGCGCGTGCTTCCGGGCATGCAGTCGGCATTCATCGATATCGGCCTGGAGCGCGCGGCGTTCCTGCACGTCGCCGATATCTGGCATCCGCGCACAAGCAACGACACGTCGACCCCGCACCCGCAGCCGCCCATCGAAAAGACCGTTTTCGAGGGACAGACGTTGATGGTGCAGGTCATCAAGGACCCGATCGGCACGAAAGGCGCACGGCTGTCGACGCAGATCAGCATTGCGGGACGCACGCTCGTCTACTTGCCGCAGGAGCCCCATATCGGCATCTCGCAGCGAATCGAGAGCGAAGCGGAGCGCGAGGCCTTGCGCAGCAAGATCCAGGCGCTCGTGCCGGCCGACGAGAAAGGCGGCTTCATCGTGCGCACCATCGCGGAAGACGCAGCCGACGCCGAACTGGCAAACGACATCGCGTATCTGCGCAAGTCCTGGCAGACCATCGGCGAGCAGAGCACCCGCGTGCCCGCCCCTGCGCTGTTGTACCAGGATCTGAACCTCGCCCAGCGCGTGCTGCGCGACTTCGTGCACGAGGACACCGGCAAGATCCTTGTCGACTCGCGCGAGACGTTCGTGAAGCTGGCTGAATTCGCCGCGACCTACACACCGGCGGTCCTCGACAAACTCACGCATTACACGGGCGAGCGGCCGCTTTTCGATCTGTACAACGTGGAGACGGAAATCGAGCGAGCGCTTTCGCGTCGCGTCGATCTCAAGTCCGGCGGGTATCTGATGATCGATCAGACCGAGGCGATGACGACCATCGACGTGAACACGGGCGGCTACGTCGGTGCGCGCAACTTCGACGACACGATCTTCAAGACGAATCTCGAAGCGGCACTGATGATCGCGCGCCAGTTGCGGCTGCGCAACCTGGGCGGGATCATCATCATCGACTTCATCGATATGGAAAACGCCGAGCATCGCGACTCGGTGCTTGCCGAGTTGAAGAAGGCGCTTGCACGCGACCGGACGCGCATCACCGTGAACGGCTTTTCTCAGCTTGGGCTCGTGGAGATGACCCGCAAGCGCACGCGCGAGTCGCTCGCCCATGTGCTGTGCGAGCCTTGCGCCGTCTGTCAGGGCAAGGGACAGGTCAAGACGCCGCGCACGCTGTGCTACGACATCCTGCGCGAAATTCTGCGCGAATCGCGCCAATTCAATCCGCGCGAGTTCCGCCTGATTGCCTCGCAGGAAGTTGTCGATCTGTTCCTCGAAGAGGAGTCGCAGCATCTCGCCATGTTGATCGACTTCATCGGCAAGCCGATCTCGCTGCAGGTGGAATCGTCGTTCCATCAGGAGCAGTACGACATCATTCTGATGTAACCCCTCACAACGCTCGCCCGTTCCGACGACATGTCTTACTCGAATTACGACAATCTGGTGGCATCGAGCGAGGCGCTCGACAAGCATGCCGTCGCGCGCCGTTCGACCTGGGTCAGCATCTGGGTCAATATCGTGCTGACGACGGCGCAGATCGTCATTGGCATCTTTGCCCGCTCGCAGGCGCTGATTGCCGACGGTATTCACTCGCTCTCGGACATCGTCTCCGACTTCATCGTGCTGGCTGCCGCGCGCGGCAGCGCACGCGCGCCGGACGCCGATCATCCCTACGGCCACAGCCGCTATGAGAACGCGGCGTCGTTGTTTCTGGGCGTCATTCTGCTCGCGGTAGGGGCGGGAATGTTGTGGCGTGGCATCGAGCGGCTGCTGCATCCGGAAGAGATTCCGGAAGTGCACACCATCGCGCTCGTCGTCGCCGTGTTCGTGCTAGTCAGCAAGGAGGGCCTCTTTCGCTACATGCTGCGCGCCGCGCAGCGCGTGCGCTCGGCGATGCTGGTGGCCAACGCCTGGCATGCGCGCTCCGATGCGCTGTCCTCGCTCGTGGTGGCGTGCGGGATTCTGGGCAACCTCGCCGGCTATCGCATTCTCGACCCGCTCGCTGCCGCCCTCGTCGGCCTGATGATCGGACGCACCGGATGGCAGTTCGGCTGGAACGCATTGCAGGACCTCATCGACCGCGGCGTGGACGATGCCACGACCGTTACCATTCGCGAACGTCTGCTCGCTACGCCGGGCGTGCGCACCATCGACATGCTGCGCACGCGGCGCATGGGCGACGAGATCGTCGTCGACGTGCACATCCTCGTCGACGCGCAACTGTCGGTCTCCGAGGGACACTACATCGCAGAGCAGGCCCGCGCGGCGGTCATGCTCGAGCCGCAGATTCTCGATGTTCTCGTGCACGTCGATCCGGAGAGCGACACCAAGGGCACCGCGCTGCAGGAATGGCCCGAGCGTGCCGTGGTGGTCGAGGCAGCGCAGGCGCTGTGCCGGGCGAACGCGCTGGCGCTGCACGACGTCAAGCTGCACTACCTGAACAACGGGCTGGAAGCCGACGTGATCGTCGAAGGACTGGGAGCACCGGCACGTTCCAGCGCTCCGGGCGGTCCGGACGCGAGCGACATGGAACCGCCATCGCAGATCGTGGCCGAGGCGTTAGCCGCGCGCTTTGGTCTGCGATCTGTCCGGGTACTGCGGGTGACGGGGGAAACGTCGGCACCGCCGGGCGAGGCCGCCATTGCCGCCATCGCGACGGTGCCCGCAGACGCATCGCCCGCCAACCCCCATCCCCATCGCCGGTGATTGACGACCCGGCCATGGCGTTTGCGAAGCATGCATACGGGGCGATATGCCGCGCGTGATCAGTCTTCCTGCTTGTAGTCCGCGAACAACATGCCTTGCCGATCCTTGTCCGATACGATCGGCGTAATGCCATCGAGCGGCCAGGGAATGGCCAATGTCGGGTCGTCCCAGCGAATGCAGCGCTCGAACTGCGGCGCCCAATAGTCCGTGGTCTTGTAGAGCACTTCGGCCGTCTCGGACGTCACCACAAAGCCGTGCGCGAAGCCTGCCGGAATCCACAACTGCTTTTTGTTCTCGGCGCTCAGTACTTCGGCGACCCACTTGCCGTAAGTCGGCGAGCCAGCACGAATATCGACGGCGACATCGTAGATCTCCCCGTGCAACACGCGCACGAGCTTGCCCTGAGGCTGCTTGACCTGATAGTGCAGACCGCGCAGCACGCCGCGCACCGAACGCGACTGGTTGTCCTGCACGAACGTGAGCGTCTCACCGAGTGCGTTGTCGAAGTTGCGCTGGTTGAAGCTCTCGAAGAAATGGCCGCGCGCATCGCCAAATACTTTGGGTGCTATCACGCGAACGGCCGGAATGGCGGTAGGAGTCACTTGCATAGGAGATATCGGTAAGAATCAGGGCGCAGCGATGCGGGAAGCTCAGAACACCCGCTCGCGCAGCATCGAGAGCAAGTACTGACCGTAGCCGGTCTTGGCGAGCGGTTTCGCAAGCGCCTCGATGGCCGCCGCGTCGATCCAGCCACGCCGGTAAGCGATCTCCTCGGGACACGCGACCTTCAGGCCCTGCCGGCTCTCGATCGTCTGAATGAACGTGCTGGCTTCGAGCATCGACTCATGAGTCCCGGTGTCGAGCCACGCGTAGCCACGCCCCATGATCTGTACGTTGAGCTTGCCCTGACGCAGATATTCATTGTTGACGTCGGTAATTTCCAACTCACCGCGTGCCGACGGCTTTATCGAGCGTGCGATGTCGATGACGTCGTTATCGCAGAAGTACAAACCGGTCACCGCGTAGCGCGACTTCGGCGCCGTCGGCTTCTCGACGAGTTCGATGGCCTTGCCGTTCGCGTCGAACGTCACAACGCCGTAACGCTCCGGATCGTGCACCGGATACGCGAACACGGAAGCCCCCTGCGTCTGGGCATTCGCTGCCGCAAGCAACGACGCGAAATCGTGCCCATAGAACAAATTGTCGCCCAACACCAGCGCACACGGGTCGTTGCCAATGAAGTCCGCCCCAATCAGGAACGCCTGAGCCAGACCGTCCGGCGACGGCTGCACTGCGTACTGCAGGCTCAGCCCCCAACGACTGCCGTCGCCAAGCAATTGCTCGAAACGCGGCGTGTCCTGCGGTGTCGAAATGATCAATATGTCGCGAATTCCCGCCAGCATCAACGTGCTGAGCGGGTAATAGATCATCGGCTTGTCGTACACCGGCAGCAGTTGTTTGGAGACGGCGATCGTCGCCGGGTACAGCCGCGTACCGGAGCCACCGGCAAGAATGATGCCCTTTCGTTTGATGCTCATGCGTACCTCAGTCGTTCTTTTGATAGTGCGTTTCGATCCAGCGCTGGTACTCGCCCGACTGTACCTGACGCACCCACTCACCATTGGCCAGATACCACTGAACCGTCTTGCGCATGCCTGTCTCGAAGGTTTCAGCCGGACGCCAGCCCAGCTCACGCTCAAGCTTGCGAGCATCGATGGCATAGCGCCGATCATGGCCGGGACGGTCGGTGACGAACGTGATCTGATCGGCATACGACTTGCCGTCGGCGCGCGGCGAAAGTTCATCGAGCAATCGGCACAGATGCTTCACCACCGACAGATTGTTCTGCTCGTTCCACCCGCCCACGTTGTACACCTCGCCCGAGGCGCCCCTCGCGAGCACTTCGCGAATCGCCGAGCAGTGGTCGCCGACGTACAGCCAATCGCGCACGTTGCTGCCGTCGCCGTAGATCGGCAAAGGCTTACCGGCCAGCGCATTGGCGATCACCAACGGAATCAGCTTCTCGGGGAATTGGTACGGACCATAGTTGTTCGAGCAGTTGGTCGTGAGTACCGGCAGACCGTACGTGTGGTGATAGGCGCGCACCAGATGATCGGAGCCGGCCTTCGAGGCCGAGTACGGGCTGTTCGGCGCGTACGGCGTCGTCTCGGTGAATGCCGGGTCACTTGGACTCAGCGAGCCGTAGACTTCGTCCGTCGAGACATGCAGGAAGCGGAACGCATCGCGCGCCTCGCCTTCGAGCGCGCCCCAATAGGCGCGCGCGGCCTCGAGCATCGTGAATGTGCCGACGATATTCGTCTGCACGAAGTCGCCGGGGCCGTGAATGGAGCGGTCGACGTGGCTTTCCGCCGCGAAATGGAGCACGGCGCGCGGACGATGCTCGGCATAAAGACGATCGAGCGCGGCGCGATCGCAGATATCGACCTGTGCGAAATGGTGACGGGAATCGTGCTCCAGACTCGCCAGATTCGCCAGATTGCCTGCATAGGTCAGCTTGTCGATCGTGACGACCGGCTCGTCGTGTTGCGCCAGCCAATCGAGCACGAAATTTGCACCGATGAAGCCGGCGCCGCCAGTTACGAAGATCATAGAAATCGAAGGTTTGCGAAAAGTGAGGTTATCGAGCGCGCGGCACGCGCCCCATCAAGAAGAATTCGTCGTTAGGTCGCATCGATATCGCATTGGCGATGCGGTTGGACATGCCGAAGAACGCCGTAATCGCGGCGATGTCCCAAATGTCCTCGTCGTCGAGACCGTGTTGGCGAAGCGCCACGTAGTCGTCGTCGCCAACTTCGTGGGAGCGCTCGCACACCTTCATCGCGTAGGCGAGAATCGCCTTCTGACGCGCCGTGAGATCAGCCTTGAGATAGTTGACGGCGACCTGGTCGGCGAGCAGCGGCTGCTTCTCATAGATGCGCACCAGCGCACCGTGCGCGACGACACAATACAGGCACTGATTCGCCGCGCTCGTGACGACCACGATCATCTCGCGCTCGCCCTTGCTCAGATTGCCTTCCTTGAGCATCAACGCATCGTGATACGCGAAAAATGCGCGGAATTCGTCGGGGCGATGGGCCAACGTGAGGAACACATTCGGGATGAAGCCAGCCTTCTCCTGCACCTCGTCGATGCGCGCTCGAATGTCTGCCGGCAACGCGGCAAGGTCGGGCACGGGGAAACGACTGATCGTCGGCTGGTTCATCACGTTCTCCTATTGGTTACGCGGAAAGGTTCGGCGGTCGCGATGCGTCGATGTCGGCGGCGACGGCGACGTCAGGCATCCTGCTGCTGTGCGTACTGAATACGGTGCAAATGCGCGTAAAGGCCATTATGCGCCACCAACGCCTGGTGGGAGCCCTGCTCCACGATCCGTCCATGTTCGAGCACAACGATGCGATCCGCACGCTCGATGGTCGAGAGGCGGTGCGCAATCACCAGCGTGGTGCGCCCTTCCATCAACACTTCCAGCGCCGCCTGCACGTGACGCTCCGATTCCGAATCGAGTGCGGAAGTCGCTTCGTCCAGAATCAGGATCGGGGCGTCCTTGTAGATGGCGCGCGCAATCGCGAGGCGCTGGCGCTGGCCGCCCGACAGGCGCATGCCGTTGTCGCCCACGAGCGTGTCGACGCCGTCGGACATGGCAGCGACCGCATCGGCCAGATTGGCCGCACGCAGTGCCGCCTGCACGCGCTCGGCGTCGATCTCCTGACCGTACGCCACGTTCGCGGCGATGGTGTCGTTGAAGAGCACGACATCCTGGCTCACGAATGCGATCTGGCGACGCAGATCGGCCAGCCGCAGGTCGGTGAGGTCGATATCGTCGAGCAGAATGCGGCCACCGGTCGGGTCGAAGAAGCGCGGCACCAGATTGACCATCGTCGTCTTGCCGCTGCCCGACGGCCCCACCAGCGCGACCATCTCTCCGGGCGCCACATCGAGCGAAATCCGGTCGAGTGTCGGACGCTCGCTGGCGCCGTAGTTGAAGCTCACCTGATCGAACGTCACTCGGCCCTTGGCGCGCTCCAGCCTGCGCTCGCCGCCAAGCGGCTCGACCTCGACGTCCATGACGTCGAAAATCAGCTCGGCGGCCGTCACGCCACGCTGCAGCGGCTGGTTGACGTCCATCAGATGCTTGAGCGGGGAGACCACCAGCAACAGCGCCGTGACGAACGCCGTGAAACCGCCCACGGTCATCTCGCCCGACGACGATTCGACCATCGCCACGGTAATGACGATGGCCAGCGCCAGCGAGGCGAGCGCCTGCGTGACCGGCTGCGCGAGACCGCCGGACACCGTCACGCGCATGGCATAGCCGCGCAGGGTGCCGGTCATCTTGTCGAAACGCGACTTTTCATATTCTTCGCCATTGTGGATCTTCACGACCTTGTAGCCGGCCACCGCTTCTTCGACCACGTAGGACAGCGCATTGGTCAGCGTCTGCTGCTCACGGTTCAGGCGGCGCAAGCGCCGGTTGATCTTGCCGACAAGCCAGCCGATGAATGGCAGGATCACGGCCACGACGAGCGTGAGGCGCCAATTCAGATAGAACAGATAGCCGAGCAGCCCAACGACTGTGAGCGAATCGCGCACCAGCGTGATGAGCACCGTGGTGAGTACGCCGAGCACCTGGTTGACTTCGTAGACGAGGGCGTTGATGAGCGTGCTCGTCGTCTCGCGCTGATAGAACGCGGCCGGCGCGTGCAGCAAACGCTCGAACATGCGCACGCGCAGATCGAGCAGCACGCGGTTCGACACCCACGAGAGCATGTAGTTGGCCGAATACTGCGCCACGCCGCGTATCACGGCCAGACCGATCACGGCAGCGGGGACGTACCAGAGCTTCCATGGGTCCTGCCCCGAGAAACCCTTGTCGAGCACCGGCTTGAGGACCGCCGGGATGGCCGCTTCGGTCGCGGCCACGAGCGCCATGGCCAGAACGGCCAGCAGGCCCATGTGCCAATACGGCTGGAGATAGCCCAGCAGACGCCGCAGAATCGGTCCGATGGGCTTGTGCGGTACGCTCATGTATGTGGGGAACGCCGGAAAAACCGCTATTCTAACGTACCGGCCGCTCCCGCCGGGCGGTGTCCGAGCCGGACTCGGACGCCGCCTTGAAATTCGCCACTCTCCCCGCTTTCCGGGGGCTGTCGCGCGCCGAAGCCCGAGGGGAACCGGTATACTCCCGCCCATGGCAAGCGCACTCGAAGTCCTCCGTACCGTATTCGGCTATAACGCATTTCGTGGCGATCAGGCCGCGATCGTCGACCATGTGAGCGACGGGGGCGACGCACTCGTCCTGATGCCCACCGGCGGCGGGAAATCCCTTTGCTACCAGATTCCGGCGCTGCTGCGCACCGGCATCGGCATCGTCGTGTCGCCGCTCATCGCGCTCATGCAGGATCAGGTCGACGCCTTGCTGCAAGCGGGCGTGCGTGCCGCGTATCTCAATTCCAGTCTCGGCTTCGACGAAGCGCTCGATACCGAGCGCCGCGCCGCCCGCGGTGAACTCGACCTGCTCTACGTTGCGCCTGAGCGTCTTCTGACCGAGCGCTTTCTCGATCTGCTCGATCGGCTGGACGAGCGCGGGCAACTGGCGCTGTTCGCCATCGATGAGGCGCACTGCGTGTCGCAGTGGGGCCACGACTTCCGTCCCGAGTACATTCAGCTCTCGGCGCTGCACGAGCGTTATCCGCGCGTGCCCCGCATCGCGCTGACCGCGACGGCGGATGCCGCGACGCGCGAGGACATTCAGACGCGGCTCGGTCTGACCGAGGCGCGTCTGTTCATCTCCAGCTTCGACCGCCCGAACATTCGCTACGAAATCGTCGACCGCGACAATCCGCGCAAACAGTTGCTCGCGTTTCTCGCTCGCCATCGGGGCGAGGCGGGCATCGTCTACTGTCTGTCACGCAAGAAAGTGGAGGAAACCGCCGCGTGGCTCGAGACGCAAGGCATTCCCGCCCTGCCGTATCACGCAGGGCTCGATTCGGAAGTGCGCCGCACACACCAACAGCGGTTCCTGCGCGAGGAGGGGCTGGTGATGTCGGCCACGGTCGCCTTCGGCATGGGCATCGACAAGCCGGATGTCCGTTTCGTGGCGCACCTGGATTTGCCCAAGAGCCTCGAAGCCTATTACCAGGAGACGGGGCGCGCCGGGCGTGACGGCGAACCCGCCGAAGCCTGGATGACGTATGGGCTGAACGACGTTGTGGTGCATCGCAGCCGCATCGATGAGTCGAATGCCCCGGACGTTCAAAAGCGCATCGAGCGCCAGAAGCTCGACGCGCTGCTCGGTTATTGCGAGGCGCCGCGCTGCCGCCGCACCGTGCTGCTGTCGTATTTCGGCGAGTCGAGCGAACCGTGTGGCAACTGCGATGTCTGTCTGAATCCGCCCGAGGTTTTCGACGGCACCGTCGCGGCGCAGAAGGCACTCTCGGCCATTCTGCGCACGGGCCAGCGCTTCGGTGCAGGGCATCTGATCGACTTGCTGCGCGGGCGCAGCACCGACAAGATTCGCCAATTCGGACACGAAGCCCTGCCGACGTTCGGCGTCGGCGGCGAACTCGACGATCAGGGATGGCGCGCGGTGTTCCGGCAGTTGATTGCGCATGGCATCATTGAGCCGGACAGCAGCCAGTACGGCGCGCTGACGCTCAATGCAGCGGCGCGCCCGGTGCTTAAGGGCGAGACGACCCTCTCGTTGCGGCGCCAGCGGGCCGCGGTCGGCAAGAAAAGCCGGTTTGCCGGGTATGCGTCGTCACCGGCCATCGAGCTGGATCTCGCCGACCAACAACTGTTCGACAAGCTGCGTGCCTGGCGGCAGGACATCGCCAAGACCCAGCAGGTACCCGCCTACGTTATCCTTCACGACCGGACGCTGCGCGAACTCGCCCAACGCCGCCCGCGCCATCGCGATGCGCTGGCCGATATTACCGGACTCGGTGAAGCGAAGATCGAACGTTATGGCGAGGCGCTCGTCGAGTTGCTCAACGACCGGGCCAACGCTTGATCACGCCTCAGGGTCTTGAATCGGCCGTGGATCGGATGCCGCCATTTCGTGAGTTCTCATGAACGAAGCCACATCGCCCGTCTCGTCCTCGCAGCGCCTGCCGCTCACGGTGACGATTCTCACGCGCAACGAGTGTCACAACATTGCCGAGTGCATCGCGTCGGTGCAGTCGATTGCATCCCAGATCGTTGTGGTGGATAACGCCAGCACGGATGGCACGACGGACATCGCGCGTGCCGCCGGCGCCGAAGTGCACGTGACACCCGACTGGCCCGGCTTCGGTCCGCAGAAGAATCGTGCCCTGGCGCACGCGACGCAGCCGTGGGTACTATCGCTCGATGCCGATGAACGCGTCACGCCCGAGTTGGCGCGCGACATTGCCGCGGCGATTGCCCGCAGCGACCGTGCGGGTTACCGCATGCCTCGCCTGTCGCAGTTCCTCGGACGCTGGGTGCGGCACTGCGGCTGGTATCCGGACTATGTGCTGCGACTGTTTCGACGAGACTCCGGGCGCTTTTCCGACAACCTCGTGCACGAGCGTGTGATCGTCGACGGCGAGATCGGCACGCTCTCGCACCACCTGCTTCACTACAGCTATACCGAAGCGCGTCAGGTCGAAGACAAGGTGCAGCGGTACGCGCGCGCCGGCGCGAAAGAAATGGCATTGCGCGGCAAACGCGTCTCGCCGTTGAAGCCGTGGATCAATGGCGGGTGGGCGTTCGTTCGCACCTACTTGCTGCGCAGGGGGTTTCTTGACGGCGCCACCGGGGCCGCGATTGCGCGAATGAACGCCCGCAGCGCCTTTCTGAAGTACGCCCTGCTCCGTCGCAACGACGCCTGACGCACCCGCGACTGCCAACGCACATCCGCTCTCGGCAGGGTGTCGACGGCTGGCCGCCAGTCGTTAGCCGCCGGCGTGGCGGTTGGCGCGGCGCTGAGCGGAGGCTCGAATGCGTCCGCTTCGCTCATCCCGCGACGGCGTCACTTGGCGAGCGCCCGCTTCACACGTGAGCGGAACAGTTCCCAGCGCAGCTTGCCGTCGTCGACCGGCTCGGGCAAGCGCCCGTCGTTACCCGCCGGCACAGGCTTGCCGCGACGCAGATAGTAGCGATCGAAAATCGACTGCGTCATGCCCCATTTGCGCAGGAACTGTGTGCGGCCGTCGTTCTTCACGACCTTGCCCGTGCTCTTGCACTGAAAGTGGTAAACAAGGCTTGCGCCGACGCCGACAAATCGTCGCGCACCGGCCGCCCACATCTTCATCGAGAAGTCGTTGTCGCTACTCATGCCCGGGCTGAGTTCGGTACTGTAGCCCCCGACGAGAAACCACCAGTCGCGATGCACGAGCGTCGGCGGCCAGGTCGCGCCGAACCAGTCGGGCTTGCGGTAAGTCGGAACGCTCGCGAGCAGCGCCGCCTCGTCGAAGGTGTCGACGTCGCGGCCGAAGTCCTGCACAAGGACGCACGGATTGCCCGTGTCGACCGGCTCGATCATCGTGCCCGAGAGCATGAAGGCCGTGTCAGGCATGGCTTCAGCACGCTCGATCAAGGCGCGGTCCCAGCCGGGGCAGCAGTACATGTCGTCGTTCAGATAAACGATGTACTTCTCGCGCGCGAGCGCCGCCGCCTGATTCACCGCGTAGCAAATGCCAACGTTGCCGGGCGACGCCGTGTGCTCGATCCCCTCCGCCCGTACCCAGTCGAGCGAGCCATCGGCGCCGTCGTTCACATGAACGATGATCTGATGCGAATAGCTCGAATTCTGGCGAATGCTGCGCACGCAAAGCTGGAGCAAGGCGAGGTTGTTCCACGTCGGAACGATGATGGAGAACATCCGGATTTCCTTGTTGTATCGAAAGACCAGCACCACGCGGCGCAGCATCGCACCGCATCGCGCCGTCCCGCCCGCATCAATAGATGACTTGTACTGAATCGGCCGACAGCCACTGGCGAAGCTCGCCAAGCAATTCGTCACCGGGCTGCACCTTCCAGTCGTCGCCCAGCCGCGACTCGCATTCGGCGTCCGGGCGGCGGTACACGATGTGCACCGGCAAGCCATGCGGCTTGTCACCATCGCCATCGCCATCGCCGTTGCCATGGCGGCGACCGAAGCCGCTCCCCGCACCACCGCCACCGCCACCGCCATTAAACCCGCCGCTGACGCCGGCCGTCGCCGCGACGCGGTACATCGCGCAGTGCGGCTGCAGCGTAGCGCGCAAGCGTGTCCAGTCGGCATTGCCGTTGAAGGACAGTTTGAGCGCACGCGCGAAACGCGCGCGCGCTCGACCGAGATCCATCACGCTTTCCGTGGTGAAACGCAGCCCACCCGTGAAGCTGTCCGGGCGTGCGTTGCCTTGCACGATCAGCAGTTCGTCTTCCTTGAAGAGATGCTTGTTCGCCTCGAACTGCTCGTTGAAGATCGTGACTTCAAGCGTGCCCGTGCCGTCGTCGAGCTGCACGATCAGCATCTTGCCTCGCTGGGTCATCATCGTGCGCAGGTTGGAAATCACACCGGCGACCAGCCGGTCGCGGCCCTCCGAAAGATCGCGGATGCGCGTGCGGACGAAGCGCCGCACCTCTTCCGCGTAAGAATCGAACATGTGGCCAGACAGGTAGAAGCCGAGCGCTTGCTTCTCTTCCTGCAACTTGCGCTTGTCGCTCCAGGCCGGCTCGTCGGCCAGCTCCAGCGGTGCTTGCAGGCTCTCGTCGCCGAGGTCGAAAAGACTGACCTGATTGGCCGCCGCACTCGCCTGCTCCGCCGCTTCCATCGCCATCGGCACCGACGCCATCAATTGCGCGCGATTGAGGTGAATGCTGTCGAACGCACCGGCACGAATCAGTGCTTCGATAGTGCGCCGATTCACTACGCGACGGTCGATGCGCGCACAAAAGTCGAACAGATCGGTAAACGGTTTGCCTTCTCGGGCACGCAGAATCTCTTCGATCGCCGACTGTCCGCTCCCCTTGATCGCGCCCAGCCCATACCGCACCGTCTTCGCGTCGGCCGGCTCGAACCGGTAGGCGGAGACGTTCACGTCCGGCGGCAACACGGCCAGCCCGTTGGCACTGGTCAGGCAGTCTTCATACAGAATCTTGACCTTGTCGGTGTCGTCCATGGCCAAGCTCATGTTGGCAGCCATGAATTCGGCGGGATGGTGCGCCTTGAGCCATGCGGTGTAGTACGCGAGCAGCGCGTACGCCGCCGCGTGCGACTTGTTGAAACCGTAGCCCGCGAACTTTTCCATCAAGTCGAAGATTTCGTCCGACTTCTCGCGCGTGAGGCCGTTTGCCGCAGCACCCTGCGCGAAAATCTCGCGGTGCTGAGCCATCTCTTCGGCCTTCTTCTTGCCCATCGCACGACGCAACAAATCGGCGCCACCGAGCGAGTAGCCGCCGATGATCTGCGCCATCTGCATCACCTGCTCCTGATAGACCATGATGCCGTAGGTCTCCTGGAGCACCGGCTCGACGCGCGGGTCAGGGTACTCCACCTTCTCACGACCGTGCTTACGGGCGCAGAAGCTCGGAATCAGGTCCATCGGCCCCGGACGATACAACGCCACCAGGGCGATGATGTCCTCGAAGCGGTCCGGCTGGGCGTCCTTGAGCATGCCCTGCATGCCACGGCTTTCCAACTGGAACACGGCGACCGTGTTCGCCTTCTTGAGGATGCTGAACGCTGCCGGATCGGTGAGCGACACCTGATCGAGCGACCAGTCTGCCATCTCCGGATGCAGACGCTTGATATAGCGCTCAGCCCAATTCAGGATCGTGAGCGTGGTCAGGCCCAGGAAGTCGAACTTCACGAGGCCGACCGCTTCCACATCGTCCTTGTCGTACTGACTCACCACGCCGCTGGCATCTTCGCCACCGCCCTGCGTGTACAGAGGACAGAAATCCGTCAGCTTGCCCGGCGCAATCAACACACCGCCCGCGTGCATGCCGACGTTGCGCGTCAGCCCCTCGACGCGCTGGGCCAGCTCGATCAACTGCTTGACCTCGTCCTCCGTCTGATAACGCTCGGCCAACTGCGGCTCTTCCTTGAGCGCGTCTTCAATGGTGACGTGCTTCCCCGGCTTGAACGGGATCAGCTTGGAAATGCCATCGACGAAGTTGTAGCCCAGGTCGAGCACACGGCCAACGTCACGCACTGCCGCCTTGGCGGCCATCGAACCGAAGGTCGCGATCTGCGAGACGGCGTCAGCGCCGTATTTGTCTTTCACATACTGAATGACGCGATCGCGCCCGTCCTGACAGAAGTCGATGTCGAAGTCGGGCATCGAGACGCGTTCCGGATTCAGGAAACGCTCGAACAGCAGGTTGTACTTGAGCGGATCGAGATCGGTAATGCCCAGGGCGTAAGCAACGAGCGAACCCGCGCCCGAGCCGCGGCCCGGACCGACCGGCACGCCGTTGTTCTTGGCCCATTGGATAAAGTCGGCCACGATCAGGAAGTAGCCGGGGAAGCCCATCTTGATGATCGTACCGGTCTCGAAGTCGAGCCGCTTGTAATAGTCGGGGCGCTGCTTGTCGCGCTCGACCTCGTCGGGGAACAGTTGGGCAAGACGCGTCTCCAGCCCCTCCTTCGACAACTGCACGAGATAGTCGTCGAGCGACAGGCCGTCCGGCGTGGGAAAGCGCGGCAGCTTCGGCTTGCCCAACTCGAGCGTCAGGTTGCAACGCTTGGCGATCTCGACCGTGTTGGCCAGCGCCGAGGGCACGTCTTCAAACGCGGCGATCATGTCGTCCTGCGTCCGGAAACTCTGGTCCTGCGTGAAACGGCGCACACGGCGCGCATTGCCGAGCATTTCCCCTTCCGAAATACACACGCGCGCCTCGTGCGCGGTGAAATCGTCGCCCGTCATGAACTGGATCGGAT
Organism: Pandoraea sp.; assembly: GCF_041919235.1. Taxonomy (NCBI): domain Bacteria; kingdom Pseudomonadati; phylum Pseudomonadota; class Betaproteobacteria; order Burkholderiales; family Burkholderiaceae; genus Pandoraea; species Pandoraea sp. The sequence continues at coordinate 129,483 of NZ_JAYRUC010000009.1, forward strand.
GCGTGGCAACCACCGGCAATCCCACTTTCGCCGCCAACTGCACCGCCTGCTGCACGTAGGTCTCCATGCCCGCCTGGCCGGTGCGCTGCAACTCGATGTAGAACGCGCCCGGGAAAACGCTCGCCCAGTGCTTCGCGCACTGCAGCGCCTGCTCCGGGTTACCCGCCGCCAGCGCGGCGCCAACGTCCCCCATCTGCGCGCCCGAGAGGGCCAGCAAACCGCGTGCAAGGCCGTCGGCCTGGAGCCACGACGGGTCGATCTCCGCCCGCCCGCGCCACTGATTGCCAAGCCAGGCCCTGGACAACAGTTGGCACAGGTGCAGGTAGCCTTCCCTGTCGCGCGCAAGGAGCAACAGCCGGGACGGCTTGTCGCGGTCGGCTTGATTCGTGATCCAGGCGTCGCAGCCGATGATCGGCTTGACGCCTTTGCTGCGCGCTTCCTTGTAAAAACGGATGGCGCCGAACATGTTCGCGAGGTCGGTCAGCGCGAGCGCGCCCTGACCGTCCTTGGCGGCGGCCTTGACGACGTCGTCGAGCCGCACAATGCCATCGGCGATCGAGTATTCGGAATGAAGACGGAGGTGGACGAAGCGAGGTTCTGACATGGGCGGTATTGTAACGCGCCGCCCATGGCTACAGCGCCTCGCGTCGCGAAACATCCGGCTTGGCCGGCCCGTTTCGGACACGGCTGGGGCCGTACCAGGAAATTCCCCTCGCCTGTACCGGGATGCCGTCCGATTCGGCAACAGCCGGGGTGAAATCAAAGTGTTCCCGTACCGAATCGGCGATAATGGCGTTTTCCTGCTTCACGCTTTTTGCGAAATTCCGTTGCCATGTCCATCGTCAATATCGCTGCGTACAAGTTCGTCACGCTCGACGACATCGCGACCCTGCGTCCGGCCCTGCTCGAACATTGTCAGGCGCTCGACCTGAAGGGCACCATCCTGCTCGCCCCCGAAGGCATCAACCTGTTCCTGGCGGGCTCGCGCGATGGCATCGACGCCTTCCTCGCCCGTCTGCGTGCCGACGTCCGGTTCGCCGACCTGGCGGTCAAGGAAAGCCTCTCGGAGACGCAACCCTTCCGCCGGATGCTGGTGCGCCCGAAGAAAGAGATCATCACGATGAAGATGCCGGTCATCAAGCCGGCCGACGGCCGCGCGCCCGGCATCGACCCCGCTACGCTCAAGCGTTGGCTCGACGCCGGTCAGGACGACGAAGGCCGCCCGGTGGTGATGCTCGACACGCGCAACGACTTCGAAGTCGATGTCGGTACGTTCGATAACGCCGTCGACTATCGTCTGACGAAGTTCTCGGAATTCCCCGACGTCATCGCGGAGCACCGCAAGGACTTCGAAGGCAAGACCATCGTGTCGTTCTGTACCGGTGGCATTCGTTGCGAGAAGGCCGCGATCTACATGCGCGACATCGGCCTCGAGCATACGTATCAGCTCGACGGCGGCATTCTCAAGTACTTCGAGGACGTGGGCGGCGCGCATTATCAGGGCGACTGCTTCGTATTCGATTACCGCACGGCGCTCACCCCCGAACTCGCCCCGTCGACGACCCAACAGTGCTTTGCTTGCCGCGCCGTGGTGACGGCCGAGGATCGGCGCAGCTCCGATTACATCGAAGGCGAACAGTGCCCGAGGTGTGTCGGCAGCCGTGCTGCTGAGAGCGCACCCCAGAAGGCTGCCACTGTCGCCACGACGGACTGAGCGCCCCCGTGGCTCACGCTCCGGCACGCGACGCCACGCTGCCCGTCGGGCCTGGCCCGCGCCCGACACCGGGCCCTGCACCGCGCTACCGAGGCCGCTTTGCGCCCTCCCCGACCGGGCCGCTGCATCAGGGCTCGCTCGTCACTGCGCTGGCAAGCTGGCTCGATGCCCGTGCCCACGGCGGTGTCTGGATCGTGCGCATGGAAGATCTGGATGAACCGCGATGTGTGCCGGGGGCCGCCGAAGACATTCTTGCGGCGCTCTCGCGTCTTGGACTGCATTCCGACGAGCCAGTCGTGCGGCAAAGTCGCCGTCACGCCTACTACGAACAAGCGCTCGCATCGCTCACGGCGCGTGGACTCGTTTATCCCTGCGGTTGCACGCGCCGAGAAATCGCAGACTCTCTCGTGCGCGTACACGCGCGTCATCGCACCCTCGCGTATCCCGGCACATGCCGGCAAGGCCTGCACGGCAAGACCGCACGCGCCTGGCGTCTGCGGGTGCCCGATGGCGACGCTGCCCGCATTCGATTCGAAGATCGCTGGATGGGAACGCAAATACAGGATCTTTCGACGGAAGTCGGCGACTTCGTGCTCAAGCGCGCCGACGGCCAGTGGGCCTATCAGTTGGCCGTCGTCGTCGACGATCAGGCGCAGGGCATGACCGATATCGTGCGCGGGGCAGATTTGCTGGACTCGACGGCGCGTCAGATCTATTTGCAGGCCTGCCTCGATGCCCCGACGCCGCGCTATCTGCACGTACCGCTGGTGTTGGCAGACGATGGCGAGAAGCTGAGCAAACAGAATGGCGCGGCGCCGCTCGTGCTCGACACGCCCGCCGCCGCGCTCGTCGCGCTCAAGAACGCCGCTGCGCATCTCGGATTGCCGGCATCGCTCGGCACCCTATCTCACGGCGACGACTTCCTTGCCGCAGCGACGCAGGCATGGCGGGTACGCTATGGACGGTAAACGGACAGTAAGTGGACAGTACAGCGAACGGTAAAATCTGCCCCTGCCTTTGCTCCCGTTCGCCGCACAAAAAAAACAGCGCAAATGGGCTGGACACAAAAAGTTGGACCTGGATCCAAACTTTGGGGCCCGCTCACAAATGCGCTGGCTTTTTACTTCAACCCGGAATGGCTTCGACGCAATGCGTCGCTCGTCAGTTGGTCGCCTTGCGTGGGAAGCCCGCAAGCAGCGCCGCGACCTGACGCTTCGGCGCCTTTTCAGGCATTGCACCAAAGGCCGTCGGGGCGACGGATTCCTGTGACGAGCGGGCGTCGCGTTGCGGCTCGCTCGCCGATGGCGACGGCTCATAAGGCTTGTAGAAGAACTCGTCTTCCGGGCGGACGCGGCGCGGTGCGGCACTGCCACCACTGCGGCTGGCCCGCAGGCCGTCGTGTCGGCTATGGCGCTCGCCGCGGTCGCCGCGTTCACCACGCTCACCGCGCTCAGCCCGGTCGTCGCGCGAACGGCTGCGGCGCTCGAGCACCAACTCGCCACGCTTGAGTTCGCGTTTGATCAACTTCTCGATTTCCACGAGTTGCTTTCGCTCGTCGGGGGCGCACAGCGAGATCGCCTCGCCCGACGCGCCCGCGCGACCCGTACGACCGATACGGTGTACGTAGTCTTCCGGGTTGTAGGGCAGATCGTAGTTGATCACCCCCGGCAGATCGGTAATATCGAGGCCGCGTGCGGCAACGTCAGTAGCCACGAGGACACGGATACCGCCTTGTTTGAACGCTTCGAGCGCCTGCATGCGCTCGTTCTGCGACTTGTCGCCGTGAATGGCGGCCGTCACGACACCTTCGCGCTCCAACTGGCGCGCCAGACGACTCGCACCGACCTTGCTGTTGACGAACACGATGACTTGCTTGAGATCGCGCGCATTCAGGATCTGCACCACTGCCGCGCGCTTGTCGTCTTCATCCACCTCGTAGTAGACCTGCTCAACATTGTCGGCCGTGGCATTGCGACGGGCGACTTCGATCGTGAGCGGATTCGTGAGATAGGTGGAGGCGAGCTTCTTGATCTCGTTCGAGAACGTGGCCGAGAACAACAGCGTCTGGCGCTGCTTCGGCAACAAATTCAGAATTCGCTGAAGATCCGGCAGGAAGCCCATGTCCAGCATGCGATCGGCTTCGTCGAGCACCAGCATCTTCACCTGGCCGAGATTCACCGTCTTCTGTTCGACGTGATCGAGCAAACGACCCGGCGTGGCGATCAGGATTTCGACACCGCGCCGCAGCGTTTCCTTCTGCGGATTCATGTCGACACCACCGAACACCACCGTGTTGCGCAACGGGGTATGACCTGCGTAGATACGCACGTTGTCAGCGACCTGATCGGCAAGCTCACGCGTTGGCGTCAGGATCAACGCACGCACCGGGTGACGTGCGGGCGACGCACTCGTGTTGGCATCGGGCAGCAGGCGCTGGATGATCGGCAGCGAGAAGCTGGCGGTTTTGCCCGTCCCCGTTTGCGCGGCACCCATGACGTCGCGCCCGGACAGCACCACCGGGATCGCTTGCGCCTGAATCGGCGTCGGCTGGGTGTAGCCCTGCTCGGCAATGGCCCGCAAGATGTCCGCATGCAGCCCAAAGCTATCGAAGCCGGGGATCGGAACAGCATTTACATCAGCCATGATGAAGGGACATCTCTTTTAAAAAACGGGGGCCGCCACGCGGAAGGATTCCGCATCAAAGCTCACTCGCGAAGATTCAAGGGGCGCTGTGCGCCATGCTCAGGGCTGGCGCGAGAGGGGCCTGTCGAAGGACAGATGCGTCGGGCGCCGCCGGACCAGGGTGGTCGTGAAGAAGCAAAACAAGCGCGATTCTAACACTTGCGCACGACCAACGTGTGACAGTCCCCTTGACGGCCCCCGTGTTTTGCCGGGGAATCGACCGTCAGCGGCCCGCCCCAGCGTTGGCGCTGCTCTCGGCGTTGCCGTCACGACCGAGCGGCGTGACAACGCCTGTCGTCGCCCGCTGGGCCGCTTGCGCCGCGCGCTGACGATCGGCATAGCGTTGCGCGAGCACCGCACATACCATCAGTTGCATCTGATGAAACAACATGAGCGGCAGCACGATGGCGCCAAGCGATCCCGTCGCGAACAGCACCTTGGCCATCGGAATACCGCTCGCAAGACTCTTCTTCGAGCCGCAAAAGACGATGGTGATTTCGTCCTCTCGCGAAAAACCGAGCCAGCGCGCTGCGTACGTCGTAAAAGCAAGCATGAAGGCCAGAATCACCGCGCAGCAACCAAGCAGCCCGAGCAGCGCCAGCGGCGGAATCTGATGCCACAAGCCCGTATTCACAGCCTCGCTGAACGCCGTGTAGACGACCAGCAGGATCGAGCCCTGATCGACGATCTTGAGTAACGCGCGATGGCGCTCGACCCACTTGCCGATCGCCCTGCGCGACAGTTGGCCGGCAATGAATGGCACGAGCAGTTGCAGCATGATATTGCCGATGGAGTCGAACGGCGACGCGCCAGTGGCGCCATCGTGATGAATGACCACCAGACCGACGAGTACCGGCGTGATGAAAATGCCGAACAGACTCGACGCCGACGCGCTGCACACGGCCGCCGGCACATTGCCACGGGCAATCGAGGTGAATGCAATGGCTGACTGGACCGTTGCTGGCAACGTGCACAGAAACAAAATGCCCAGATACAGTTGCGGGGTCACCATCCAGGAAAGCACCGGCTTGAGCGCCAACCCGACGATCGGGAAGACGGCGAACGTACTGGCGAACACCAGCAAGTGCAAACGCCAATGCGTCGCACCGGCGAGCACGGCCTCGCGAGAGAGCTTCGCGCCGTGAAGGAAGAACAAGGCGGCAATCGCCACGTTGGTGAGCAGGTTGAAGGCAACCTCGCCCTCGCCGTGCGCCGGCAGCAAGCTGGCAAGCGCGACGGTCGTCACAAGCATCAACGTGAAATTGTCGGGAAGGAAACGCGGTCTGGCCATCGTCGATCTCGAATGCGTCGGAAAAGACAAAGCCCGCTCGCCAGAACACAGGTCGCGACGGCATGGCGGCCGCCGATGGTCATCGCTCGATCGGCAGACGATCGAAAGTGACCGGAAGTGTGCGCTCGCGATACGGGTTTTTACGTATTAGAGCGCAAGGCCAGTTAAAATACAAATTCATTTAAAAAATTTATTCATACCAAACACGCATGAATATCTCGCTGCGCCAGCTCAAAGTGTTCCTCGCAGTGGCCGAGCACGGGAGTTTCAGCCGTGCGGGCGAGGATATCGGCCTGACCCAGCCCGCCGTGAGCCGTTGCATCCGTGAATTGGAGCAAGAACTCGGCCTCAAGCTGGTGGACCGCACCACGCGGGAGGTCACGCTGACTGAAGTGGGCGCAAGTCTCTCGGCAACGCTCGCCCGGGTGCTCGACGAATTGGAGAGCGCGCTGCGCGACACGCACGGCCTGGCCGAAGAGCGGCGCGGCCGGGTGCGCGTCGCCAGTGCGCCCACGATCTCGGCCAATCTGATGCCGGAATGCATTTCCACCTGCGCCGCCCGCTACCCGGACATCACACTCATGCTGCGCGATCAGGTGCAAACGCTCGCGAGCGACAGCGTGCGGCACGGCGAGGTCGACTTCGGGGTCATCGTTGCTTCGGAAGGGGCGGACGATCTGGTCGGCGAACCCATCATGGTCGAACCGTTCCTTGTGGTTTGCGACCGCTCACATCGCTTCGCGAAGCAGGCGCAAGTGACGTGGAAGGAACTCGATGGCGAAAAGCTGGTGCTGCTCGACTACGCGTCGGGCAGCCGCCCTCTGATCGACCGGGCGCTGGCGGAGCACGGGGCCTATTGCCGGATCGCGCAGGAAGTCGGACACGCAATCACCGTCTTCCGCATGATCGAAGCGGGCATCGGCATCAGCATCATGCCGGCACTGGCACTTCCCGCGATGCCGAGCCTGCCGGGGAACGATGGCGCTCACCTCGTTGCCCGGCCGCTCGTGCCGCAGCTCGATCGCACCATCATGCTGGTGCGCCGCAAGAACCGCACACTTTCTCCCGCCGCCCAATCCGTCTGGGCATTGATTCAGCAAATCGCCGCCAATACGCCGCACGCACTCTCCACCATATCAGGAACGATCGGGGCGACGGCCAAGACGCCACCTCAACCCTGACATCATTGGACATATCACCCGATAGCGGAGTTTGACGGCACATTGCACGAAATTAAACCCAATACAGCCCGTCCAAGCCGCCATCGCACCGTCACAAAGTGAGTAAGCGCCTGCTACAATATTCAGGCGTCGACTTCCCTCAAAGTGCGTGACTGTGCCATCGGGCGTCTGCCCCGCCATCGTGCCTCGACGACATGCCCGCGCCCTGCGGCCATTGTGTTTCCGGTATGGCGTCATGGAATTGTTCATCAAGTATTTCAGCCCGCTGTGGCTCTTCCACGCGGCAGCCGATCTGTCGTTCTGGCAGCGGCATCAACTCGACGCACGCATGCAGGTGGTGAGTCGCTTCATGTGGCGATATGTCATGCGCTGGTGTGCCGTGAGCATCATGTTGCTCGTTCCCGCAGCGGTGATGGCGCACGGCGTGGCTGCCACCGGGCTGGCGCTGGCAGGTGGCATGTCGGCAAGCGTCACGGTGCTGATGGCCGCCCTCGCCCTTGGCTGCCTCATCGGCTCACGTTTGCGTTAGGCCGCTCAGGCCGCTCAGGCAGCTCAGGCGGGTTGGCGAGTGGGGAAGCTCAGGCAGGCGCTCGCCGCCCCATCGGCTGATTTCTCCAGGGAAGCGTTCGAAGTGGCGCTCTGCGCGGCAAGTCGTCTCGGCCTGCACCGAACCCCGTGCGACTCACTCTTCCGTCACCGATGTCGACTATGATGGAACGGATCGCGCCACGCGGCAAACCGCCCGCAGCGTCGGCCTCTCTCGACCCCCTAAGGAGATTCACATGGCCAACACCAAGATCCTGGTGGTGTTCTACAGCATGTATGGGCACATCTACAAGATGGCCGAAGCGATAGCCGATGGCGCACGCAGCGTCGCGGGCGCGGACGTCACCGTCATGCAAGTCCCCGAGTTGGTGCCCGCCGAAGTGCTCGAAAAGAGTGGCGCGAAAGCGGCACGCGCTGTATTCGCGAACGTGCCCATCGCCAGCGTCGATCAACTCGCCGACTACGACGCGATCCTCTTCGGTACCCCGACGCGCTTTGGCAACATGACCGCGCAGATGCGCAACTTCCTCGACCAGACCGGCGGCCTCTGGGCCAAGGGCGCCCTCGTCGGAAAAGTCGGCAGCGTGTTCGCCAGCACCGCGACACAGCACGGCGGACAGGAAACGACCATCACGAGCTTTCACACCACGTTATTGCACCACGGCATGATCATCGTCGGCGTGCCGTACACGGAGCCCGGCCTCACCCAGATGGGGGAGGTGACCGGCGGCACGCCTTACGGGGCGACCACGCTCGCCGCCGGCGACGGCTCGCGTCAACCCAGCGAGAACGAGTTGAAGATCGCGCGCACGCAAGGCCGTCACGTCGCGGAAATCGCGGGCGCCCTCAGACTCGGACGCGCGTTGTAACAGCGGGCGGCGGCACGGCCGATGGGGCGATGTCCGTCACCGGTGTCGTCGCGCCTGGCTTCCGTCTATATGCGCGAGATCTTTTGCGAGGCGGGTGCCATGGCCGCGTTTCGCTTTAGCGCAATGCGGCGGCGACGTCGGCGAGAGATCCGCTTTTTCATTTCGTTATCCTTATTTCATCAAACGCTAGAGTTGGCGGAAACCTCGCCAGTGGCGATAGTCGGGCGCGGCGTTCCGAAAATGTCTACGAGAGAGTTCCCGTTTTGACAGACACCAAGCAACGCTACCGTAACTGACGTAACCGCCGTATCATCGGTTCACCGCTTCCGCAATTTCCGCACGATGCGGCGGCGGCCGTGCGCTGCCGCGTGCAACGCGATGCTCACCGCTGCCATGTCCGACGCCCCTGCCCCGCGCACCTTCCCGACAGCCACCCCCAACGCGCCGACGCTTGTCGTGCGCCTCGACGCGCCGCAGAAAATCGACGGCCAGCCGGCCAGGTATCAAAGCCTGTGGCTGCTGATGCGGGTCTATTACGCTGCGCAATATGAGATGTCACCTGTCCCGCTGGCCTCGCTGAAAATCCGCTTCGGACAGTCAGGCGCGGCGGGCGATCTGCGCATGTTGATCAGCCGCGCATTCTCGGACTTCGCGCGCTGGGGTGTCGCCGTGGGCTGGGGCGACGACGCGCAGGCCGATGTCCGCCTGCTCCCGACGCGAGGCCGAGGCAAAGGCCCCTTCTGGCTTGCCCCTCATGAGATCCCCCGTATTGCCGTCATGATCGGGGATACAACGCCCGACGACCCGCGTCGCGCCATTGCCGCATTTCTCGGCCTGCCGCACGATGCGGCGCCCGATACGCCATCGCCCGCCCTCGATTACGTCATGCAGGACATTGCGTTCTGGCATCACTTGACCTTGGGCAAGCGCGATCTGCAGGACGGCGTGTTTTTCGCGCCGCCGCAGGCGCGCTCGCATGGCGAGGGACGACGTCAGCGCATAGGCGCAATGGCGTCGTTCCATGCCGCGCAGGTATGTGCCGTCGACGACGTTCAACGCGGCATCGCCCTGCTCGCGGAGACGATCGTGTGGCGTCGCATGGGCGATGCGGCACGCGCAAAGCAAACGCTTGCCACGCTTGCCGCGACCTTCGGTACGAACCCGCCGGGCTCGCCCACGCTACGCGCCATGCATTGGGTCGTACAGGCATGGCAAGCCTATGCCTTGCGCGACGAGGCGGGCGCGCTCGCTCATCTGCAACGCATCGGTGACGATGCTTCGCTCGCGCCCTGTCTCGTCTACAACCCGCGCATCCGCTTCGAGTGCCGTAACCTGCAAGCGCTGCTGCATAAGTCGCACGCGGCTCGTCCCGGCCCGACGCCCGCGCGGGCGCAATCGGCGGCCGATGCGCTGGCGGCCTTCTCCGACGCTCTGCAAGCCGCCTTCGAAGCCGACTCGATCGAACTTGCGCAGCACGTCGCGGCCAACATGGGGTTATCGCTGTGGCTATTCTGGCAGGGCGCGCTCATCGATCCTGGCCGACGGCTTGCCGCCGCCGACGTGCAGCGGCAGGCGCTGCGCTGGATCGGGCTATCGGAATGGATCTGCGACCGCTTCGGCGTCGGTGGCAATTCGGTCTGGAATACCGTCTTCCTGCTGCGCATCGCGCGCGGGGCGGTGCCGGTACGGCGCGACCCCGATCTGGAAACGCTGCGCGCCAGCACCCCACTTGCCGTAGAGGCCTTTCTCGACGCCGTCCAGCCGTTCGGCGCGCCCTTCTCGCGGGCCAAGGGTTTCCGGCGCTGGACCGATGTGGTCGAGACGACGCTCGCCGATCACGAAGACGGCCGCGTTTGTTTCGAGCCGTTGCAGCTCGCCAACCTGTGGTTCGAGATGTTGTGGTTCGCGCTGCATCAGGACGGCGACTCGCCGCAGGCCTTGCACGCCGCCCGGTCGCTGGGCCGCGTGCTGCCGATGCTCCCATCGCCCGACCGGCGGTTCTTCCGCGACGCGCTGCGGCTGATGCCCCGGGAATTTCAGCGCGAGGTGCGCCTCGCGCAGTGACGTCGGCGTCGAGAGGCGCCTCGCCTCGGGGCCAGACTTGGCGCACTTAGCGCACTTAGCGCACTTAGCGCACTTAGCTCACTCAGCGCACGCCCTGCGGCGTCCTCGGCAACGGCGAGCGGAACGAAATCGCCAGGCGGTTCCACGCGTTGATCGTGGCGATCGCGAACGTCAGATCGGCAATCTGCTTGTCGTCGTAATGCGCGCGAAGGTCGGCGAAAACGTCGTCCGGCACGTGACCGTCCTGCACGTTGGTCACCGCTTCCGTCCATGCCAGCGCGGCCCGCTCGGCGGGCGAATACAGCTCCGTTTCGCGCCAGGCATCGAGCAGATGCAGGCGGCGCGGCTCGATGCCCATCTTCAGGGCGTCAGTCACGTGCATGTCGATGCAAAACGCACAGCCGTTGAGTTGCGATGCGCGCAGCCACACCAGCTCGACCAGCCCGTCCGGCAAGCCGCAGTCGTGGAAATAGCCGCTCAGCGCGCCCAGGTGTTCGTAAGCGCGCGGGGCGGCCTTGATGTAGTTCAGTCGTAACATGCGTCGATTCTCCGTTCAGTTCGGTTCAGTCAAGGCGTTGGAAACAGCGACATGCCGTTGTCGCGCATGCAACGCGTTCACGTCCTTGAGGATACGCACCCGTTGTCTCATCAGGAAGAGCCAAAATTGAATAAAATCGTTGGGCCAAACCAAGCCAAGCCGGTCCTCTCACGGGCCCCGTGTCCGGGGCTTCCGAGTCGAGCCGTCGTCCACGCCACGCGAGGCATTGCGCCATGACCGATCAATCCCGTCGTCCCGCTCTGGCGGCGTTGCATCTGGCCGATGCCGCCCATGCACCCGGCGTTCCGACGTACCGGGCACTTTACGAACGCATCCGCGAAGGCATTCTCTCGGGCAAGCTCGCGCCCGCCGCGCGTCTGCCGTCGACGCGCTCGCTCGCGAGCGAACTGGGCGTGGCGCGTGGCACGGTCGAAGCGGCGTACGAACGACTGGTCGCGGAGGGTTTCGTGATCGGTCGCGGCGCGGCGGGCAGCCGCGTCAACCCTCTGCTGGACGCCGCGCGACTCGATGCGGCCGCCAAGGCGATGCCGGCGGATGTGGCGTCGGCGCGAGCGCGTCGCGCCAACGCGCCCGTCGATGAATCGTCCAACACGCCGCAGATCGTCGGCGGCGATTGCCCCGAGAACCCCGGACATATCCCGGTGAGTGCATCCGGGATGCCGTTTCCGCTGCAAAACGGCCTGCCTGCCCTCGACGAGTTCCCGCGAAAATTGTGGGCGCGGCTTGCCGCGCGCCGCGCGCGACAACTATCGACGGACGCGCTCCATTACCAGGACGCCATCGGCTGGGCGCCGCTGCGCGAAGCCATCGCCGGCTATCTGGCCATCGCGCGGGGTATCCGATGCGAGCCGGGACAAGTCATCGTGACCGCCGGCTATCAGGGTGCGCTCGCGCTGATCGCGCGCGTGCTGCTGCGCCCGGGCGATGCTGTGTGGTGCGAGGATCCGGGCTATTTCCGCGCCCACGAGGGGCTGCAAATGGCGGGTGCGACACTGGTGCCCGTGCCGGTCGATCAAGACGGGCTGGATGTCGCTGCGGGCGAACGGGCCGCGCCGAATGCACGACTCGCCGTGGTCACACCGTCGCACCAGTCGCCCCTGTCGGTGACGCTGCCGCTCGAGCGCCGTCTCGCTTTGCTGGCGTGGGCGCAGGCCAACGACGCCTGGATCGTCGAAGACGATTACGACAGCGAGTTCCGCTACACAGGCGCCCCGCTCCCCGCCCTCAAGAGTCTGGATGGCGGCGCGCGCGTGCTGTACGCGGGATCGTTCAGCAAGGTGCTGTTTCCCGGCCTGCGGCTCGGCTATCTCGTCGTGCCCCCCGCACTGTGCGACGCCTTCGTCGCTCACACCTCGATCGCCTTTCCCGGGCAGGGATGGATCGAGCAGGCGACCGTCACCGATTTCATCACCCAGGGACATTTCAGCCGTCATATCAAGCGCATGCGCCAACGTTACGGCGAGCGCCGGGCCGCACTCGCCGATGCGCTGCGCGAACACCTCGCGGGACGCATCGAACTCGCGCGTCAGGCCGGCGGCATGCATCTACTCGGCTGGCTGGAGACGCACCGCAATGACCGCGCCATAGGCCACATCGCGCGCCGCTACGGCCTAGCACCGGCAGCGCTCTCGCTCTTCAGCGTTGCCCGGCCGTTGCCGCCGGCACTCGTGATGAGCTTCACCAACGTGCCCGAAGCGCTCGCCGATGACGTCGCGCAACGGCTCTCGCGCGCCATCGACGAAGACGACCGAGCGCGTGGCGCCCGCTGACCCACGCCTCGAACACCGGGATTTTCGACGGCGCGCACGCGGCATGTCGCGCCGCACCATCGGCCGTTCACGTTTTTCGGGACGCATCGTGCTTGTGTTTGCCGGGCATGTCGGTGTATCGTTGCCGCAAAGCTAGCGCAGGGGTCCTGCAACGTGAGTTGTGGGTGAGAAATACCCTTAGAACCTGATCTGGATAATGCCAGCGCAGGGAGCGTAGAAATTACTCGCCCCCGTTCATGCTCCTGAGCCGCTTTGCGCCGAAATTGTCGGCGTCAACACGTGCCCCGCCAGGAGACATTGCATGAACGCCAATCCGAAATTCCTCTCAGCCAATGCGCGCGTGGACGAAGCCGCGATCGCACCGCTGCCGAATTCCCGCAAGATCTACGTCAGCGGCTCGCGCCCCGACATCCGTGTCCCGATGCGCGAAATCTCGCAAGCCGACACGCCGACGAGCTTTGGCGGCGAGACGAACCCGCCGATCTTCGTCTACGACACGTCCGGTCCGTACACCGATCCCGACGCTCGAATCGACATTCGCTCCGGCCTGCCCGCCCTGCGCGCGGCATGGATCGAGGAGCGCGGCGACACCGAAGCGCTGCCCGGCCTGACCTCCGCCTACGGTCGGGAGCGTGCCGCCGACGACGCCACGACCGATCTGCGGTTCCCCGGCCTGCATCGCACGCCGCGCCGCGCCAAGGCCGGCAAGAACGTGACGCAAATGCACTACGCGCGTCAGGGCATCATCACGCCGGAGATGGAATACATCGCCATTCGCGAGAATCTGCGCCGTCAGGAATACATCGAGAGCGTGCGCAACGCGGGCCCGCAAGGCGAGCGTCTGGCCAAGCTGCTCTCGCGCCAGCATCCGGGGCAACATTTCGGTGCGAGCCTCCCCGCCGAGATCACGCCGGAGTTCGTGCGCAGCGAAATCGCCCGCGGCCGCGCCATCATCCCGAACAACATCAATCACCCGGAATCGGAACCGATGATCATCGGCCGCAACTTCCTGGTGAAGATCAACGCGAACATCGGCAATTCGGCGGTGACGTCGTCGATCGGCGAAGAAGTGGACAAAATGACGTGGGCGATCCGCTGGGGCGGCGACACGGTGATGGATCTGTCGACCGGCAAGCACATTCACGAGACCCGCGAGTGGATTCTGCGCAACAGCCCGGTGCCCATCGGCACGGTGCCGATCTATCAGGCGCTCGAGAAGGTGAACGGCAAGGCCGAGGATCTGACGTGGGAAATGTTCCGCGACACGCTCATCGAACAGGCCGAGCAAGGCGTCGACTACTTCACGATCCACGCCGGGGTGCGCCTCGCGTACGTGCCGATGACCGCCAACCGCATGACCGGCATCGTGAGCCGCGGCGGCTCGATCATGGCCAAGTGGTGTCTCGCACATCACAAGGAAAGCTTCCTCTACACGCACTTCGAAGATATCTGCGAAATCATGAAGGCGTACGACGTCGCGTTCTCGCTGGGCGATGGCCTGCGTCCCGGCTCGATCTATGACGCCAACGACGAAGCGCAACTCTCCGAGCTGAAGACGTTGGGCGAACTCACGCAGATTGCGTGGAAGCATGATGTCCAGGTGATGATCGAAGGCCCGGGCCACGTGCCGATGCAGCTCATCAAGGAGAACATGGATCTCCAGCTCGAGTACTGCGACGAAGCCCCGTTCTACACGCTCGGACCGCTGACGACGGACATCGCCCCCGGTTACGACCACATCACGTCGGGCATTGGCGCGGCGACCATCGGCTGGTACGGCACTGCCATGCTGTGCTACGTCACGCCAAAGGAACACCTTGGCTTGCCGAACAAGGACGACGTGAAGGAAGGCATCATCACGTACAAGCTCGCCGCGCACGCCGCCGATCTCGCCAAGGGGCACCCGGGCGCGCAGATTCGCGACAATGCGCTGTCGAAGGCACGTTTCGAATTCCGTTGGGAAGACCAGTTCAATCTGGGTCTCGATCCGGACAAGGCGCGCGAATTCCACGACGAGACACTGCCGAAGGACTCCGCCAAGGTGGCGCACTTCTGCTCGATGTGCGGGCCGCACTTCTGCTCGATGAAGATCACGCAAGACGTGCGCGATTACGCCGCCAAGCAAGGCATTTCCGACGAAGCCGCGCTCAAGCAGGGCATGGAAGTCAAGGCGGTGGAATTCGTCAAGAGCGGCGCCGAGATCTATCGACGCACCTGATCGCCGAGGACACGCGTGCCGCAGCACGCACGCGTTCACCGTCGACGATGCAAGTCAACGCGCCCGGGTCACGCCGGGCGCGTTTTTTTATGGATGACGTGGGCGATCAAGCGTTCATTGCACGCATTGCACTCATCGCGCTCATTGCCCGCATCGCGCGCATCGTGCTCTTCGCACGCTTCGCACTGATCCCACTATTCGCGCTCAGACGCGTGTCGACGACTCGCTCGTGGCGCTGGCCGGCGCCGTGGGTACACCGCGCGTGGTCAACTGGTTGCGCAGCCGCTGCGTTGCAATGTGCGGCGGCCTCGCCGACAGCGACGTTGCCAGCGCCGTGAAGGCCTTCGTGTTCGTCGCCGGCAACGCCGCCGCGTCGATCACCGCCGCGTGGCCCAACGCCCAGTGACGCTCACCCACTTGCTCGATGCCAAGGGCGAGCTTGACCCATTCGTCCGTGCCCATTCCGACACTAGGGGGCAGGTCGGCGCGCACCATGGCCTGATGCATCGGAAGGCCCTCGGCGAACCCCACACGAAGCATCCATGCGGTGCTCTCCTGCGACGGCAGAACGCGAGAACCCTGCTGCAAGCGGTCGTTCAACTTCGCGATGAACGTGGCAGGCGGCTCCAGTTCCTCGCATGCCTTCGACCACTCCTTCTTCCCTGCCAGCGCAGGCTTGCCCGTCCATCGGCGCGCCGTGTCCGCGACAATCGACGCCACGTCGTCGCGGCTGGGATCGAACGGCACCGTACCGTTGCGGCCCCCGGTACCGAGCAGCGAACCATTCACGATGTCGCGGCAGACCTGTGCCCGCTCGCTACGCCCCTCCGGCATGAAGACAGGATGATTGCGGCCGTCCGGCAGCGCGTTGCGCGGGGTGCTACTTCGGGTGCCGGCACAGACGTGCAGCGTCTCCATCGCGGATGCGCTCAGAACGGGTTGCACGCCGCGCGCTGCGCCGTTACCGGGACCGGGACCCGCGAACCGTACCCCGTGCGTATCGATGCGGTCGAGGTCGTCCTGCGCTGGCGTGATACGGTCGAAAGCGGCTTCGCCGGAGACGTCGACTTGCGTCGATGCACCCAGGAATTCGTTGCCGAACGCCTTGTCCATCTCCCTCGATACCTGCACGGCATGCGCTTCGCGCGCCGCCCAGGGATGCGTCAGATGATCGGCACGGGCGTTCGCGATGCGCACTAGCGGAATGCCGGCAGGATCGGCGAGTCCAGCCCCTGCGTTGAGCGCGATGGGTTCAGGTGCCGCGATGTTGACCATGCCGGGCGAATAGTGGGATGCCTGTATGCGATTCATCATCGTGAAATCCTCAGGAAAGAGACATGTGGCCCGTTGCCACCACTTCGACACGGCGTCGAAGCCGGATTCACGATGCCCGAAGCGTCGCCCGCGCATTATCGGTTCTGCACGCGGCATCTTGCAGCTCGGGCAAGCCACCGTCCGGAAGTAGACAATGGCGGCGGCCGACGACCGCCGACCGCCCAATTCATGGGGCACCGCTGTCGGCGTGTCCCGAACTTATGGCATGCTATCGGTCAGCGGCACAGCCGACGCGGCTGACGCGGCCCGCCAAACGGCGTGGGTGGCACCTTTTTGGCCCGCCGTCCCCACCGAATTGGGTACGCTCCTCCCGCGCGCCCGCCCGAAGGCATCTCAAAATGATGGCCCGCCGGCCTTGTTTTGAAATGTCTCCCTGCCACCGGACGCTTCCCCGTGCGAACGGGTCCGGCGTGCGTAGCGGCTGTGTATCCGCCTTCGCACCTACAGGGATAACAATATGAGTGGTTACGGATTTCTTTTCAGTATCTTCTTGCTCGTTCTGGCGAGCGCCTTCTTTTCCGCCGCCGAAATTTCACTCACGGCGGCAAAGCGCACCAAGCTGCACGTGCTCATGGAAAAGGGCGATCAGCAGGCGATCAAGGTGCTCGCGCTCAAGGAGCAGCCCGGCAATTTCTTCACGGTCGTGCAGATTGGCGTGAACGCGGTCGCGGTGCTTGGCGGTGTGCTCGGCGAGAGCTTCCTGACCCCCTACCTGTTCGCGTGGCTTTCGTCGTTTACCGATCAGGCGCTGGCATTGCGGCTGGCCGGCATCGGCTCGTTCCTGTTCATCACGATCGCCTTCATTCAATTCGCCGATCTGATCCCCAAGCGCCTCGCCATGGTCAACCCCGAGCGCGTCGCCATGGGCATCATCGATCCGATGCTGCTGTGCCTGAAGATCCTGCGCCCGCTCGTCTATCTGTTCAATGGTGTGGCGAACCTGTTCCTGCGCCTGTTCAAGCTGCCGACGCATGCCATCGAGAACATTACGTCGGAAGACATCGCCGCGATGGTCGGTGCGGGGGCGCAAGCCGGGGTGGTGCGCAAGCAGGAGCTCCATCTGATCGAGAATGTGTTCGAGCTGGAGTCGCGCACGGTCGGCTCGGTCATGACGTTTCGCGACGACGTGGTGTACTTCACTATCGCGGAGGAGGAGCGCAGCATTCGCCAGAAGATCACGGAAAGCCCGCATTCGAAGTACCTCGTGTGCCGGGACGACATCGACAACGTGCTCGGTTACGTCGACTCGAAGGATTTACTCCAGCGCATCGCCAGCGAAGACCTGTCGAGCGTGATTCGCAATCTCGACCGCCTCTACGCGAAGAAGCTGTTGGTGATTCCCGACACGCTCAATCTGTCCGAAGCACTGGCGCGCTTCAAGGAAACGCGCGAAGGCTTTGCCGTCATCATCAACGAATACGGTCTGGTAGTGGGCGTGGTGACGCTCAACGATATCGTGGGCGCGCTCATGGGCGATGTCATTCACCCGGCCGATGAAGATCAGATCGTGCAGCGCGACGAACACTCCTGGCTCGTCGACGGCGTCACGTCGGTCGAAGACGTGAAAAAGGCGCTCGATATCGACGAACTTCCCGGCGAAGGGGAATTTGAAACCATCGCGGGATTCATGATCTATCAACTCAAGCGCATTCCGAAAAAGTCGGAGGCCACCGAGGCCGCTGGCTATAAATTCGAAGTGGTCGACATCGACAACTACAAGATCGACCAGTTGCTCGTCACACGTCTGGGGTCGCTTGCCGAGGCGGCACTCGCGGCGTCGAATCAGTCGTCGAAGCAGTCGTCGAAGCAGGCATCGTAGCCAGCACCTCGGACAACCGGTCAGTCAATCCGCCATCGCGCTGCGTCGGCCGCGCGATGGCCGACGCCATCACCTGCCAGGGCGCGTAGAACCACGCCTGACGACGTGCCCGCGTCAGTCCCGTATAGATCAGCTCTCTCGACAACACCCGGCTTGCCTGCTCCGGCAACACGATCGCCACACGCTCGAATTCCGAGCCTTGCGACTTGTGGATCGTCATGGCAAACGCGGTCTCGTGCGCCGGCAGGCTGGCCGGCGAATAAAGGCGGTAACCACCGTCTGGCGTGGCAAATGCGACGCGCAGCGCGCCGGACGGCCCGAGTGGCAGCGCAATGCCAATATCGCCGTTGAACAGGTTCAGCGCGTACTCGTTTTGCGTCACCAACACAGGGCGGCCCGCAAACCAAACGCCCCCGCCAGCGCCAAGCGCCACACCGGCTCGGCGCGCGAGCACGGCCGTCAGTTGCGCCCCGAGAAACTCCACGCCGCGTCGCCCGCCACGCGTCGCGCACAGCACGCGGAACTGGCCGAATGCCGCAAATACCGGCTGCGCAACCATGGCGATATCGGCGGGTGTCGCGGCGGCCGGATCGCCAAGCTGTCCGATCATCGTCACCGCCTGGGCCAGCGCGTCGAGGTAGGCACCATACCCGTCGGCCAACGCGTTCAGATTAACCGGCGATAACTGGATTCCTGCATCCTCGCTGAGCATCACGCGATCGGTACCGGTCGCCTCGATCACCGCTGCCGAGTCCGCGTCGGCTGTCGTGCGCGCATCGCGCGCGCCTTCCGCGACAGTGAAAGCCTTGCGCGCCTCGACAACCTGCCCCGACTTGATGGCGCTTGCCAGCCGGCCGATCGCCGAATGCGCTCCGAAGCGATAGGTGCGCTCGAGCCAGACAACGGTGTCCTCCAGTCCTCCTGCGCCTTGGCCGCGCCCTTGTGCCCGAGCATGCGTATCGTTGGCGTTGGCGTTGGCGTTGGCGTTGGCGTTGGCGTTGGCGTTGGCGTCGGCGTTGGCGTCGGCGTTGGCGTCGGCGTTGGCGTCGGCGTCGGCGTTGGGGGCTAGCGGTCCGGACCGCAGCGGTCGATCTGCGGGCCATTCGAGGGCCGACAAGAGCCGCATGCGCATGTCCGGCGAGAACGCGCGTTGGGCGCTCAACTCCCCGAACACCGCGCCGGCCTCCACCGCCGCCAATTGGTCCTTGTCCCCCAACAGGATCAGACGCGCGCCTTCGGGAACCGCTTCGAGCAATTGCGTCGCCATCGACAGATCGATCATCGACGCCTCGTCGACCACGATCAGATCGTAGGGCAACGGATTGCCTGCGTGATGGCGGAAGCGTCGGCCAACGTGCTCGGCAGACTCGGGCAGCACGCCGAGCAGTCGGTGCAATGTCACCGCCGCTTCGGGCAGCGCCTGGCGGACCGTCTCCGGCAGATCCTGACGCGCTGTCAATGCCTCCTGCATGCGCTGCGCCGCCTTGCCCGTCGGTGCGGCGAGCGCCACGCGCAGGGCCGCGTCGCGCTCGAGCAGGCACGCGAGCAAGCCCACCACGGTCGTCGTCTTGCCCGTTCCGGGTCCGCCGCTGAGCACCACCAGCGAGCGTTGAAGTGCCAGCGCCGCCGCCGCCCGTTGCCAGTTGGGTTCAGGCTGGCCGTCGGCCGAGACGAGCACCCCTTCGCCAAAGTAGCGCCGCAGACGCGCGCGGTCGTCCGGCGTGATCGGCGTGCGTGCGCTCAGCGACAGCTTGCGCCCAAGCGCAGCGGCCAGACGTGCCTCATAGCTGTAGTAACGCGCCAGATAAAGCCGATCGCGGTCGTCGAGCAGCAACGGGAATGCGTCGACTTGGGCGTCGCCCGTCAGTGCAAGCCCCTCACGCGCGGGGGCGCACAAGCCACTGGCGAATAGCGCTGCGCGCCAAACGGACAGGGCAGGTGCATCGCCGGGAAACAGTTCTCCGCTGGCTTGCGCGTCGAGCAGGCTATCGAGCGGCACGCAAACGTGCCCTTCCGCCGTGGCGAGACTCACCGCCAGGGCCGCGCGCCAGACATAGCGGCACGTCACGTCGTCCGCCCCATGTCCACGAGCGAGCAACGCCATGCGACGGGCAAACCCCTGCGCCAGCCGCACGACACCGCTGTCGGCCAGCG
Source organism: Pandoraea sp. (assembly GCF_041919235.1). Lineage (NCBI taxonomy): Bacteria > Pseudomonadati > Pseudomonadota > Betaproteobacteria > Burkholderiales > Burkholderiaceae > Pandoraea > Pandoraea sp. The sequence continues at coordinate 149,684 of NZ_JAYRUC010000009.1, forward strand.
GTGCGCCGGCGGAGGCATCGACCCGCGAACGCATATCGCTCATGCGCCCTCCTCGGCGATACCTGCAGCGCTGCCGCGCATATCAAAAGAGAGTGCGTCCGCCAGCGCAGTGTTTTCGCCTGCGGCGAACAACCTGTCGAGTGCGTCGACCATCTCGCGCGACGGCTTGTCGAAGAAAACACCCGGCACTTCGTCGCCCACCGGATGAGCGCTCGCCCAGTCGGGCCGAACCGCGCGTACGAAGAGATAGAGACTGCCACCCATATCGCGATCGTAGTCGTAGTCGGGCAAACGACGTTGCAGGTAGCGGTGCAGCGCCAGCGTGTAGAGCAGATATTGAAGGTGGTAGCCGTGTTCGGCCATCGCTTCGCGCAGCCCGTCTGCGCCGTAGTTTTCCGGCGCGGTGCCGAGGTAATTCGACTTCCAGTCGAGAATCCACCACTGAGCACGGTGCCGGAACACCAGATCGATGAACCCCTTGAGGTAACCGCGCAGCACCGTGACGTCGAGCGGCAGATCCGGGTAACCGAACTGGCGCAACACGCCACGCAAGGCGTCAAGCGACACGGCGTCGGCCGGATAAGTAAACTCCATTTCGGTGAGTCGCTCGGCCATCGCCACGTCGCTCAATTGCAGGCCCGGGCGCAGCGGTGTCGCAAGCGTATCGCCCAACAGGTTCATCATCATGGCCCGCCACATCTCGTTGTGTTCGGCGCCGCGCCCAGGCGGACGCTCGCGCAGAGCGCGCGAGACCGCTTGCGGCCATTGGGCAGGCGTCTGAAAATCGGCCAGTTCGAACACGCGATGCAGACTCTCGCCTGCGGCCGGGCCGCGTGGAAAGCGAAGGATATCGTCGGCCGGTGGCCAGGCATCGTCGCCCTGCGGCGGCAAGGCAAACACCGGCCCGGCATTGGCCTGCGCATCGTAATCGGGACGCGTGCGCTCCGGCGCGCTGAGTTGGCCCCCGCCCAACGACGGCCCGGCGTGCATCCCCGCCAGGAGCCCCGAGAAGCTGCCGATTCGCCAGACTTCGCGCAACGCACGCGTACTGGCGCGCGCGGCAAGTTCAGGCGCCGCGTTGTGACCAAGGCGCGCTCCCGCGTCCAACGCGTCCCCCATCGGCAGTGGCACCAAGGCAAGCGCCCCCCCCACCAGCGCCTTCCACGCAGAACGAATCGTCGCCACGCGCTCGTCGGTATCGACCGTCGAGGCAATCCAGGCATCGAAGGTCGTGCCCTGCCCTGCCGCGAGCCAGTTGAGCATGCCACCGCACGCCTCCTTCACGCTGCGCCGCGATGAATAGATGCCCGCCGCCAGATAGCATCGATACACCGCTCGCGTGAGCGCCACGTACAACAGCCGCACCTGCTCGGCCGATTGCTCCTGGCGTAGCGCGGCCATCGCCGGCGAGCCCTTGGCAGCCGCGTCGGTAAAGTCGATGACGGCCGTGGGACCGTCGTGATACTCGAGTCCGTCGAGGCTGCCGCCGTCGCGCACCGCACCGTCCCACAGAAACGGGCAGAAAACCACGCCGTACTCAAGGCCCTTCGACTTGTGAACTGTGACGATCTGCACCAGGTTCTGATCGGACTCAAGACGCAGTTGCGCTTCCTCGCTGCCACGCGTGTTGCGTTGCGACGCCAGCCAACGCAAGAGCGCGGCCATGCCCGGCTGCTCAGCCCAACGGGCCTGCGCAAGCTCTGCCAGATGCATGAAGTTTGTCAGACGCCGCTCGCCGCCGGCGCGCGCGACCAGACGTGCCGCGAGTCCCAACTCGCGCATGAGCGTGCGCCACATCGCCGAGAAGCCGCGATCGATCCACAACTGGCGATAGCGTTGCAGCCGCTCAATCCACGCGATCGCTTCCGCGTCGGAGGCCTCGCTGGTCTGCATGCGATACAACGCCGTCGCATCGAGTCCGAACAGTTCAGTCGCCAGCGCCGCGCGCAGCGCACGCACGTCGCCGGGCGATTCCACCGCACGAAGCACCCGGAGCAGCGTTTCCGCTTCCTCACTCGCAAACACCGAGTCCTGCGTCAGTTCCACGCTCCCCACGGCATGGGCGGCGAGCATCGTCTTCATCAGCGCACCCTGGCGGTGCGTCTGCACGATGACCGCAATATCGGCCGGCGCAATGGGACGCTCGCCCACGCGCACCTCGCCGCACGACGCCCCCGCCAACAAACGCGCTATCTCGGCCGCCGCCGCGCGCGCACACGCTTGCTGCGCGTCGTCCTTCGTCAGGGGCTCGTCATCGTCCGGCAACCACCACACGGTGAAGTCGGCCACCTCGCGTGCATCCGAGAACGGCGGGCGCCGTCGCACCCCCGGGCGCACCGCCGGATAATCGAGTCCGTCAAGCACGAACGCCCGGTCATTGGCTCCGAACAACCGATTGCCCGCCTCGATGATGGCCGGCGTCGAGCGTTGATTGACCGCCAGTGTGTACGCCGCATCGGCATTCTCGCGCGCCGCCAGGTAGGTATGCAGATCCGCTGCACGGAAACTGTAGATCGCCTGCTTCGGGTCGCCCACCATGAACATCGGCCCCCGGCCGCCGCCCGGCGACGCCGTAGCCGTAGCCGTAGCCGTAGCCTGCGGCCCATACACCGCGCTGAAAATGGCAAACTGCAGCGGGTCGGTATCCTGGAACTCGTCGATCAGCGCACAGGGATATCGCTCGCGCAAGGCGCTGGCCAAGCCGGGGTGCTGGGTCAGTGCGCGGGCGATGTTGCCAAGCAGATCGTCGAACGACACCACACGCAACTCACGCTTGCGAAGCGCCAATTGGTCAGGCGCCTGCATCAACCATTGGCGCAGAATCCGCAGCCACTGCGTGCTGTAGCCCTCGTGCGCATCGGCGCGCGCGCGAACGAGGGTGTCGGCCATGCCAAAGAACCGGTGATCGGGCGGCGTTTCGCCCTTCTTGATGTCTTTGGCAAGACGCGTCGTCGTCAGCAATTCCGCTTTCGGACTCAGTTGTGCGCCGGCATCGCACGCGCTCAGATAGCGCTGCCACGCAGCGACGGCTTGCGCGATCGAGGTCTCGTGATAAATGTTCTTCTTGTACGACGGCAACGCGGCGCGCATCAGCTCGGCAATCGCCGAGGCCTCGGCGTCCCAACACGCGCAGGCCGCGGCGTAGGTCGCGCGTAATGCCGATTCCGGCGGCGCCCCCGCATCGGCATCCGCTTCTGCATCCGCTTCTGCATCCCCCTCCACCTCCACCGCCGCGGGCCAGCGCAGCGCCGACACGGGCTTCTTCAGCCGGCGTGCCAACTGATCCGTGAGCGTGTCCGGCGCGCGTTTGCGGTCGACCAGCCACGCCGCGAAACCTTCGTCCTGCGCCGCAAGCGGTTCGACCACACGACGCCAGAAGTCGACCGCCAGATCGTGGCGCACCCCGTTGTCGTCCGGCACCAGTTCGTACGCGAAAGGCAACCCGGCCGCGAACGGCACTTCCGCGAGCGCCCGCTGACAAAAGCCGTGAATCGTGTGAATCGACGCCTGATCGAATCCGCGCAACGCCGTTTGAAGACAGTCGCGAACGCCCTTGAGTGTCATCTCGCCACGCTCGATCACCCCCGCGATCATGACGCTGAGCAACGGGTCGTCGCTGGCATCGAGATCGAGCCGGAGGAAATCGTCGCCCTCGCGCTCGCCCTTGTCCTCTTCCTCGCCCTCGTCCGCCGCGTCGTCTTCCTCGCCGAGAACCGGTGCCATCGCAGCCACCAACCCGGCCAGCCGAGCGCGAATGCGCTCACGCAACTCTGCGGTCGCGGCATTGGTGAAGGTCACCACCAGGATCTGCTCGACCGTCAATTGCCTTTCGAGCAGTAGCCGCACGTACAGTGCGCAGATGTTCCACGTCTTGCCTGTGCCGGCCGACGCTTCGATCAGACAAACGCCGTCGAGGTCGCAACCGAAGACGTCGAGGTCGGTGAGCCGCGTCATGCCCCCTCCATCACGTCAAGATGCTGTACCACCGGACCGAACACCGTATTTGCAAGCAAATCGAATGGCGACGCCAACGGGTCGTCCACCCCGCGCCAGATCAGCCGCGTGTACGGATCGTCTGCGTCGCCGCGCGCGAACGCCGAACCGAGCCATGCGCTCTCGGCCTCGCCCGGCTTGCCGGTACTCGCCAACTTCCAGGCACTGCGCGCGAAGAACGGCAACGGGCGAGTCTGCCCGAGCCGGTATAGCGCCACCCATTGCCCCAGCAACGTTGCGGCGTCGTCCACGGGCCGCAAGGCGAACGTCTCGTCCTCGCCGTACCACAGCGTTCTTGCCGCGACATCCTGCCCAATGTGCTCGGGCTGCTGAAGATGCGCACACAGCGCGAGATGCGCCAGCCACGCGGCGAGCAGATCACTCGGCCGCATGCTGCCGTATCGATACATCGTCAGCCCAAAGCGCGACACCGGGGCCAGGCGCCCCTGCAACAGGCATTCCGCGGACAGCGTAGCATCGCCGTGCCACGCTGCGTCCGTCGACTCGCGCCAGGCGGGCGGCAACGCAGGCTTCAGTGCGAGCGTCACGTGGAGCTCCTGCGTGCCCTCGGCGTGCGCGTCTCGCACTTGCGACGCCAGCGCCCGCAGACCGCTCAGTTCTCGTCGACGCCAGACGGCACCGGTCGCCCCGCCCGGCAACTCGTGGCTCACCTTCGCAATGCGCTCAATCGCTTCGGCGTGCTTTCGCGGATCACGCCCATCCTGGCGCAACAGTCGCGGCAGCAACCGCGCGGCCAGCGCGTCGCGACCGCCCCAATCGAGCACGAAAGGCTCTTCGTCGTCGACGTCAGTGGGCAGTTCGCCGAGCGAGAGACCCAGACGATCGCGCGCCCAGGCTCTGCCGGGGTGACGCCAGAAACGCAGCAGGTCGTCGAGCGTCAAATGGGTTTGCGCGACCGCAGGCAACGGCTCGCGCACGAAAGGCGCAGCGCGTGCGTCCGGTGCGGGAGACGCGAGTTGCTCCGCCAGTTGCTGGGCGGCCTCGCCATTGGACACGTCGTAGCTGTAGAGCGACGCATCGCGCCCATCGAAATAGGCCGGAGAAAACGGCTGCAACGGATGCATGACAACCAGACGCTCACGCGCTTCGCGTTGTTCCTCGAGGCTGTACCCCTGCGATACCGGGGCCAGCAACTGTGCGGAGAAATCAAGCAATTCGTCCACGACGGTCGATGGCGGCAGCGGTGCGTTGTCGCGCACGCTTCGCCCCGTGTAGGTCAGCAGGAAACGGTCTTGCGCGCTCAACATGAGATCGAGGAAGAGATTACGCTCATCGTCGCGCCGCTGACGATCGCCGCGCTGCGGCAAGGCCCGCATCAGGTCGAATTCGTCGGCACGCACGCGCCCCGGTAACACACCGTCGTCCATGCCGATCATGCATACCACCCGATAAGGCAGCAGGCGAAGACTCGGAATCGCCGCAAACGTTACGCGCCCAGAGGGCACGCCGCCACGCGTCGGATCGTCCAGAGCGTCGGCCAGCACGCGCGCCACCACTTCGACCGGTAACCCGACGTCGGGGGCGCCATCGGCAATGGCGGAGCCGATCTGCTCGATCGCCATGCGCACCTCGGCGACATCGTCAGCAAAACGGGGCTCGTCGGAAAAAAATTGCTCAAGCATGGCCAACAAATGATCGCGCCACGCGAGCCCCGTGCGATCGGTCTGGAGCATCACGGCGGCGGCGGCGAGATCGTCGATCAACCGCGCCAACTGCCCGAGCAACTCGGCACGTCCGCCTTCGATCCCGCCCACAGGAAGCCAGTCGTCGACCGGCAGGGCGTCGTCGGGCAAGGCGTAGCCAAGGAACAACCGCATCATGGCATCGCCCAGCGTGTGCCGCGCCAACGCCGGTGCGGTGTCTGCCCCCGACGTCGCGCTCGCCTGCAGCGCGTCGAGCCGCAGCAGCGCATCGCCACGCCAGCCGCGTCGCGCACCGGCGGCTTGCAGCCAATTCTGAAGGGTATCGAGTACGTTGCCGCCGAGGTCGTAGCGTTGTGCAATCGCCTCCGTGCGCGCGAGTTCCACCAGACTCGACGCCGCCACGCGCTGCTGCGGCAACGCCAGAATCGACGCAAACGCACGCGCGACCGGGTTGGTCCGCGTCGGCGGCAGACCCGTCACCAGATAGGGGATGCGCGGCGTGGCGGTTCCAAAGACGGCGTCGATAAGCGGAGCGGCGCGCCCCAGATCCGGTACGGTAATCAGAACGTCGTCGGGTCGCAAATCGGGAATCTCGTCGAAGCACGCCAACAACCGGTCGTGCAGCACTTCGATCTGACGCGCCAGACTATGACAGACATGCACTTGAACCGAGCCGTCCGCGCTTGCCCCATCGGGCGCGCCGCCGCGACCGTCGTCCAGCGTGAGCATGCCGTTTTGCAACGCGGCGAGCAGCGTCGGCGCAGGGTTCGGCTGGAACAGCGCCCGGTCCTCCACCGCCTGCGGCGCGAGGTCGGCATACAAGGCGTCGATATGCGACTGCGTCTGGCGCCCCCATTCGGCCAGCAACGGATGGCCCACTTCCCGGTGTGCCCCCCCGTCACGCCGTGCCAGATAAGACAGTCGCGATGGCGGCACGATGTCGAACCAATAGCTCTCGCACGGATTGAGTACGTAGAGGTGCACCTCGATCAGGCGGGACATCGCCTTGAGCAACGCCATCGAGAGCGGCGGCATCGACGACAGCGCAAACACCGACACGCGCGACGGCCAGCCGGCCGGCACGGTCTCGGGGGTCAGTTGCGCTATCCGGTCGATCGCCCGCAACGTCGGATGACGCTCGTCGATCTCGAGATGCGCCAGCACCTGCCGCCACAATGCGCTCTGCCACGCTTCGTCAGCACGTTGCACATCGCCCCAGCCCGCTGCCGCCCCCGGCTCGATCGCTTCGCCGGATTGCCACCGTTCGAGCCAATTCGGCCGGTAGGTCAGATATTGGTCGTAGAGATGCGCCAGACGCTCGGCCAGTTCGAAGCGCATGACATCGTCCGCCCCCGCCAGATAGCCGGCCAGACGCGGCGAGGCTTCCGCCCACGGCTGAGCCAGGCACTGATACAGCGGCCAGACGAGCCGGTCCGGCGCAAACGGCGAACTCTCGGGAACCGTGAGCAACTTGCCTGCCATGTCCCACAGCCACTGTGCGAGGTACGTCAGGCGAACGTTTGCACACACGCCGAAAACGTCGGCATAGTCGAGTTCGAGCCGGCGCCGCACCGCCACGCTTGGCACGACGATGGTCTCCGTGTCGAAGGGATTGCCTGCGCCACCCGCACTGCCAGGCGCTTGCGCGAGCTCGCGCAGCAACGCGGCTTCGAGCGTGGTGAACCGGTTGGAAAAGAATAAGTGGAGCATGCGGGCGTGGCGGCTGAGCGAGTCTGTTCGCAAGCATAGCAAAAGCCTCATCGACAAGCCGATCGGGCAGATCCGAAAAACCGCCCCACCCCGGGTGACGGTGACGTCGCACGTCACGGCCCGCACCATGGCACACACCACGGCCCGCACATGCACGCGCCGCGTGTCACCGGCGGTATCCCCTCTTCGCGGCGCGCGAGGCTTCGGCTAGACTCTCACTGCGCCGCGCACTCCCCCGTCGCGCGGCCGGCTTTGCTGCGGAACCCTCGCACCTGACGCATGGACTATCAAACCGATATCAAGAAGTTCCTGTACAGCCATTACTTCTTCAGCGGCACCCGTCAGGCAGTGGGGGTGGTGCTGCCTGCCCTCGTGCTCTTCTGGGGGATGGACCAGCACCTGCTCGGCATCGAAGTGGCCTCCGGGGCGCTATGCGCAAGCGTGGTCGACATCAATGGGCCACTGCGTCACAAGCACACGGAATTGCTCAGTTGCACGCTGCTCGGCGCCCTCACGGTCCTGATCACCGGCATGGCCACCGCCGCGCAGCCGTGGCAGCTCTGGATCACGTCGATGATCCTGACGTTTGGCCTGTCGATGCTCGTGGTGTATGGCTATCGCGCGTCGCTCGTGAGTTTTGCCTGCCTGATGATGATGGTGCTCAATGTCGAGGGCGACCTCACGCGCCACCAGGCCGTGCTCGACGCCGGCGCCGTGCTCGCCGGTGGCCTTTGGTACACCTATTTCAGTCTCGTTGTCTGCCGCCTCTGGTGGTTTCGTATCGAACAGCAAACCCTCGCCGAGTGCTTCTTCGTCACCGCACAATATCTGGAGGCCAAAGCGGCGTTCTACGATACCGCCACCGATATCGACGATTGTTACCGGCGACTGATCGCTGCGCAGGTCAACGTCGTCGAAAAGCAGCAGGCCGCGCGCGAGATCATTCTGCGCAATCTGCCCCGCTTGCGCAGCGGCACGCTGGAGTCGCGCCGCACGATGTTGTTCAACCTGTTCATCAATATCGTCGATCTGCACGAGGTGGTGGTGTCGGTGCATACCGACTACCCGATGCTGCGCCAAGAGTTCGCCGACAACGACGTGCTGCTGTTCTTTCGCGACATGATCCGAAAGATCGCGAACGAAGTGGATGGCATCGGCTACGCCATCGCCACCAACGAGCCCTCGCGGGCACAGCGCAGTTGGCGCGCGGAATTCCGGGCCATCGAGTACGAGATCGAGCTGATGCGCAAGCAGTCGCTGCCGCAACGCGCGCCCGAGGCATACCAGGCGCTCGTGAGCACCTTCCGCCGGGTATGGAGCAGCACGCGTATCGTGGAGCGCATGCACCGCAACACGAATCTCGCCACCGCAGGCGCGGCCACGGAGGTGCAGATCGATCAGGCGCTCCTTCGCTTCACGTCACGACAGAGCTACTCTCCAAAGCTCCTCTGGAAGAATCTGACCTTCTCGTCGCCAAGCTTTCGCCATGCGTTGCGGGTGACCATTGCCATTGTCGTCGGCATGGTCATTTGCGAGAACTGGTCGTTGCTCGCCGGACAGGCGCACAGTTATTGGGTGTTGCTCACGATCATCGTGATTCTGAAGCCCGGCTTCAGCCTGACCAAGCAGAAGAACGCCCAACGTCTGACCGGCACGCTCATCGGCTGCGTCAGCGTGCTGCTCGTCCTGTCCTTCGTGCACACGCCCTGGATGCTGCTCGCACTCATGTTCTTCTGCATGGTCATGGGGAACAGCCTGTCGCTGTTCAACTACGGCCTGTCGGTCGTATTCATGTCGTCCTACGTGCTGCTGCTGTTCCATTTCCTGCTGCCCGGATCGCTGTCCGTTATCGGGGAGCGCGCCATCGACACGCTCATCGGGTCTGCCGTGGCGCTGGTCTGCTCGTATCTGTTCCCGTACTGGGAATACCGCCTCATGGGACCACTCATCCGGCAGGCCGTGCAGTCGACGCGCGCCTATCTGGAATCGTGCGCCGGCCGGGAAGGCAAGCGCGACGACCTGGCCTATCGCATGGCGAGAAAGGACATGCACATCGCGTTCGGGAATTTCGGCGCAGCCTTCAAGCGCATGATGCTGGAGCCGAAGTCCAAGCAAGTCTCGGTCGGGGAACTCAACGACCTGTTGGTACAGAACCACGTGATGGCGTCATACATCACCGGGATGTCGGATCTGCTGCCGCGTCAGATTGCGGCGGACAAGAGCGGCGAGCTGGGTCAGGTCGTCGCCGCGATCAGCGATCTGCTCTCGAAGGCGGTCGCGGCGCCGGCGGCCTCCGTGCCAACGGATACCCAGGCCGCGAGCGAGGCGATGCGCGACTACACGCGCCGCCTCGACGCATTGGTTGTCGCCCAGGAACAGCAGCCCGATACGTCCGAGACCCATGTGCAGGAAATCAAGCAAGTGGTGCATCAGCTCAAGCAGATGCTTCGGGCGGGCGAGTTGATTCTTCGCGACATGCGGGCCATTCGTCTACCGACCTGACCCGCCGCCCCTGCCCCTGCCCCTGCCCCTGCCCGGCAGGGCAGCATCGTTCGATCCGTCAGGTGATGCCCGTTCGCGTGGCGTAGTGATACAGATCGACATCGCGATCCAGCCCAAGCTTGCGCATGGCGTTGGTCTTCTGCGAACTGACGGTCTTGACGCTGCGACTGAGCTGAAACGCGATTTCGCTGATGGTGAGCCCCGAGACAAACAGCCGCACGACCTCCACCTCGCGGCCCGAGAGCTTCGACGCATCGATCTCGGTGTCGTCGACCACCGAGTCGTGCAGCCGGGTAGCCAGCCCCGCCGGAATGTAGCGACTGCCGTCGGCCACCACGCAGACAATGTCGGCAATCGAACTCTGCTCGTCAAGCTTGGAGAGAATTGAATGCACGCCAAGCTTGAGCATGCCGCGAAGTATCGCCAGGTTTTCGAGCATCGTCACGACGATGATCTTGATGTGCGGAAAGTACCGGCGCACGTAGCCGATAAGAAAAAGTCCGTCCTTGAAATTCCCTCCAGGCATCGAGAAATCGGTTACGAGAATGTCGCATGGCGCCTTGGCCAGCAAATTCACCAGCTCTGACGAATTGGCCGCCTCGCCGACCAGATGAATCATTTCCCGCTCTTCGAGCAGACGTCGTATTCCGTAGCGCACAATCGGATGGTCGTCCGCGACCACGACATTGATCGTCATCGTTGCCCCCTCCCCTTATTCGTCATCTGGCAGTACCGTCACCGCCGCTGTAAACGTACGGTGCTTCGCGCCTGCCATCGCCACGAAGCGAGTCCATTCTGGCAAAAAGGGATCATGCCAACCGCCTGGGAAACGTCACATAGTCGATGTGAGCAAAGGTCCTTGCCACGCGGTGTGGTCAGCGCACACGAGCCCCGCATGCTGCCTGATAGAGCGGGTACTGCGGTCTAACTGCTTGACGGGACTCGCCCGGAGGTGAAATTGCTCAGACGCATGCCAGCGTTGACTGTGCTACTCGCGTTACCCGTGTTCGGAAGATTCGCAAGCGGCGCGTCCGCGATTCCAATGGTGAAGTTCGGAATTACCTTAAACACCAACACCCGATTTAGTGATCGGCTTGCTTGGCCGTGCCATTTTCGCCCTCGTTCGGCAGTCCATGCCAGCCGCCGCCGAGCGCCGTCACGAGCAGAACGTTGGCCGTGAATTGACGACCGAGAATCGTCAGCGCCGTACGCTCCGTGGTGTACGCGGTCGTCTGAGCGGTCAGCACGTTCTGAAATCCGACCGTACCCGCCTTGTATTGGTTGAGGATGAGTTGCAGCGCTTCGCGTGAGGACTGCACCGCCTGGTTCTGCACGGCAGACTCGCGTCCCAGATAGTTCAGTGCGGCGAGATTGTCCTCGACCGCCTGGAACGCCGTGAGCACTGTCTGACGGTAGGTCGCGACCTGCGCGTCATACGCGGCGATCGCTGCATCGGTCTGCGCGCGACGCAGGCCGCCGTCGAAGAGGGTTGCCGCCAGTGCAGGGCCCACCGACCAGAAGCGGCTCGGCAGCGTCAGCCAGTTGGCGAAACTGCTGCTTTGGAAGCCGCCCGTCGCCGAGAGCGAGAGCGTCGGGAAGAAGGCCGCCTTGGCCACGCCGATCTTCGCATTCGCCGCCGCCACCGAGCGTTCGGCGGCCGCAATATCCGGGCGTCGCTCCAGCAAGGTCGACGGCAGACTCACCGGAACCGTCGGCAACGCGGCGCGCAATGGCGTCGACGCGAGCGAGAACGCCGCCGGGGCCTTACCGACGAGCAACGCAATCGCGTGCTCCAACTGTGCGCGCGTCACTTCAATATCGAGCACCGACGCCTGCGCCGATTGCAACTGCGTCTGCGCCTGAATCACGTCGGAGCGCTGCGCCACACCGACGGCGTATTGATTCTGCGTGAGCTTGAGCGTCTGCTCATACGCGGCGACCGTACGAACGAGCAGCGCCTTCTGGGCATCCGTCACCCGCAGGTCGAAGTAGTTCTGCGCGAGCAACGCCTGCGCCGAAAGACGTGCATTGGCCAGATCGGCCGCACTCGCCTCGGCGCTCGCATTGCCGGCCTCGACCGAGCGGCGCACGCTGCCCCAGATGTCCGGCTCCCAGCTCGCCGTGCCCGACAGGCTGAAGCTGTTCGAGATTCCACCGGCGCCCGATCCGCTCACCGCCGTGTTGCTCACGCGCGAGCTGGCGCGCGTGAGCCCGGCATCGGCGCCAATCGTCGGGAAGAAGGCCGCGCGGGCCTGCGAGGCCAAGGCCAGCGCCTGCCGGTAGTTGGCCTCGGCCACCTTGATGTTTTGGTTGTCGACGTTGACCTGCGCCATCAGGTCGGTGAGCACCGGGTCTTGGTAGATCGCCCACCAATCGCCCTTGGACGCCGCGTCGCTGGGCTCGGCGAGCTTCCAGTCGCCGGTCTCCTTGAACGCTGCCGGCGTCTCGACGCTCGGGCGCACGTAGTCCGGCCCCACGGCGCAGCCCGCGAGCCACAGCACGGCGCTCGCCGCGAGCCATGTCACCGTACGACGCACGCGCGGCGATGTCGGCACGCTTCGCCCTTGCCCCGCTGCCGCCATGGCAGCCGCATGCATACGAACGATAGGGACTTGACGATTCAGGGAACGGGACATGGCATTCATCGGCCCTTCGGCCGGGACAGAAGTTTCGGAAGACGCGCCGGGCAGAACACGGCGCGGGCAGCGAACGGCATCAGCCATGGCCCACCTCCCCGGCATCTTGTTGGCCGGACCGGCCGCGCGCACGCCAGCGCGCCCAGCGCAGGCCCACGCGATCGAGATACAGATACACCACCGGCGTCGTATAGAGCGTAAGGACCTGGCTCACGAGCAGGCCGCCCACGATGGAAATTCCTAACGGCTGGCGCAACTCCGCGCCGTCGCCCGTACCCAGCGCGAGCGGAATCGCGCCGAGCATGGCCGCCATCGTCGTCATCATGATCGGGCGAAAGCGCAGCACGCACGCATGGTAAATGGCCTCACGCGGCGACATGTTCTGCCGCCGCTGCGCGTCGAGCGCGAAGTCGATCATCATGATCGCGTTCTTTTTCACGATGCCGATCAGCAAAATCACCCCGATGAGCGCAATGATGCTGAACTCGGTATTGAAGAGCAGCAACGCCAGCAGCGCTCCGACCCCCGCCGACGGTAGCGTCGACAGAATGGTGAGCGGATGGATGTAGCTCTCGTAGAGCACGCCCAAGACGATATACACCGTGAGCAGCGCCGTCAGAATCAGGAGCGGCTGCGACGACAAGGCAGACTGAAACGCCTGTGCCGTGCCCTGAAAACTACCGTGCACCGCGGTCGGCATGCCCAGACGGCCAATGGCGTCGTTGATCGACGCCTGCGCCTGCGACAGCGACACCCCCGGCGGCAGATTGAACGAAATCGTGCTCGCGGCGAACTGTCCCTGATGCGAGACACCCAACGCCGTGTTGGTGGGCCGGTAGCGCGCAAACGCCGAGAGCGGCACCTGCGCGCCCGCCGAGGTCACCACATAGATGTCCTTGAGCGACTCGGGGCTCTGCCACCATTGCGGCGCCACTTCCATCACGACCTTGTATTGATTGAGCGGATTGTAGATCGTGGAGACCTGCCGCTGCCCGAACGCATCGTTGAGCACGTTATCGATCTGGCTCATCGTCAACCCGAGCCGCGCCGCCTGATCGCGATCGACATCGAGTGTCGTCTGCAAACCCTTGTCTTGCTGGTCGGTGTTGACGTCGACGAGATTCGGCAGATGCGAGAGCGCGTTGCGCACCTTCGGCTCCCACTCGCGCAACTGCTGAAGATCGTCCGCCTGCAGCGTGTACTGATACTGCGCGTTGCTGGCACGCCCGCCCACGCGAATGTCCTGCACCGACTGCAGATAGAGCATCGCCCCCGGCTCCTTGGCCAGCTTGCCGCGCAGACGCGCAATGACCTGATCGGCCGAAATCTTGCGCTCCCCCAGCGGCTTGAGCGTGACGAACATCAAACCGCCGTTGCGATTCGACCCGCCGGTAAAGCCCGAGACCGTTGCGACGTCCGGATCGGCCTGCACGATTCTGATGAAGTCGGCCAGCTTCTTCTCCATGGCCTGGAACGAGATCGCCTGATCGGCCTGAATGAAGCCGATCATCCGCCCCGTATCCTGCTGCGGGAAGAACCCCTTCGGCACAACGGCGTAGAGCCAGACGTTCAGGCAGATGGTCGCGAACAGAATCCCCAGCATGAGCGGCCCGTGACGCAGCGCCCACGACAGCGAGCGCTCATACTCGCGCAGCATGCCGTCGAACATGCGCGCGGTGAGGCCGCCCAGGCGTGTCCAGACGGACGGGCGCGGCGGTGGCACGGGCGCTCGCGGCGCGGCCCGGCCCTTAAGCAAACGCGCACACATCATGGGCGTGGTCGTGAGCGAGACGACCAGCGAGACCAGAATGGCCGCCGAGAGCGTGACCGCGAACTCCCGGAACAATCGCCCGACAATGCCGCCCATGAGCAGCAGTGGAATAAACACCGCCACCAGCGAAATGCTCATCGAGAGCACCGTGAAGCCGACCTCGCGCGTTCCCTTGAGCGCCGCCGCGAACGGACTCAGACCGTCTTCGATATGTCGCGAGATGTTCTCCAACACGACAATAGCGTCGTCGACCACGAAACCCGTGGCGATGGTGAGCGCCATGAGCGACAGGTTGTCGAGACTGAAACCGCACAGATACATCACCCCGAACGTGCCGATCAGCGAGACGGGCACGGCCACGCTGGGAATCAGCGTCGCGCGCCAGTTCCGCAGGAAGATGAACACCACCGTGATGACGAGCGCGATCGAGATCAGCAGCGTGCGCTCGACTTCCTTGAGGGAGGCGCGGATCGTCGGCGTGCGGTCCATGACCACGTCGAGGTTGATCGCTGCCGGGATCGAGGCCCGCAGATTCGGCAGGATCTTGTTGATGCGATCGACCGTCTCGATGATGTTCGCGCCCGGTTGCGTCGTGATGATGAGCACCACCGACGGCTTGCCGTTGGCCGAGCCCGCGTTGCGCAAGTCCTGTACCGAGTCGACCACTTCGGCGATATCGGACAGACGTACCGGCCGGCCGTCGTGATAGCTGACGATCACCGGCAGGTACTCTTTCGCGGACTTGGCCTGATCGTTGGCGAGAATCTGCCAGCGCCGATCGCCGTCTTCGAGCGCGCCTTTCGGGCGGTTCGCGTTGACCGCCTGGATCGTCGTGCGTACCTTCTCCAGCGGGATCTGGTACTTGTTGAGCGCCGTCGGGTTGAGTTCGACGCGCACTGCGGGCAGCGAGCTGCCCCCCACGGTCACGTCGCCCACCCCTTCGAGCTGCGAGATCTTCTGCGCGAGAATGGTCGACGCAGAGTCGTACATCTGCCCGCGCGACATGCTCTGCGACGTGAGCGCAAGAATCATCACCGGCGCGCTCGCAGGATTCACCTTGCGATAGGTCGGGTTGCTTGGCAACCCTGTCGGCAACAGACTGCGCGCGGCGTTGATGGCCGCCTGTACGTCACGCGCCGCACCGTTGATATCGCGCGAGAGATCGAACTGGAGTGTGATGCGGGTCGAGCCCAGCGAACTGCTCGACGTCATTTCCGTCACCCCTGCGATACGACCCAGCGAACGCTCCAGCGGGGTGGCCACGCTCGCCGCCATCGTCTCGGGACTCGCGCCCGGCAGCGACGCCGAGACGGAGATCGTCGGAAAATCCACTTGCGGCAGCGGCGAGATCGGCAACAAGCCGAACGCAACGATACCCGCGAGCGTCACCCCGATGGTGAGCAGGACGGTCGCGACCGAGCGCCTGATGAAGATGGCCGACAGGTTCATCGCGCCGGACCATCCGTGGTTGTCGGGCCGGCGCCGCCGCCGCCCGGGTTGCCCCGGTCGCCATGATCGTCATGCTCGCCGAGCCCCGAATCGTCCGACGGCCCCGGCGCGCCGAAATGCCGCTCACGCCAAGCGCGCGCACGCGCGGCCAGGCGGTCGAACCACAGATAGATCACCGGCGTCGTGAAGAGCGTGAGCACCTGACTGACCATCAGCCCGCCCACCATCGTGATACCCAGCGGCTGGCGCAGCTCGGAGCCCACCCCCGAGCCGAGCATGAGCGGCAGCGCACCGAGTACGGCGGCCATGGTCGTCATCAGAATCGGGCGGAAGCGCAGCAGACACGCCTGATAAATCGCCTCGCGCGGCGGCATGCCGTGTTCGCGCTCCGCCTCGAGGGCGAAGTCGATCATCATGATGGCGTTCTTCTTCACGATGCCGATCAGCAGGATGATGCCGATGATCGCGATGATGCTGATGTCGTTGCCGGACACCATGAGCGCCAGCAGCGCCCCGACACCGGCCGACGGCAGCGTCGACAGAATCGTGATCGGGTGGATATAACTCTCATAGAGCACGCCCAGCACGATGTACATCGTCACGACCGCCGCCAGAATCAGCCACAGCGTGTTCGAGAGCGACGCCTGGAACGCCTTTGCCGCCCCCTGGAACGTCGTCTGCGTGCTCACGGGCAGGCCGATGGACTGCTCGGCGTCGTTGATCGCTTTGACAGCGTCGCCAAGCGACGCACCTTTGGCGAGGTTGAACGAGATCGTGGCCGACGGGAATTGCGCCTGGTGGTTGATCGCCAGCGGCGTGGGCTTTTCCACGATCTTCGCGAACGACGTGAGTGGCACTTGCACGCCCGAGGTCGACGCCACGTAAATGCCTCTGAGCGCGTCGGGTCCGCGCTGGAAGTCGCTCGCCACTTCGAGCACCACTCGGTATTGCGAGGCCTGCGTGTAGATCGTCGAAATCAGACGCTGGCCGAAAGCACTGTAGAGGGTCTGATCGACGGCGGCCGGCGTCACGCCCAGACGGCTTGCGGTATCGCGGTCGATGTCGACATATGCCTGCAGGCCGTTGACTTGCAGGTCGCTCGTCACATCGGCGAGTTGCGGCACCTGTTGCAGCTTCTCCACGAGCTTCGGCACCCAGATGCCGAGCGTATCGAGACTCGGGTCCTGCAAGGTGAACTGATACTGCGTGCGGCTGACGCGGTCTTCAATCGTCAGATCCTGCACCGGCTGCATATAGAGAGCGATGCCGGGCACCTTCGCCACCTCGGGCTGAATGCGGCGGATGACTGCCGAGGCGTCCAGCCCGCGCACGGACTTGTCTTTCAAATTGATAAGCAGACGCCCGCTGTTGAGCGTGGTGTTCACCCCGTCCACGCCGATGAACGACGATACCGATTCGACGGCCGGGTCCTTGAGCACCGCCGCGACCAGCGCCTGTTGGCGCTCGCCCATCGCCGCGAACGAGATCGACTGCGGCGCGTCGGAAATGCCCTGAATCACGCCGGTGTCCTGCACCGGGAAGAAGCCCTTGGGCACCCACAGATACAGCAGCACCGTGAGCACGAGCGTGCCGAGCGCAACGAGCAACGTGGCCGTCTGGCGATCGAGCACCCAGGTGAGCCACTCGCCGTACTTCGCGATGATGCGATCGAACATCTCGCCGGTCTTGCGGTAGAACTTGCCCTGCTTCTCCTCGGGCACGTGACGCAGCAGCTTCGCGCACATCATTGGCGTGAGCGTGAGCGACACCACGGCCGAGATCAGGATCGACACCGCCAGCGTGATCGCAAACTCGCGGAACAGGCGGCCGACGACGTCGCCCATGAAGAGCAGCGGAATCAGCACGGCGATCAACGAGAACGTGAGCGAAATGATCGTGAAGCCGATCTGCTCCGCCCCCTTGAGCGCCGCCTGCAAGGGCTTTTCTCCCCGCTCCATGTAACGTGCGATGTTCTCGATCATCACGATGGCGTCGTCGACCACGAAGCCGGTCGCGATGGTCAGCGCCATGAGCGTCAGGTTGTTGATCGAAAACCCGGCCAGATACATCACCCCGAAGGTGCCGATCAGCGAGAGCGGCACGGCCACACTCGGAATCAGGGTTGCGGAGACGTTGCGCAAGAACAGGAAGATCACCATCACCACGAGGGCGACGGCGAGGATGAGTTCGAACTGCACGTCGGAGACCGAGGCGCGAATCGTCGTGGTGCGGTCGATGAGCAGCTTGACGTCGATGCTGCCCGGCAGCGAGGCCTGCAACTGCGGCAGCAGGGCCTTGACCCGGTTGACCGTCTCGATCACGTTCGCGCCCGGCTGACGCTGCACGTTCAGCACGATGGCCGGCGTCGTATCGGCCCATGCCGCCAGTTTGGTGTTCTCCGCGCCGTCGATCACGTCGGCGATGTCGGAAAGACGGATCGCCCCCCCGTTCTTGTAGGCGATGACGAGGTTGCGATACTCGTCGGCGGAGACGAGCTGATCGTTCGCGTCGATGGTCGACGCGCGCAGCGGGCCATCGAAACTGCCCTTCGCCTGATTGACGTTGGCCGCCGCGATGGACGTGCGAACGTCCTCGATATTGAGTCCGTACGACGTGATCGCGCGGGGATTGACCTGAATGCGCACCGCAGGGCGCTGTCCGCCGGAAATGCTCACCAGGCCGATGCCGGGCAACTGCGAGATCTTTTGCGCCACGCGCGTGTCGACCAGGTCCTCGAGCTTGGGCAGCGGCATGGTCTTCGACATGATCGCCAGCGTGAGAATCGGCGTGTCGGCCGGATTGACCTTGCTGTAGATCGGCGGCATCGGCAGATCGCTGGGCAGCAGATTGCTTGCGCTGTTGATTGCCGCCTGCACTTCCTGTTCGGCAACGTCGAGTCCGAGATCGAGCGAGAACTGCAGCGTGATCACCGACGCCCCGCCCGAGCTGGTCGACGACATCTGGTTCAGGCCGGGCATCTGGCCGAACTGTCGCTCCAGCGGCGCCGTCACCGACGAGGTCATCACATCCGGACTCGCCCCCGGATAGAGCGTGACCACCTGAATGGTCGGATAGTCGACTTCCGGCAGCGCCGAGAGCGGCAACAGCCGGTAAGCGACGAAACCGGCGAGCAGGATCGCCAACATCATTAACGACGTGGCGACCGGTCGGAGAATAAACGGGCGGGACGGATTCATTGGCTGGGTGGACGGGCGTCTCTTGGGGCCGCGAGCGGGGCGTAGGCGATTTCGCGCGAGGTCACGCGGTGGCGCCCTATTGCGCCGGACGGCGGGGCCCGCCGTTGCCGGCACGCGCCTCGCCCGGCGCACGCGGCGCAACCGCTGCCGCGCGGCTCGCGGCCGTGATCACTTCGACCTTGGCGCCGTCGCGCAGCTTGTCCATGCCGTCGATCACGAGCTTCTCGCCCGGCGCGATCCCCGACTCCACGGCCACGTTGGTGCCATCGGTCGGGCCGAGCTTCACCGTCTTGAGCTTGACGGTCTGACCCGGCTGCACGGTATAGACGAAGCTGCCCTGCGTACCGCGCTGCACGGCCGCGCTTGGAATCAGCGTGGCGCCCTTGAGGGTATCGACGAGCATCTTCACATTGACGAACTGGTTCGGGAACAGCAGGCCGTCGCGATTGGCGAATTCGGCCTTGAGCTTGACGGTGCCGGTCGTCGTATCGATCTGGTTATCGATGGACGCGAGCTTGCCGGTGCCCAGCTTGATCGTGCCCGCCCGGTCGAAGGCCTCGACGGGCAACGTCTCGCCGCCCTGCGAGCGCTTGACCACCTTCGGCAGGCTGTCCTCGGGAATGGTGTAGACAACGGTAATCGGCGTGACTTCGTTGATGATGACGATGCCGTTGGTGTCCGACGCGTGAACGACATTGCCCGGATCGACCTGACGCAGACCCGCGAGTCCCGAGAGCGGCGCCGTCACACTCGCGTAGTTCAATTGCAGACGCGCATTGCCGAGCTGTCCCTCGTCGGCTTTGACAGTGCCTTCGTACTGTTTGACAAGCGCGCGCTGAGTATCGACCGTCTGCGCGGCAATCGAGTCCTGCTTGAGCAGCGTCTGGTAGCGGGCGAGGTCGATCTGAGCGTTCTTGAGCAGTGCCTGATCGCGCGCAAGTTGGCCTTCCATCTGGGTGACCTGAACCTGGAAC
This sequence comes from Pandoraea sp., assembly GCF_041919235.1. Taxonomy (NCBI): domain Bacteria; kingdom Pseudomonadati; phylum Pseudomonadota; class Betaproteobacteria; order Burkholderiales; family Burkholderiaceae; genus Pandoraea; species Pandoraea sp. The sequence goes on from NZ_JAYRUC010000009.1 coordinate 169,580, forward strand.
GGACGCGGATCGATTTCGGCAAGCAACTGGCCTTCCTTGACCATCTCGCCTTCCTTGAAATGCACCTTCATGAGTTGACCGTCGACGCGCGAATGCACGGTAACGCTGCGTGTCGGGGTGACCGTGCCCAGCCCATTGAGGAAGACCGGCAGGTCGCCCGTCTTCGCCTCGCCCGCCGTCACCGGTGTGGCGGGCGCGCCCGCGCCGGCCATGCCGCCCGGCGCCCCGCCGCGACGCCCGCCCGTCTGAGCCGGCCCCTGGCCACTCGGCGAATGCAGGCGGTAATACACGCCCGCGGCAATGAGCACGACGATCAGCCCGATCGCGGTGGGCACGAGCCAGCGGCGCGTGCGCGAAGACGCCGGGGCGGGCCCGGTGTCGCGTTGCGTCCCGGTGGCGGCGGACGCTGGCCGATCAGAACCGTTCGGTTGTTCGGAACCGTGGGGACCGTGCTCGGTCATGACTTCCTCATCACAGCGGAGTAGTGGGCGGATTCGTCCAGTGCGGACGACGTTCGTTCTGTTTGGTTGCTGCGACGCAGCAAACGGCCTGAAGGCCCCTGGGCTGCGCCGCGCACGAGGTTTGGCCGATCAGCATAGCAGACCGTCGCAAAAGCCAAATGGGACGGCGGATTACAACAGCTTTCCCGGCAGGCGATCGATGTTCGCGCCGCTGATCAAAGACAGGCGGCGCGCGCAATGGTTCGCATCGCGGCCCATTCGCTGCGCTTTGCAGCGCTGTGCCTTGCCTTGCCGCAGCATGTCCGCCATGCGAGACGTACGACTGGGGTGTGCGGAGTTTGCCGTCAAAGCGGTGGCAGGGTGGTAAGCGCCAAGCTCACACGAGACGCGCGAAATTCGTGCGTCACCGTGGCTCGCTCTATTATTACGCATCGTTACAGGCGACCAAGACTGTAATGTCCGGAAACAAAACCCGTGCAAAGGCGCGCGGGGAGGCCACTATCATGACGACACTACCGGTCCGAACGAATATGAAAATTCTTGTTGTCGACGACGATCCCGATCTGCGAGACCTGCTGCGCGAGTATCTGAGCCGCCACGGCTTCTCGGTCGCGGTGATGCATGACGGCGACGGGCTGGCCGCACGTCTCGAGCGTGAACGTCCGGCCCTGATCGTGCTCGACCTGATGATGCCGAAGATCGACGGCCTTACGGCGCTGAGGGACCTGCGCGCGCGCAACGACGATGTGCCGGTAATCCTGCTCACGGCGCGCAGCGACGAGATCGACCGCATCGTGGGGCTGGAGATCGGCGCCGACGACTACCTCGGCAAGCCGTTCAGCCCGCGCGAGTTGCTCGCCCGGATCAACGCCGTGCTTCGCCGCCGCAAAATGCCCGACGCGGCGGTGCCTGAGCAGCGCGAAAACTATACGTTCGGCCCGTTCGTGCTCGACTTCCGCAGCCGCACGCTCACCCGCGACGCGCAACTGCTCACGCTTTCGGACGGAGAATACGGCTTGCTGCGCCTGCTGGTGAACCACGCCATGCAGGTGCTCTCGCGCGAACGCATCATCGAATTGCTCTACGGCGCGCAGAGCGACGTCAACGACCGTGGCATCGACGTGCAGATCTGGCGCCTGCGCCGGCTGCTCGACGAAGACGCGCAGAGCCCGCGCTTTATCCAGACCGTGCGCGGACGCGGTTACATTTTCGTTCCCGATGGGCAACGCGCGGACATGGCCACCGGTTGATGGACCGGCGCCAAACGCGACGCTTTGTCGTCGTCCTGTTCGGAGACGTCTTCCCCTCGTCTGACAAGGACGCCGGCATGCCCTCGATAATGCTTCCCCCAGCCCCCATGCGGAGCCCTGCATGAAAGGCCGTTTCGATACGTTGTTCGGCCGGCTTGCGTTGCTCATCATCGCGGCACTGGTCATCAGTCATTTCTCGTATCTCACGATCCTGCGCAGCGATCACGACGAGACGCGCGTGCAAAATGCCGCCGAGCAGATGGCGTTCATCATCAAGGCCGCCGCCGAAGTGCACGACGGTCGCTCGTCGCTCACGCTGCCCGATCTCGTGCAGCTCGTGCCGGTCTCGTTCGCCCATGGCGACGTCTTCGAACCGCCCAGCAAGACAGCCCGGCTGACGACCGAACTCGCGCGGCGCCTGCCAGCCGGCACGCAATTGCGCGTGGAGCGCACGCCCCCCCCGCGCATCTGGGCGCGTCTGCCGGGGCGCGACTATTGGATTGCCACCCCGGTGCTGTCCGTGCGCAACCCGCCAAGCACCGCCACGATTCTGCCGGGCCTGGCCGCAGTGCTCGGTATTACCGTCATTTTTGCGTTGTTTGCCGCGTGGCAGTTGCAGCGACCGGTACGGGATATGGCCGCTGCGGCCGAGCAACTCGCAACGCATCGTGTTCGCACGCAGGTCAAGGAGCGCGGCCCGCTGGAATTGCGCCAACTGACCGAGCGTTTCAACCGCATGAGCCACGATATCGTGCAAACCGATCGTGAGCGCAATACGATGCTCGCGGGTATCGCCCACGATCTGAAAACACCGCTCGCGCGCCTGCGACTGCGTGCCGAGATGCTCGACGACGTGCAGATGAGCGAAGGCATAACGCGCGACGCCGAATCGATGACCCGGATTGTCGACCAATTCCTGCTGTTCGCCCGCGGCGTTGAGACCGATAGTGCAGCGTCGCCGGTGGAAGCCCGCATTCCCGCACTGATTTCGCCGTTCGTCGACCAGGGATATGCCATCGAGCTTGACCTGCAGGCAGGCCCCGGCTTCAAGCTCAAGCAGACGTACCTCGAACGCATCGTGAACAACCTGCTCGATAACGCGGTAACTTACGGGCGCGCGCCGCTCGCGATTCGCACGTCGCGGGACGCCGGCGGCTGGCGTCTGGTCATCGAAGACAGCGGCCCCGGCATTCCCAACGAAGATATCAATCGCATCGTGCGGCCTTTCGTGCGGCTCGACCCGGCACGCGGGGGCAATGCCCATTGCGGGCTGGGACTTGCCATCGTCGACAAGCTCACCCAGCAATTGGGCGGGCGCGTATCGTTCAGCAATCGGCCCACCGGCGGCCTGCAGGTCACGCTGATGTTCCCGCCGGACGATCCCGGCGCGGAATAAGCGAATCGAGCGGTGTTCGCCACGTCGGCGGCGCAACGTTTTACGCCCGCCGCAGGCGCGCCAAAGATCGATTCTCGCGCAATGCAAAAACCCGCCGTCGATGAACGAACGGCGGGTTTTGAATTTCTTACGGCACTGCATCACATCAAGCCACAGCCAGGCGATCCAGGTTGGGGGGCGATGCAACTTGCTGGGCTGCTGCTTTACTACATTCAGGGACACGGTAGCGATGACACGACGCTGCTAACGATGAACTGTCGCAGCGATAGTGCGCTCCCCGAGCTCCCTGGCATGTGACCGGCAATGCCCGACCGGCGTGGGCCGGTGAATTACTTGATCAGGAACTTCTCTTTGTTCTTCCCGACCCACTTCGGCGCGCGGCCACGGCCCGACCATGTTTCGCCAGTGGCCGGATTCATATACTTCGGCGCGATCTGCGCACGGGCGGCACGGCGACGGCCGTCCGTCGCGGCAAGACCCAGATCCTTCGCGGTCAGTTCGTATTCCTGGATCTTCTGTTTGACTTCCGCGATGACCTGAGCGACTTCACGCGCCCGAGCCTCTTCGATTTGCTTTTCAATCTTCTCGCGTTGCGCGACGAGTTCTTTATAGCTTGCCATCTGGCGTGTCCTTACGTTGTTAAAATGGATCGCCACTTAAAATAGCACGAGTTTAAATAAATTGAAAACGGCATTTCCGTCAAATGAGTCTGAGGATGCCAAAATCTCATTGAATCGTCCGATCAACGGTTCAGAAAATGCACAGAATCGGGGCACAAATCCGCGATTACCGACGGTTTGACTGCGTCGAGATCGTCCAATAAGCGAAGACAATTGCCGCGCAATATCGCGCGAATTCCCCGCGCAGCGATCAGGACTCCATGCGGCACAACAGGCTCACCCTGGTTCTCGCAAGGTTTGGTAAGCATTTCCGACCGGCGATTCTCGTCGCCCATGACGCCAGCCGCGCTAACATGCGACGTCTCAAGATATACGATCACAAATATTCAATTGCCATTCGATCGCTCTGTGATCCGAAGCACCGCGCTCATTCAGACCTCATTCGGAATAATCGCATCCGAGCGATGCAATGTATCGATTGTGCGCGTTGGGAATCGGTCGCCACGATTGACAGCGGGCGATTCGACGCCCCATGTATCTCATCGGACGACATGCCCATCGTTCGTTCGCAATGGGTGTTTTTCCGATATCGGCGAATTCGCCGCTTGGGTCATTGGGTCATTGCCATCCGAGCGGCGCGATTTGTGTAAATCGGGACAAATCAGCGATTTCCCTGATTTGTTGTCATGCAAGCAAGTCAGACTCCCGCGTCGATGCCATTTCCCGAATCGAATGCATTTTCGTAAGATAGGAGAATATGCCCGCGTGCGGCCGCATGTCGTGCCCGGCATGACGTGAATCATCGGCAGGCGATTCATGCTCGCGCAGGCGAAATTAAGCCAACACTGAATTATCGAAATCGGCGATTTGGCATCCGGACTTGGGCTGATTCAACAGAGATTTTGAACGCATGACCTCTTCGATCATTGCTGCGGATTCGCACGCCCCTTTCAATTCCCCCGCCCCCACGCTCGTCACCGAGCGCACGATCTTGCGTCAATGGCGGCTCGAGGATCTAGCGCTGTTCGCCGCACTCAACGCCGATCGGGACGTCATGCGCCACTTTCCGACGACGCTCGATAGAGCGCAAAGCGACGCCGTCGCGCACCGGTTGGCGCAGCATCTCGAGCGGCATGGCTACGGCCCCTGGGCGCTGGAGATTCCGGGCGTGACCCCGTTCGCCGGGTTTGTCGGCCTGATGCGCGTCGGTTTCGACGCCCCTTTCGCGCCGGCCGTGGAGATCGGCTGGCGGTTGGCGCAAGCCTGGTGGTCGAAGGGTTACGCGACGGAGGCGGCGAGCGCGGCGACACAATTCGCCTTTGAAACGCTCGGTCTGGACGAACTGGTCTCGTTCACGGTCCCTGCCAACGCCCGTTCGAGAGCGGTGATGCAACGCATTGGCATGCACCACTGCCCCGACGAAGATTTTATGCACCCGTTGATTCCACCCGGCCATCGGCTGCGCCGTCACGTGCTTTATCGGCTTAGCGCGCCTTCGTTGGCGGCAGATACGTATTGAGCGTCGCATTCTCGATTGAAGCAACGGCTTAAATCGTGGGACAATTCGTATCTTTGCGCCAGCCGTTCCCCCATCGTGTCGCGCGCCGTCATCATTCCGCTCATCATCGCTTGCGCCCTGTTCATGGAGAACATCGACGCGACGGTGATCACCACGTCGCTGCCCGCCATGGCACGCGACCTGCATCAGGACCCGATCTCACTGAAGATGGCGCTCACCGCCTACGTGGTCGGCCTCGGCATCTTCATCCCGATCTGCGGGTGGGTTTCCGATCGCTTTGGCGCGCGAAACGTCTTTCGCACCGCAATCGGCATATTCATGGCCGGATCGATCCTTTGTGCGCTGTCGTTCTCGTTGCCGACGTTCGTGTTCGCCCGCTTCCTGCAAGGCGTAGGCGGCGCAATGATGGTGCCGGTCGGCCGGCTCGTCATCTTTCGCGCAGTGCCCAAGCACGATCTGGTCAAGGCTATTGGCTACCTGACGATGCCCGCATTGCTCGGTCCGGTCATCGGTCCGCCGCTCGGCGGCGCAATCACGGCCTATCTGCACTGGCGCTGGATCTTCTTCGTCAACATTCCCGTGAGCCTGCTCGGCATTTACCTCGCCGGCAAGTACATCGACAACGCCCGCGGCGGCGACGCCGGGCCGCTCGACACGCTCGGCTTCCTCCTCTCCGCGCTTGGCAGCGGCCTGCTCATGCTGGGCCTGGCCATGATCGGCGAACATCACGTCGATGACAGCGTCGTTGTCGCCATGTGCGTGTTGGGTGCGGCGTTTGTCTATGCGTACTGGCGTCATGCCAGTCGCGTGCAAGCGCCACTGCTCGACTTGCGCTTGCTGCGCATTCCCACGTTCCACGCCAGTGTGGTCGGTGGTTCGCTCTTTCGCATCGGCTTGGGGGCGGTGCCCTTTCTGCTGCCGTTGGCGCTGCAGGAAGGGCTGCATATGGATCCGTTCGAATCCGGGATGATTACGTGCGCGTCGGCATTTGGGGCGATTTTCATGAAAGCCATCGCGCAGCGTGTGCTGGCGCGCTTCGGCTTTCGCCGGGTGCTGATCGTCAACGCGGCATTGGCAGGGGTGGCGCTCTCGTCCTACGGGTTCTTCACGCACGACACGCCGGTGATCGTCATGCTCGCCGTCGTGGCATTCGGCGGCTTTTTCCCTTCGCTACAGTTCACTTGCCTGAACTCGATCGTGTACGCCGACATTGCGCCTGACGACGCAAGCCGCGCAACGAGTCTTGCGAGCGTGGTCCAGCAATTGTCGCTCGGGCTGGGCGTGACGATCTCAGGGATGGTACTGCAGGCGAGCAGCCGGCTGGCGGGCCACGAACACCTGACGACGCGCGATTTCCTGCCGGCGTTCCTCGTGATCGGCCTGTTTTCCTGGCTTTCGATCCCCGTCACCCGCCAACTGCCGGCCAATGCAGGCACGGAGCTGGCGAGAAAGTATTGAATCCGCGCGAATCCGCCCGAATCAGCCCGAATCCGCGCGGGTTACTTCGCGTCCTCACGGATGACGACCGCATGCAGGGCCATGCCGACGATCATGGCGATCACGAACAACAGCCCTTTACCTGAGCCTGCGCCAAGCAGCACCAACGCGGGTCCCGGACAAATTCCCGCAATCCCCCAGCCGACGCCGAAGATCGCCGCACCGATCACCAGCCGTTTGTCGAGACCACGCAGCCCAGGCCAGGCACGCGGCTCACCGGTCCAGGCCAGCGCCTGCGAACGCGCCAGCCGAAACCCCACCAGCCCTACGGCGATGGCCCCGCCCATCACGAGCGCCAGCGACGGGTCCCACTGACCGGCGAGGTCGAGAAAACCCAGCACCTTTGACGGATTCGCCATGCCCGCGAGGATCAACCCCAGCCCGAATACGAGGCCGCCAATGAACGCAAAAAGCACCTTCTTCATGCGACACCTCCGACATTGAGCACGTGACGCACCACGAACACCGTCAGGAAGCCGGTGGCCATGAAGCACAGGGTGGCGGCAAGCGAACGCCACGACAGGCGCGACAGACCGCAAACGCCATGGCCGCTCGTGCAACCTGAGCCGAGCCGCGTGCCGAAGCCCACCAGCAAGCCGGCCGCGATGAGCATGGCGGCACTGGCATCGATCTGCGCTTCGGGCATGACGGCCACGGCGCGATAGGCCCAGGGCGCGAGGATCAACCCCGCAATGAACGCGACGCGCCAGCCTACGTCGCCCGAGCGGGGACGCAGCAAGCCGCCGGCAATGCCGGAGATTCCGGCAATGCGTCCGGCCGCCAGCATCAGCCAGACAGCAGCCAGACCGATCAGCGCGCCGCCGGCCAGCGCGGTCCATGGGGTGAAGTGAAGGGTATCGAGGGTCATAGGCAAAGCGTCCCGTTGCGCAATCAAGATTTTGGACAAAACTGATCGTAGAGACAGGCCAGCACGGCAAGCACCGCGCCGTCTGCGACTGAATAGTAGATGCGTTTGCCGTCGCGACGCGTCGCGACCAGCGACTCGGTACGCAGTACGGCGAGCTGTTGCGAGAGCGTCGGTTGCCGGATATCGAGCTGCGCTTCCAATTCCCCCACGGACATCTCGCCTTGCGTGAGCTGGCACAGAATCAACAGGCGGTCTTCGTTGGCCAGCGCACGCAGCAATGCGGTGGCATCGCACGCGGCAGCGCGCAAACGCGCGACATCCAGCGGCACCACGTCTGCGGAGACGGTGGCCCGGTCGACAGGGAATAGCGCAGTCACTCGTGGCATGGCAGCATCGATGCAAATCAAAAGGCGCGGCGAGAGGTCGCGTGCATGTCCTACAGTTTATTGTATTATAATATATAAATCGATAAATTTTTGTAGGAGCCGCTCATGTCCGTTACGCCCGCACACATCGAGTCCTTCTTCGACACGGCCACCGCCACGGTGACCTATGTCGTGTTCGATACGCCGGGCGGTCACGCGGCGATCATCGATCCGGTGCTCGATTACGATCCCAAGGCGGGCCGCACGCACACGGGTTCGGCCGAGCGCGTGCTCGAGTTCGTCGCGGCAAACAAACTCACCGTCGACTGGATTCTCGAGACGCATGCGCACGCCGATCACCTGTCGTCCGCGCGCTGGCTCAAGGAACGGGTGGGTGGGCGCATCGCCATCGGCGGGCATATTCGCGACGTGCAGCATGTCTTCAAGGCGCTGTTTCACCTGGGGGCCGACGTGCCCCCCGACGGGTCGCAATTCGACCATTTGTTCGAAGATGGCGAGACCTTCGCCATTGGCGCGCTGCAGGCCGAGGCGATGTTCGTGCCCGGTCACACGCCGGCCGACATGGCGTATCGCGTGGGCGATGCCGTCTTCGTCGGCGACACGCTCTTCATGCCCGACGTCGGCACAGCACGCTGCGACTTCCCCGGCGGCAACGCCCACACGCTCTTCCGCTCGATCCGCCGTCTGCTGTCGATGCCGGAGCAAACGCGACTGTTCATGTGCCACGACTATCCGCCCACCGGGCGCGCGCCGAACTGGCAGACGACCGTTGGCGAACAGCGACGCGCCAACATCCATGTGCATGACGGCATCGACGAGGACACCTTCGTCGCCATGCGCAACGCTCGCGACAAGACCCTCGACATGCCAACGCTGATCTTGCCTGCCGTGCAAGTCAACATCCGCGCGGGCGAGATGCCTGCACCCGAAGCCAATGGCACGCGTTATCTGAAGATTCCGCTCAACGCGCTATAAGCTGGGTGGCCAATGCATCGCGCGCCTGGGTGACCCACTCGGGCTCGCCTCGGCGTGCGGGTAGCAGGTGAAACTCCGCCTCCGGTAACGAAGGCAAGCGCCGCCCGGGCACCAACGACGCTATGCGCGCAAGCGACGGCCCCGCGGCCGACGCATTCAGACACGCCACCCCGAGCCCCGCGCTCAACGCCAATTGCAGACCCGCGACCCCCGACGCCACATGTGCAATCGTGTAAGGCACGCGATGCGCGTCAAGCCATTGCGTAGTGAAGCGGCGCAACGCGCAGGTGTCGGGTAGCACCAGCAACGGTAACGGCGCCCCTGTCTCCAGGACGAAATCCTCCGACGCCACCCAATCGAGCGACTCACGCCCCAGTGTTCGCGTACCGGCCACCGCATCGCGGCCGAGCGCTTTGCCCAGCACGCGCATCGACAGACCGATGTCGAAGTCGCCCGTGTCGTAGCCCGATTCGATCACACCGCTTTTCAGAATCGTCACGTGAATGCGAAGCGACGGGTACGCGACGCCAAGGTATCGCAGCATGCGCGCCACATCGCCAGGACGAAAGTAGTCGGTGATGGCGAGGCGCAACTCGCCGGCGAGCGAGAATCCGCGCACGTCGTGCCAAGCATGCTCGGACTGCGCAAGCAACTGCCGCGCGTGCCCGAGGAGACGCTCGCCTGCGGGCGTCGCGGCCACGCCGTGCTTGCTGCGCGTGAACAAGGTCACGCCAATGCGCTCCTCAAGCTTGCGAATTTGCTCACTCACCGACGATTGGGAAAGAAACACGCGCGGCGCGGCCGCCGAGAGACTGCCCGCATCGGCCACCGCGACGAAGGTGCGCAACTGATCGAAATCGAATCCGGCGAACATCATTTCATCCATTCGAGTAACCGATGGATCAAATCGTAAATTCCCGCTTTTCCGATGTCAAGCACCCCCCTACACTGAAGTCGTTGTCTTCACACACCGCGCACCCTTTCGGAGCCACACCATGCCGCACATCGTTCTGCAACTCTCAGGCACCCCCAACGACACCCTCACCCGCGACGCCGTGCGCGCGGTCTCGCAACTGACCGTCGACACGTTGCACAAGGCACCGGAGGTCATTGCCGTGAGCGTCGACTACATTCCGCACGCGCGGTGGTTCATCGGCGGCGCGCCGCTCTCGGAGCAAGGGAAAAACGCCTTTCACCTGGATATCAGCGTGACCGACGAGACCAATACGAAGGCGGAGAAGGCGCAGTTCATCGCGCAGGTGTTCGAGACACTGTCGGGCTTGCTCGGCAACGTTCACGAGTGCTCGTACATCCACGTGATCGATGCGCGCGGTGCCGCCTATGGTTACGGTGGACGCACTCAGGAATATCGTCATCAGCACGCGTCGAAGGCGTGACGCCGGGGAGCGAACGCACGGTCGGGCGGGCGTTCGCACCGGCAAACGATGCGAACACACCGCCGACGCGACCTTTTCGGCTTGTTCCGCGAATGGAACGAAACATTTCCAACACTTTATTACGACTATTTGCTTCGTCGCAGTCGCGCTCTGCCCGTAGGATGAAGGCGTACTAAAACAACGCTTTCAAAAGGGGCGAACATGAAAAAACTGACGCTGACCATCGCCGTCGTTGCCGCGACGCTCGGGGGTATTGCCGCTGCACCGGCTCACGCACAAGTAGGTGTTTCGATCAGCATCGGCGCGCCGCCGGCGCCGCGCTATGAGCCTGTGCCGCCGCCGCGCGTCGGGTATGTTTGGGCACCGGGCTTCTGGGACTGGGACGGACACCGTCACGTGTGGCGCGGCGGTCACTGGGAGCATGCACGCGCGGGCTACGCGTATCGTGCGCCGGCCTGGCGTCAGGGGCCGCATGGCTGGGAGCTTAATCGCGGTGGTTGGGACCACGGAGATCGCGGCCCGGGCCGAGACCGCCCGAACGACCATGATCGCGGCCGCGGCCGCGATCGCGACCACGGGCACCATGGCTGATCCTCGTTGCCGCAACGTTTGAACGACAAGGCCCCGGCGCGGGCGGCGGCGCGGCGCGGCGATGCGCCTGCCGAACCCGCCGGGGCCATGTCGGGCGTCGCTCCCCGCGGGCGGGCGCCCGAATCCGAGCGCAAACGCCCTACGGATGTCAGGCGCGATTGGCCTGGATGACGGTGAGCGCCGTCATATTGATGATGCGTCGCACGGTCGAGCTCGACGTCAGTACGTTGACCGGCGCGCCCACGCCCAGCAGGAACGGTCCGACCGCCACGTTGCTGCCCGCGCCGGTCTTGAGCAGGTTGTAGGCGATATTGCCCGAGTCCACGTTCGGGCAGACCAGCAGGTTTGCGGCGCCCTTCAGACGCGACTGCGGCAGGATACGGCTTCGCAGGGCTTCGTCGAGTGCGCAGTCGCCGTGCATTTCGCCGTCGATTTCCAGTTCGGGGGCCTGTGCCGTGACCATTTCCAGCACACGACGCATCTTCGTGCCCGAGGCCGCACTGCCCGATCCGAAGTTGGAACGCGAGAGCAGCGCGACCTTCGGGTTGAGGTTCAACCACGTCATCTGCTTGGCGGCGGCCAGCGTGAACTCTGCAATCTGCTCGGCCGTCGGATCGTCGTTGACGTGCGTGTCCACGAGCGCCACCGTACGCTTGTCGAGCAGCAGGATGTTCATTGCCGCATAGGTGTTTGCCCCCGGTTGCTTGCCGATCACCTCGTCGACGAAGCGCAGGTGGTCGTGATACGCGCCGACCGTGCCGCAGATCATGCCGTCGGCATCGCCCAGGCGCACCATCATCGCGCCAATCAGCGTGAGACGACGCCGCATCTCCACGCGTGCCATTTCCTTGGTGATGCCATCGCGGCAACGCAGTTCCCAGTAGTGCGTCCAGTATTGGTGGAACCGCTCGTCGTAATACGGGTTGGTGACTTCGACGTCCTCACCCAGACGCAGGCGCAGACCGAACTTCTCGATGCGCGCGAGCAGCACTTCCGGGCGGCCCACCAGAATCGGGCGGGCCAGCTTCTCGTCGACGATCACTTGCACGGCGCGCAGCACGCGCTCTTCCTCACCTTCTGCGAACACGATGCGCGCCTTGCCGCCGTCGCGCACCAGTTGCTTGGCAGCCGAGAAGATCGGCTTCATGAACGCGCCCGAATGGTAGACGAACTGCTGCAACTGGTCGGCATAGGCGTCGAAGTCGGTCATCGGGCGGGTGGCCACGCCGTCTTCGATGGCGGCGCGCGCCACCGCCGGTGCAATGCGCACGATCAGCCGCGAATCGAACGGCTTCGGAATCAGATATTCCGGCCCGAACGACAGGTCGTACGCGCCGTAGGCGGTGGCGACGGAGTCGTTCGGCTCTTCCTGCGCCAGCCCGGCGATCGCGTGCACGGCGGCGATTTCCATGTTGCGCGTGATCGTGGTCGCGCCGACGTCGAGCGCGCCACGGAAGATGTACGGGAAGCACAGCACGTTGTTGACCTGATTCGGGAAGTCCGAACGCCCCGTGGCCAGCACCACGTCGTCGCGCGCGGCGCGGGCTTCTTCCGGGAAGATTTCCGGCGTCGGGTTGGCGAGGGCCAGAATCAGCGGGCGTGCCGCCATCGTCTTCAACATTTCCGGCTTGAGCACCCCCCCGGCGGACAGGCCGATGAACACATCGGCGCCATCGATGACGTCGGCGAGGGTGCGCTTGTCCGTCTTCTGCGCGAAGCGAGCCTTGTCCGGGTCCATGCCGACCGCGCGGCCTTCATAGACGACGCCGTCGATGTCCGTCGCCCAGACGTTCTCGACCGGCAAGCCGAGGTCGACCATCAGATCCAGGCAGGCGAGCGCGGCCGCGCCTGCGCCCGAAGTCACCACCTTCACGTCGCGGATGTCCTTGCCCACGACCTTCAGGCCGTTGATGAAAGCGGCGCACACGGTAATGGCGGTGCCGTGCTGGTCGTCGTGGAAGACGGGGATTTTCATTCGCTCGCGCAGCTTGCGCTCGACGGTGAAGCACTCGGGGGCCTTGATGTCTTCAAGGTTGATACCGCCGAACGTGGCTTCGAGGCTTGCGATGATGTCGACGAGCTTGTCCGGATCGCTCTCGGTGATTTCGATGTCGAACACATCGATCCCGGCGAATTTCTTGAAGAGGACCGCCTTGCCTTCCATCACCGGCTTGGAGGCGAGCGCACCGATGTTCCCCAGGCCAAGCACGGCCGAGCCGTTCGTGATCACACCGACCAGATTGCCGCGACCGGTGTACTTGAACGCCTGCGCCGGATCGGCGGCAATTTCCTGACACGGAATGGCGACGCCCGGCGTGTAGGCGAGTGCCAGATCGCGCTGCGTGACGAGCGGCTTGCTGGCCGTCACGGAGATTTTGCCCGGGGTCGGGAACTGGTGATACTCCAGGGCGGCCTGGTGATCGTTGCTGTTGCGCATGGCGTGTCGTCCTCGATGAATGTCTCGGCTCCGGTTTGCGCTGCGGACCGTTCTGGAGACGGCTACCGCCCAGGCGCATCGGAGGTCAGGCCATTCTAGGCAGCCGCCAGCGGGGGGCGATTCTGAATTACTATGGGGGCATCATGTTTTCGTTATAAGCCCCGAACGTCGGGGGTTTCAGGGGATTGCGAACAGATGGGGGCGGTGCCATTCGATACGGGGGAAGTGGTCAGGCGGTTGTCCACGCGGCTCAAGATGCGTCATCTCGTGCTGTTGCTGCAAATCCAGCAGCACGGCTCGCTCACGCGGGTGGCCGAGCATATGGCGACGAGCCAGCCGGCCGTCACGAGCGCCCTCGCGGAGCTGGAAAGCATGCTCGGCGGCGCGCTGTTCGACCGCACGCCGCGCGGCATGACGCCGACCCCGCTGGGCGACGTCGTCCTCGCCCGCGCGCAGGCCATGGTGCACGATCTGGACCATCTGACGCGCGACATCGAAGCCGTGATGGCCGGGCACGCCGCACGGCTGCAGGTGGGCGTGATTCCTTACGTCTCCGGCACGACACTGGCCGCCGCCATTCAGCAAACGCTCGCCCAGATACCCCAACGGCTGACCGTCACGCTCCACGAGGGCACCAGCGAATCGCTGATGGCGCAACTGCGCGACCATACGCTCGATGTCGTGATCGCCCGGGCAGCGGCCAGCGTCGACCTGACGCAGGTGCAGTTCGAGGTGCTGCACCACCAGATGCCGCGCGTGGTCGCCAGCCGTCGTCTGGCCGCCCGCCTCGGACGTAGCGCGCCCGTGTGGGCGCAACTCGCCGAGCTCGACTGGGTGATGGGCGCGCCCAACACACCAATGCGCGACCAGTTGTCCGACCTGTTCCTGCACGCCGGCGTGGTGCCGCCGGTACCTGTCGTCGAGAGCTTTTCGTCTCGGCTCACGGGAGAGTTGCTCGCGAGCAGCGAACGCGCTGTGTCGCTGTTGCCCGCCGACATTGCGGAAGAACTGGTGCGCGTTGCGGGCGTCGCCATCGTGCCGTGGTCGCTGACCTGGACGCTGTCGCCGGTGGCGATGTTCACGCGCCGTGAGAACCCGCGCGAGACGCATCGCCTTTTCACGCAGGCGCTACGCGCGCAATACCAGACGATGGCCGTCGCGACATAAGCCATCGTTCGGCGGCTCGCTGTCACGTCGTCACGCACCTCGCGAATTCGTCATGGAAAGGCCTCGAAAGGTCTTCTAACGACAAAACCGGGCAATTCCGTGAAATAGCCCCTTTTCGGATCGTTTCACGCAGGATTGGCCGCGTGACGGCCGACGTAAGGTATCGTCCATGAACGATGCCGCTCCTGCTCCGCTTCAAGCCCACGCCGCCCCCGCTGGCCCGACGCCGGCGGTAACGCCGTTTGCGCCCTCGCCGCACCCGATCTTTCTGGCGCCGGCCCTGTTGCCGACGCAGGTCGGCCCAGCCGGTCTGCGCTTCGACTTCAACGACGGTGCGCGCGTGGTCATTCCCGACTTCGGTCAGCCGCTGCCGTGGCGCGTGCGGATCAGCGACCTGCGCGACGACACCCCGCTTGCCGACGTCGCGATATCCTCGGGCGTGGTGCGCAGCCCGGCGAAGTACTTTGTGCCCTACGGCATCACGATCTGGCTGAACGACGTGCTGGTGTTCGAGCACCGCTACGACGCCCGCGATCAGGACGTGCTGGTCCAGTTTCCCCTGGCGGCCCTGGGCGATGTTCTCGGCTGGTTACCGTACGCCCTGCGTTTTGCCGAGGTACACAGTTGTCGGCTCGCCTGCGTGGTCACACCGGCGGTGGCGGCGTTATTCCGGGAGGCGTATCCCGGCGTGGATTTCGTTGCCCAGGACAAGGTGGAGCGACGCAAGTATTACGCGACCTACAACGTCGGCCTGTTCTTCGACGACCTGGAGCGCACCCAGCAGCCGCGCGACTTCCGCGAGGTCGGGCTGCATCGCACGGCGGCCCACATTCTCGGCGTCGACGACTCCGAGGCACGCGCGCAAACGGCGTTGCCCGACGTGTCGCGGCCGATCTCGGCGCGCTATGTCTGCATTGCCGTGCAAAGCACGGCGCAATGCAAGTACTGGAACCGGCCGGATGGATGGAATGCCGTTGTGGCCGGCTTGAGCAAGCGCGGCATGCAGGTCGTGTGCATCGATCAGAAAGCGCGGCATGGCCACGGGGATTTTTGGCAGTCGATCCCGGAAGGCGCCATCGATGCCACCGGCGACCTGCCGCTGACCGAACGCGCACGCTGGCTCATGCATGCGAGTGCCTTCATCGGCCTGTCGAGCGGACTGTCATGGCTCGCCTGGACAATGGGCACCCCCACCGTACTCATCTCCGGCTTCACTCTGCCGCACAACGAGTTCGCCACCCCCTACCGCGTAAGCGCTCGCGACGTCTGCACCGGTTGCTGGCACGACCCCGCGCTACGCTACAACCACAACGACTTTCATTGGTGTCCGCGGCATCGCGGCACCCCACGTGCGTTCGAATGCACGCGGGAGATTCGTGCCGAGGATGTACTGGAAGCGATCGACCGGGTACCCGGGCTGAGGTGAACGGCCGTCGCAGCACGGCGAGTCGGGGCGTGCTTTGCTCGCGCGAACGCGCGCCGACGCCCCAGGTCGCCGCGTCACGGCGCCGTTGCTTCGGGCGGCACGCCGACCTCCATGGCCAGTAGCGCCGAGCTCATGGATTTGCCATGCGCATCGAGCGCCAACGAGCGTGTCACGCCGCCCCCGAGTGCGCTGCCAAGCACGAAATTGAACGCCCCCAGCAGCGGCAACTCGTAACGCACCACCTCGCCTTTGACCACATCGGCGAGATGTGCTTTGACGCGCTCAGTCGTCAAAACGTCTCGCAGATAAGCAAAATGCTTCGCATCGAAGCAGATGACCGAGATGTTCAGCGTGTTGCCTTTGTCGCCGGTGCGGCCATGGGCCAACTCACGCAGTTTCATCGCCTGCCTCCACGAATTGAAAGATCGGACGCACATGCGCTCTCGATAGCAGCACGGACTGCACGGCAAGCACTTCACGCGTCGCCTTGGTCGCGCCGCCACCGCCCGCCGGTCCGTTCGTGTACAGGGTTTCAACCTCGTTGCCAATGCGTGCCGCGTCATGCGGGTTCGATACGCGCCCGGCCACACGAACGCGGACTTCGCAGGGTGCTTCGTGGCAAGCGGCAAGCGTATCGCCGTAGAGTGAATTCACGCCGATCAGATCGAAGCGCACTTCACTCATGTCGACCCCCGTGATGGCGAGGCGCTCGCGTACGATCTCCAGCGCGAGCCGCGCACGCGCGAGCGCACCCGGCCCGCCGTAGGAAATCTGTCCTTCGCCAATGTACCCGTCGACATACGCGACCGAGACCTTCAGCGTATCGGTACGCGCGTGACCGCGTCCGCCCGTCACGCGCACGCGGTCTTTCGCCTCCTGGGCGACGCGCACTTGCGTGAAGTCCGCGACGACGTCTGGCTGAATATACCGGCTCGGATCGTGGATCTCGTAGAGCAGTTGTTCCTTGCAGGTCGCCTCGGTCACGCCACCGCCCGCATTCGCCACCTTCGTCACGACGACGCTGCCGTCGGCGCTCACCTCGCCGATCGGGAAGCCCAGACGCGCGAGAGCGTCGACTTCCTTGTAGCCGGGATCGGCGAAATAGCCACCTGTCACCTGCCCCGCGCACTCGAGCAAATGCCCCACGACGCTCGCCTGCCCTAGCCGATTCCAGTCATCCATGCGCCAGCCGAATTCGTGGATGAGCGGCGCGGCGAACAGCGACGGATCGGCGACACGCCCGGTGAGCACGATATCCGCCCCTGCCGCCAGCGCGTCGACGATCGGCGATGCGCCGAGATAGGCGTTCGCCGACACAATACGCTCGGCATACGCACACACGTCATCGCCGGTTTCCTCGAAACGCAGGTGCGAACGCAGCACGGCATCGAGCACTTCGTCGCCGGTCACTGCGGCAATCCTCAGCCCGTGCAAACCCAGCTCGCGTGCGACCTGCGCAGTCTTTCTCGCGGCAGCAACGGGATTGGCGGCTCCCATGTTCGAAATGATGCGCACGCCGCGCTTCACGGCGACCGGCAGTACCGCGCGCATGCGCGCTTCGAGCAGCGGGTCGTAACCGAGTTCGGGATTGTCGCGGCGTGCCTGCTGCGCGATCGCGACCGTACGTTCCGCAAGGCATTCGAATACGAGATAGTCCAGCGCACCCTGCGCTGCGAGTTCAACCGCGGGCTCGATCCGGTCGCCGGAATAGCCCGCTCCCGCGCCAATCCTCACGCGCCTCGATGCATCTGTCTGATTCATGACGTCAACCACTTCCAGTTACCACGGAAACACGCCCAGCACGACACACGCGATCGTCATGACGATCGACGCGCCGAACAGCAGCGGGAACGTGAACTTCTGATGATCCGCAAGATCGATTCCGCACAAGCCGACGACGAGAAAAGTCGCGGGCGTGAGCGGGCTCACCGGAAAGCCGGTCGTCATCTGACCGAGCAACGCGGCCTGTCCGACGTGCACCGGCGACACCCCGAACTGCGACGCCACCTCGGCGATCACCGGCAGCACGCCGAAGTAGAACGAGTCGGGATCGAAGAGCATCGACAGGGGCATCGACACGATGCCGAGCGCGACCGGAATGTGCCCCGCCATCGACGGTGGTACGAAGCCGACCGCCGCCTTGGCCATCGCCGTCAACATGCCGCTGCCCTGCATGATGCCGGTAAACACGCCGGCCGCGAGCAGAATGCCCGCCATCATCAGCGCGGCACGCGCATGCGCGTCGATGCGCTGACGCTGCATGTCGACATTCGGATAATTGACGATCAGCGCAATGCACAGCCCCACCATGAACATGATCGCGGGAGGAATCTTCTCACCCATGGCGACCATCGTGCCCAGCACGGCGATCGTCAGCACGATGTTGAACCAGAAGTTCTTCGGCCGGCGCAGCGCCTGTTCCTCAGACGTCAGCTTTCGCTCCGGCATTGGAATCGCCCCGTTGGCATGCGAGTAACCGAGGCGCTTTTCCTCTCGGCGTCCCAGCCAGTACGCCATCGCAAAGACGAATGCAATGCCGATGCACTGCACCGGAATCAGCGGGTTGAAGAGCGTTGAAATCGGCAGATGCAGCGATGCCGACGCACGGATCACCGGACCGGTCCACGGCAGGAAATTGATGCCCGCCGCCATCGATACCGCTGCGGCCAGCACCCGCTTGTCCATGTTGAGCCGCTCGTAGAGCGGCAACATCGCCGGGACGGTCACCAGAAAGCAGACGGCACCGGACCCGTCGAGGTGGACGAGCAGCGCGAGTAGCGCCGTGCCCATCACGATGCGGGTCGGCTTCGTGCCAACGGTGCGCAGAATTCGATCGATGATCGGGTCCAGCGTGCCCGCGTCGGTGATCGTGCCGAAATAGAGAATGGCGAAAACAAACATGCCAACGACGGGCGCGAGGCCGCGCAGCCCATCGATGACGAACTTGCTCGTCGATAGACCAAAGCCCCCGATCAGCGACGCCGCGATCGGCACAATGATCAGCGCGACGAGCGGCGACAGGCGTTTCGAGAGAATCGCCCCGAGCAGGACGACGATAGTAGCGAGCCCCAATAGCGCAAGCATGAGTTTGTCTCCGAATCTTGTTTTTTGATGGCGCCCAGCGTATGTTCGATCCAGCAATTAAACAATTGAAATGATTTGATAGCAGCAATCGACAAACGTAATGGATCTCAATCTTCGAGATATCCGCGCGCTGGTGGCGGTGGCCGAGGCGGGCAACTTCACGCGGGCGGCAGCGCGGCTGCATTTGTCGCAGCCCGCGTTGACCGTGCAGATACGCAGGCTGGAGGAGGCGGTCGGCACGAGGCTGTTCGATCGCAACAGTCGCAACGTTGCGCTCACGCCGGCCGGACGCGAACTGCTGCCGCTGATGCGCAAGTCACTGCACGACATGGAATGCGTATTGCGCGATGCGCGTGCGCTGGGTGAGGGGGAACGCGGGACGATTCGCATCGCGTGTCTGCCGACGTTCGCGGCGAGCGTGCTGCCCGAACTCGTGATCGTCATGAAGCGCGAGGTGCCGCGCGTCGCATTCGACATTCGCGACGTGGTGGCAAGCACCGTGAATACGCTTGTTCGCGACGAGGAAGCCGACGTCGGCCTCACGGGCGGTGAGGTGTCCGATCCAATGCTCGAAGTGCTGCATGCGGGCGTGGACCGGCTCGTCGCCGTGTGTCCGCGCGAGCATCCGCTGGCAAAGCAGCGCCGCGTCACGCTCGACGATCTGGTGCGCTCTCCGTTGGTGCTCACCGCGCCGGGCACGAGCGTGCGCGCGGTCGTGGATGCGGCGCTCGGCGAAACGCGCGAGACGTGCGAGACGCGCAAGACGCCCGACATCGCATGTGAGCCGACGTACATGATGACCGCCGTCGCGATGGTACGTGCCGGACTCGGCATCACGATCTTGCCGGAAACGGCGCGTGAGGTACGTGCGGAGCCGGGACTCGTCGTGAAGCCGGTCGACCATCCCGCGTTTGCGCGGCCGATTGCGATCGTGAAGAAGCGCGGAAGGACGTTACCTGCGGTCACCGACAGGTTCGTCGAATTGATGCGGCGCGCGGTGGTCGCGCGGTGAGAAGCGCCACCGCGCGGCGAAAGGGACAGTTCGTCCACTCACCGGGGAGGTCTTATGAACCGAGGTATCGGAGCAGTGGGCTTGCCGGTTGACGATCAGGACGAAGCGCTCGCGTTATACGTCGGGAAAGCCGGATTCCGCGCCCCGTCCGGCAACGACTGGAAATGATTCAGACCGCACAGGGCACGCCTTGAGTCGCCCATCGTGACGATGGCATCGGACTTGACGCCGTGTCATTCGGGGCGCCGCCGGAACGCCCACCAACCGGCGGCGGCCGTCCCTGTGGCAACGATGGCCACGAGTACCCAGAAGCCGTGCGGGTGATCCGCGAGCGGGATGCCGCCGACGTTCATGCCGAAGAACCCCGCCACGATGTTGATGGGAAGCGCAAGCACCGTCACGACTGTCAGAGTGTAGATCGTGCGATCGGTGCGCTCGCTGACCATTGCGGCAATCTCCTCCTGCAGCAGCTTGATTCGCTCGAGCAACGCGGACAAGTCACTGAGCACCACCGCGAACTCTTCCGTCGCCTGACGAAACTCCTGCACGTCTTCGGCATGCCCCCAGACCGGTGGGCGGCTCAGCAGTCGGAAGAGCGCGGCCGGCTCCGGCGCCAGCAGACGCTGCAACCGCACGAGCACGCGGCGCAGTGAACCGAGATCCACACGATTGCTCTCGATACGCTGCTGCAGCAACCGGTCTTCAACCGTATCCACACGCCGGCTCGTTTCTCGCACAATGCGTTCCAGCACATCGGCCTGATCGCGAAACAGATGCACCAGCAGCGCCAGCGGCGAGCGGAAGGCGTCGCCGCGTTTGACCGACGCGCGCAACTTGTCGATCGATCGCAACGGCTTCACGCGACCGGTGACCAGTAGTCTGGCATTGGCGGCGACCCGCAGCGTTGAAATTTCCGACTGCGCAATGTCGAATGCGAAGATCACATCGTTGATGACGGCGAGCAGCCAGTCGTCGGAATGTTCGATGCGCGTGGAGCGCGAACCCTCGCTCAGACTTTCGTAGAACTCGTCCGGCAGTTGCAGGTGCTGATGGAGCCACTTCTCGCACGCGGCGTGTGCGAAGTTGAAATGCAGCCAGAGGAAGCCCTGCGCCCGTTCGCCTTGCGCCAGCCACGCGAGCGCGTCGCCCGAATCGAGCGGTTCGGGCGGCGCGCTGTCGGTAAATCGATAGCCGTAGATCAGGCCGGCCTGATCGCAGCCATACGCGTTGTGAACAAGGTCGGCGAACATGCGCGCGATGTCTGAGCAAACATGGGAAACAGCATGGACCGCAGCGCGGCGCGACCCATCATCATGGCCTTGTCATATGGCTTTTTTGTGACAATTCTCACCACCCGTGCACACCTGGCGAACGCCGCCGTCGCCCACGGGCCGGGGCTCGACGGGAACTCCGCTGCCCCACACTCGTCAACGCCATGCGGGTGTCATAAAATCGTCGCATACTTTGATGCATTCCCGGGCGCGCCATGCAGGCGATACGACGCAGTGTGTCGGCCCACCGTCACCCATGCTGCACGGGTGCCTTTTGTGTTTTTTGGCCCGTAAGAGATCGTCGCCATGACCCAATTCGATTCCGACGCTGACCACGACGCCACGCTTGCGCGTCGACTCCAAGATGATCTGATCGACAGCTACGACGAAGAGATCGAGATGGAGATCGACGATCTGCGGCTGCCGGGCCTGAACGACCTGACCGAGGCGGCCCGCAACGATCGCTTGCACTATTTTCGCGAGCTGTTTCGGCTGCAGGGCGAGCTCGTCAAATTGCAGGACTGGGTGATCCGCAGCCGTCACCGGCTCGTGGTGATCTTCGAGGGTCGCGATGCGGCCGGCAAAGGCGGCGCGATCAAGCGCATTACGCAGCGGCTGAACCCTCGTGTGTGCCGGGTGGCTGCCCTGCCCGCCCCCAACGACCGCGAACGCACGCAGTGGTATTTCCAGCGTTACGTCCAGCATCTGCCCGCTGCCGGCGAAATCGTGCTGTTCGACCGTAGCTGGTATAACCGCGCTGGCGTGGAACACGTCATGGGGTTCTGTACCGAGAATGAGTACGAAGAATTTTTCCGCTCGGTACCCGAGTTCGAAAAGATGCTCGTGCGCAGCGGTATTCAGATTGTGAAGTACTGGTTCTCGATCTCGGACGATGAGCAAGAGGCGCGCTTTCTCGCACGGATTCAAGATCCACTCAAGCAATGGAAACTCAGTCCGATGGACCTCGAGAGTCGCCGTCGATGGGAGAGCTATACGCGCGCCAAGGAAGTAATGATCGAGCGCACCCACATTCCGGAAGCCCCGTGGTGGGTCGTGCAAGCCGATGACAAGAAGCGTGCGCGGCTGAACTGCATGCATCATCTGCTCTCGCAATTGCCCTATCACGACGTGGAGCGTTCGCAAGTGGTACTGCCAGAGCGCGCGCGCAGCGAAGACTACATACGTCACCCGGTGCCGGACCAAATGGTCGTGCCGGAGATCTACTGATGGCGTCTGAGCGGGCGGTGGCGCGGGCTGATATCCGGGCGGTGTTTGTCACCGTAGTTGTCGCTCCGCGCCCGGTCAATACTTCCATCACTGCTTGCTTCTTGTTAGTCAAAAACACAGTCCTATGCCTGCCTGCTATTTTACGTGGGGGACTGTGTCCGGGGATTCGGGCCTGTCGGAAATTTCGTGTTTGAGGCATAACATGTCGCCAAGGAGTGACGATGCCTCGCAAACCCAAAACCCCACCGGCAGAGCTGCCGACGATCCCCGCCGAGCTGCTTGAGCAGTTCGGCAA